>JBNAAX010000034.1:0-20918 GCA_049631665.1 Schleiferiaceae bacterium
AAGAAAAAATTCTGGTTTTAGACGGTGCCATGGGTACCATGATTCAAGCGTATAAGTTTGAGGAAGAAGACTATCGTGGCGAACGATTCAAGGAGTATGCACATCCTCTAAAAGGCAACAACGACCTTTTGGTTCTTACGCAGCCTCAAGCCATTGAAGATATTCACTTGGCATATTTAGAGGCTGGCGCTGATATATTGGAGACCAATACCTTCAATGCGAATTCTATTTCTATGGAAGATTACCACATGAGTAATCTCGTAGAAGAACTCAACGTACAGGCCGTGGCTTGCGCACGTCATGCTATCGAGCGCTATCAGGCGGCAGGCGGTCAGGGACCTAAATTCATTGCAGGTTCTGTAGGGCCTACAAATAAGACTGCATCATTAAGTCCTGATGTCAATAACCCGGGCTACCGAGCAGTGACCTTTGACGATCTCAAGAAGACCTATTTCGAGCAATGTGAAGCTCTTATTCAAGCAGGTGTAGATATCCTTCTAATTGAAACTGTCTTTGACACCCTCAATGCAAAGGCTGCACTGTTTGCAGCTCAAGATGCTATTGAAGCTAGCGGAAGAGATGTTGAAATCATGTTGAGCGGAACCATTACAGATGCGTCTGGACGTACCCTTAGCGGTCAAACTACTGAGGCGTTCTTAATCTCTGTAAGCCACTCTCCGTTACTAAGTGTTGGTTTGAATTGTGCCTTGGGTGCCAAACAATTAATGCCTTATCTGCAAACATTAGATGCCAAAGCCCCGTTTGCTGTTAGTGCACACCCAAATGCAGGATTGCCAAATGCTTTCGGTGAATACGACGAAACACCAGAGCAGATGGCTGCGCAAATAAAAGATTATTTGGATTTGAACTTGATCAATATCATTGGCGGTTGCTGTGGAACTTCTCCGGCACACATCAAAGCAATTGCTGACTTATCTAAAAATTACAGCCCAAGAACCTATGAGCACTAACCTTCCACCGCGTCCTATGCGCCTGAGTGGGTTAGAACCACTCGTAATTACTGAGGAGACCAACTTTGTAAACGTTGGTGAGCGTACGAACGTAACGGGTTCGCGTAAGTTTTTGCGCTTGATCAAGGAGCGTCAATTTGACGAAGCCTTGGATATTGCACGCGACCAAGTCGAAGGGGGCGCTCAAATCTTGGACGTGAATATGGATGAAGGGATGATCGATGGGGTAGAAGCCATGACGACCTTCTTAAACCTTATTGCTGCAGAACCGGATATCGCACGCATTCCTATCATGATTGACTCTTCCAAATGGGAGATCATCGAGGCAGGATTGAAGTGTGTCCAAGGAAAATGTGTGGTTAATTCCATTTCCTTGAAGGGTGGTGAAGAAGAATTCATCCATCAAGCCACCAACATCAAGCGCTTCGGTGCGGCAGTCATTGTTATGGCATTTGATGAGGATGGCCAAGCAGATAACTACGAGCGTCGCATTGAAATCTGTGAGCGTTCTTACAAGGTACTCACCGAGAAAGTAGGCTTCCCACCAGAAGACATCATTTTCGATCCGAATATTTTCCCTGTAGCTACGGGTATGGAGGAGCACCGCTTAAACGCATTGGACTTTTTCCGTGCGACCAAATGGATCCGTGAAAACCTTCCGTACGCCAAAGTAAGTGGTGGGGTGAGTAACGTAAGCTTCAGCTTCCGCGGAAATAATACTGTTAGAGAGGCTATGCATGCTTCTTTCTTGTACCACGCTATTCAGAACGGAATGAGTATGGGGATTGTGAACCCAACGATGCTTGAGGTTTACGAGGAAGTAGATAAAGAATTAATGACTTACATCGAGGATGTACTTCTCGATCGTAAAGACGATGCGACAGAACGATTGCTCGAATTTGCACAGACCGTGGAAGACACCGTTAAAGACGAGGCGAAGGTCCTTGAGTGGCGTAATGAGCCCGTTGCAAAGCGTTTAGGGCATGCCCTCATTAAGGGGATTACCGAATTCATTGACGAAGATGTCGAGGAAGCACGCCAGCAGTTCGCGCGCCCATTAGAAGTGATCGAAGGTCCGTTGATGGACGGAATGAATGTCGTAGGTGATCTTTTTGGGGAAGGGAAAATGTTCTTACCCCAGGTAGTGAAGAGTGCCCGCGTGATGAAAAAGGCGGTGGCCTATCTTCTGCCTTACCTAGAAGCCGAGAAGGCGGAGGGCGGCAGCTCGAGCGCCGGTAAAGTCTTACTTGCTACGGTAAAAGGCGATGTACACGATATCGGTAAAAACATTGTGGGTGTGGTACTCGCATGTAACAACTTTGAAATCATTGACCTTGGGGTGATGGTGCCGCCAGAGAAGATTCTACAAGCTGCTCAGGAGCACCAAGTAGACATCTTAGGACTCAGTGGATTGATTACCCCGTCCCTGGATGAAATGATCCATATCGCCAAGGAAATGGAGCGCATGAATATGCACATCCCATTGCTTATTGGTGGCGCGACCACTTCAAGAGCGCATACTGCGGTGAAGATTGATCCAGAGTACAGCGGTGCGGTAATGCATGTAAGCGATGCCAGCCGTGCAGTAGGTGTGAGTTCCAAGCTGCTTTCAAGCGAAGGACCTACTTATGTATTGCAAGAGAAAGCCTCGCTTGAAAAAGTGAGAGAAGGGTATGCGAAGCAACGCGAGCGCAAAGCTTTGGTGCCTTTCCAATTTGCCCAGCAGAACAAACCAAAATTGGTCTTTGATAAAAGCACTGTTTCCATGCCAAAATTCATTGGCAGCAGACAGGTGCACGATATTGCTGTAGCTGATGTCATTCCATACATCGACTGGACGCCGTTCTTCCAGACCTGGCAGCTCTTTGGAAAGTACCCGCGAATTCTCGAGGATAATGTGGTGGGTGAAGAAGCCAAGAAGCTCTTTAAAGATGCGCAGGCCATGCTTCGTGACATCAAGAAGGGCGGATGGCTGACGCTCAAGGCAGCGTACGGTATTTTCCCTGCCAACAGTGCTGGTGAAGAAATTAAGCTTGGCGAAAATGGGGAATTAGGTAGTTTCTATGCCCTGCGTCAGACGGGAGAGAAGTCTAAGTTCCAAAGTCTTGCAGATTTTGTCGCTCCAGAAGGAAGTGTGCAAGATTATGTAGGATGTTTCGCAGTGACAGCAGGCTTGGATATGGAAGGTCCATTGAAGCGCTTCGAAGAGGCTATGGACGATTACAACGCATTGATGTTAAAGGCATTGGCGGATCGATTGGCCGAAGCATTGGCAGAATACCTTCACCTTCGCATGCGTCGTGAGTTCTGGGGGTACGCACCGGATGAGCAGCTCACCAATGACGATCTAATTGCAGAAAAGTACAGCGGGATACGTCCTGCTCCAGGATACCCAGCATGTCCAGACCACTTGGATAAAGAGACCATTTTTGAGCTGTTGCAGGCTGAGGAAATAGGAATGTCATTGACTGAAAGCCTCGCCATGTACCCCGCGGCAAGTGTGAGCGGGTATTACTTCGCTCATCCGGAAAGCAAATATTTCGCCGTGGGAAAATTGGCCAAGGATCAAGTAGAAGCCTATGCTAAAATGCGTGGCATTTCCTTGGAGCTTGCAGAAAAATGGTTGGCTCCAAACTTAAATTATTGATATGAAGATTACTGATATACTAGCTAACGCCAAGGGGTGTGAATTCACTTTTGAAATCTTACCGCCACTTAAAGGTCAGAAGGCTCAAGAGATTTTCGATAACATTGATCCGTTGATGGAATTCAAGCCGCCATTTATTGACGTGACCTATCACCGCGAGGAAACGGTGTACAAGCGTTTGCCTAATGGTCTGTTACAGGAAAAGGTAGTACGCAAGCGTCCTGGCACGGTAGGGATTTGTGCTGCCTTGATGCACCGTTACCAAACGGAGGCTGTACCGCATGTGCTTTGTGGTGGATTTACCAAGGAGGACACGGAGAACGTACTCATTGATCTCAACTTCCTTGGGATCGAGAACGTGGTGGCTCTTCGTGGTGATCAGGCAAAAGGGGAGAGCTACTTCACACCAAAGCCAGACGGTAACAATTTTGCTATTGATTTAGTGAAGCAAATCAATGATCTTAATCAAGGTAACTACTTGGATGAAGATTTACAGAACTCTATGGCGACAGACTTTTGTATCGGTGTAGCTGGATATCCAGAAAAGCACTTTGAAGCTCCTTCATTAAATATTGATATTGACTATCTAAAAGCGAAAGTGGAAGCTGGTGCAGATTATATTGTGACCCAGCTGTTCTTCGACAACAGCAAGTTCTTTGCCTTTGTGGATAAATGTCGTGAGGCAGGCATAACAGTGCCTATTGTACCGGGTTTGAAACCATTGGTAACCAATCGCCAATTGAGTATTCTACCGCAGATTTTCCATGTAGATATACCCGATACACTAGCCATTGAGGTATTGAAGTGTAAGGACAATGCTGAGGTTCGCCAGGTGGGTATAGAATGGTGTATCCAGCAGAGTAAAGAGCTAAAAGATGCAGGAGTTCCGGTGCTGCACTACTACAGTATGGGTAAAAGCAAGAATATCTACGAGATCGCAAGCGCGATATTCTAAAACTACAGGTATTTCGCAGCCCAGCTGTCGGCTAGGTCTAATGTTCCCATCCCGCTCTCTTGTAAAGTAGCCGCGGTCGTATTCATGATTTGGGTCTTAGGGCCAATTTTTCCTTCGGCAATCGCGTCTTTCAATTCTGAAGTAGAGTAGGAGGTAAATGTTCCATTCTCCATCACGTGCACGAGCATGCGATTGAAAAAGTCTTGGTGGTGCTTGGCGCCAAACTCTTGAAGCAAGTGAACGCTTTTGTCGATACTACATCCCGTGGCTTGTTGCTGGGACTCATCGACGGCAATGATTAGAAACTGATCGGCAATGATCCGGTACGCTGCTGCTAGCTGGGCGCCATGGGCCTTCCAGCCACCTACGAATTCATCCATGATTCCTCTGAGTTCCTCTGCTTGAGCGGCACTCATGGGGGTTTTTAGGCCGTAGAACCACATGCGCGATTCTGGATTCATCGTGTGCATTCCCATAATTATAGATCTTCAGCGAGTGCAATCATTTCTGCGAGGTCCAATACCTGCACTTCTTGCTCTTTTTCACGGTTCTTGACACCGTCGGTAAGCATGGTATTACAGAAAGGACAACCTGCCACCACAATCTCGGCCTCGGTTTCTAAGGCTTCGTCTGCACGTACATGATTGATTTCGGCATCGCCTTTTTCAGCTTCTTTAAACATCTGTGCACCCCCAGCACCACAGCACAGGCCTTTTTGCTTGCAACGGCGCATCTCTTTGAGTTCTACGTCGAGTTTTTCTAACAGAGCACGCGGCGCTTCGTATTCGTCGTTTGCACGACCGAGGTAACAAGGATCGTGGAAGGTAATCTTCTTACCACGGAATTGACCACCCTCAACTTTCAATCGGCCTTCTTTGAGCAGTCCGTTAAGAAATTGACTGTGGTGTTCCACCTTGTACTCGCCACCGAGTTCAGGGTATTCGTTTTTTAATGTGTTGAAGCAGTGAGGGCAGGTAGTAACAATGTGTTTCACTCCATAGCCGTTGAGAACTTCGATGTTCATCATGGCTTGCATTTGGAACAGGAATTCATTCCCGGCACGTTTTGCTGGATCGCCTGTACAGCCTTCTTCAGTACCAAGAACGGCGAAGCTTACACCACAGTGGTGTAAGATTTTCGCCATAGCCTTGGTAATCTTCTTCGCTCTATCATCAAAACTACCGGCACAGCCTACCCAAAACAGTACTTCCGGCGCTTGGCCAGAGGCATTCATTTGTGCAAGTGTAGGTACTGAGAAGGTGGTCATAATTTGATGTGATAGAGTTAGGTAAAGTGTTTAGTCTTCGAAGACTTGAATAGTGGTCTCTTTATCTACTAGGTCGGTAAATTTACCGGTGTAACGAGTAGCACGTACAATGTGGTTGTCTACCCAGTGGTAGTTTCCACCGCGCGGTTTACCCATTAGTAGACCGTGCCATTTGAAGCCGTTTTCTTTCAGCCACTTTTCAGTGACTTTACGGTGGTCTTCTGTACGGGAGGTAAAGAAGGTAATTACGTGACCTTCATCGTACCACTTGTTCAAGGTATCCAACGCATCTGGGTACAACTTCGCTGTAGCCATGCGCTCCGGTTCCTCGTTTGGTATATCGTCACAGATGGTGCCATCAATGTCGATAAGGTAATTCTTGATTTCTTCAGGCAGCATTGGGCTGATCAGCTGGCCGTCTTCAGATGCTTCGCGTAATAGGTTGTCGATGTGGGCATTTGCGCTTTTTTCCATGTGTGTGTTTTAACGCGTTTAAAGAATTACTGTTTGTATTTGGGTTGTTTTGGTGCTATTCGTTGATCCAATTGGCTCTGTCCATTTGTGAAAATGGCCATGGCGCTCCATTGTTCTCGACGTTCGTCATCATGGCATTGAGCTCGGCTGGTGCACTGCTCTCTTCCATTGTGGCGAAGTTACGGAGTTGCATGATGATATTCAAAGGATCTATATCAACTGGACAAGCTTGAACACAGGCATTACATGAGGTACATGCCCAAAGTTCTTCTTGTGTGATATAATCGCCAAGGAGTGTTTTTCCGTCCTCCTTGAATTCGCCGTTGGTTTCGATGTTTTTACCGATCTCGTCTATACGATCACGGGTATCCATCATGATTTTACGCGGACTTAATTTTTTACCGGTGAGGTTGGCAGGGCATTCACTCGTACAACGGCCGCATTCCGTACAGGTGTAAGCGTTTAAAAGATTGACCCAGCTTAGGTCCATGGCATCTTTTGCTCCAAATTTTTCTATCGGCCCTTCGGATGGCGGCGCTGCGAAAGGATCAGCCGTAGGATCCATCATGAGCTTGACCTCTTTGGTCACAGTGGCATTGTTGGCAAACCTTCCTTTCGCTTCGAGATTTGCGTAATAGGTATTTGGAAAGGCAAGTATGATGTGGAAATGCTTGGAGAAGGGCAGGTAATTCAAGAAGGCAAGAATTCCTGCGATATGGATCCACCAGAAGAATCGTTCCATCAAATGAAGGCCACTGTCGCTAAGGCCGGACCACAAAGGCGCTATGCTGTGACTCACGATGAAGCTATGCTCGCTTGAGGTGAAGTTTTCTTCTACCGCATTCATATTCAATAAGGCGAACATGAGTGCAACTTCGATGTAAAGTATGATGTTGGCGTCTTTGAAGGGCCATCCTTCCATCTCTGGCTTATGAAATCGATCCAGCTTACTCACGTTTCTTCTCCACCAGAAAATGACAACGGTTACAATAGTGGCCACAGCCAGAATCTCGAAGAATGAAATAATGACATCGTAAGCGCCGCCTAAAAAATGTGCAAAGTACCTGTGGGTGCCAAAGATGCCGTCAATGATAATTTCGAGTACCTCGATATTGATAATCAAAAAGCTCGCGTAGATGATAAAGTGAAAGAAACCAGCAATCGGTCTGGCTTGCATTTTACTTTGTCCAAAAGCGACCCTAAGCATGTTTGCTCGTCTGCCCGACGCATTGTCTGAGCGATCTACATCCCGTCCTAGCAATATGTTACGGCGAATACGGCCAACATTTTTTGAGAACCAAAAAATGGCGCCGCCTAATAACGCTACGAAAATGACATTGGGTAGGAATTGCATGGATTAGTTGCCGTCTTTTTCATCAAGCTTTTGTTCGATGGCTTGAATCTCTTGTTCTGTGTATCGAGTTCGGGTACCAAACACGCTGACGTGGAGGTACTTATTCGGGTTGTACTTGATGTCTAACAATAATCTATTCAGGCTGTTAGTCGCTTCGATAAGATTCGTGTATACTTCATCGTCAGTGATTAGCTTTGAAGCTGAGCTCTGTCCATTCTGCAACTCTGCTAACAGCTCATCAAAACGCGCGGTGATGCTTTCTACATTGTTTACAGTCTCAGTGAGCCTGGCATTCGCCAAAGAGTCTGATATGGCCTCAACATTTGAGATGGTCTTACTGATGTCATCACCCTTGGATGCCAATTCTTCGCTCAGCGTTCGAAAGTTTGTGCTAATAGCGTCAAAGTTTTCCTTGTTGGTTGACAAGTAATCACTGATTTCAGCCGCACTTTGCTGAACACTTTCAAAAGTTTTTTCAATGCTCTCAAAGGTCGATTTGAAGTTTTCTGAGGTTCTCTCATCCAAGAATCCTGAAGCCAAGCCAATAACCGTATCAAGCGTTCCTAGGAGCTCCTCCGTTCTCGCTTTGATAGGAGCAAGCTGCATATTTACTTCTTCAGTTAAGTCACGCTCTGTATCCGCGAGTAATGTGTCGCCGCTCAAAGCAAGCGGTTCGCCATGTTTGGTGAATAAAGAGATGCTCTTTTCACCCATAATGCTTGAAGAGTAGATTTTAGCGACGGTGTTCTTCGTTACAGGGAAGTCACCGGTAATTTTTAACTCTACAACAAGATCTTGGCTGCCGTCTGGCATGAATTTGATATCGCTTACTTGGCCGATTTTGAAACCATTGACCGTCACCGGATAGGTTGGAAGAAGGCCTTGGGTGTTCTCGTAAACCACATAAAACTTATCCTGCTTTGAGAAAACATCTTCGCCTTTCATGTAATTGATACCCCAGTACAGCAGCATGACACTAAGTACTAAAGCAATCCCAATTTTAAATTCAGTTTTCACAGGTTTTTTCCTTTTGCTTCTAAGTTACACTAAGGGGCAATTTTCTTGGCCTCTTTTACATCAATTTTCTTTGACCCTTCAAAAGCTACTATGTAAGCGTCCGGGTAATGCGCGGTTGCCGTGGCTTTCATGGCTTCGGCTTCCTTGAAGGAACTGACTTTACCGTAAAAGTATTTGTATAAACCGTACACATCTGTTCTATAAACGTCCGTAAGCCCCATGAAATTTTCTGGAAGAAGCGGTAAATCATTTCTGCTCACCGCAATTTGTACGCTGTAATACACAGCATTTGATGGTGCTGGAGCAGTAACCTCTACCTGATTTATCTCAGGCTCGGGCGCACTTTCTGCGGGCGCATCCGCACTGGTGTCCTCGATAACAGCATCAAATACTTCATCAAAGATACTTTCTTCACGCAGGATGGCATCGCGACTTTCTCTCTTAAGTTTATATGATTTAATGGCGCGGTATACAGCACTTGCAAGCAGCTCTTTGCCCCGAGTGCTTTGCAAGAAATCTTCCTCACCTGGATTCGTTAAAAATCCTAACTCGACGAGAACTGCAGGCATTGTCGATCCCCTCAAAACCGCCAGCGGCTGCTGTTTAACACCGCGATTGCGACGTTTCACGCGACTTTCAAACTGGTTCTGGATTTCATCGGCAATGCTGATGCTTTGTTCTAAGAAGGCATCTTGGTAAGCGCGAAGTGCAATTACTGCTGCCGGATTGGAGGCGTCCAATTTTTCATAGTTGCTTTCCCAGTTGTCTTCTAGTAGTCGTGCCGCGTTCTCAAGTTGTGCGGTTTTGTTTAAACGCTGGTCGCGCTCACCCATCCCTAAAACAAAACTTTCGGTACCGTAAGCAGCCTTACTATCATTGGCGTTACAATGAATGGAAATGAACAGGTCTGCGTTGGCTCTATTGGCAAAAACAGTACGCTGGTATAGCTCTACAAATTCGTTGTCGTTGCGGGTTAAAATGGCTTTGGTATCTGGCAAATATTGCTCGATGTACTGTTTAACGAGCACACTGACATCATAGCTCACGTCTTTTTCGCGGTCTTTATATCGGCCGGTACCCAGGTTTCCAGGATCTTTTCCTCCATGGCCAGGGTCTATTACAATGATATTTACACCTTCGTCATCTTGGGCAAATGGTCTTGGATTGAAGGCAGCAGTTACTGTCATCAATAGCGCTAGAGCGGCGATCCGTAAACCTTTATAACTTCCTGTATTCATACCAACTGAGACGATTGTTCGTTTTACCTTTGAATCTTACAATGCAAATTACATACCTGCGTGGTTAGGAGGCTTACGATTCTGCTTTTTTTGCTCACATGTTGTGCACCATTTTCAGGTAGCGCGCAGGACAGACCTATTGCCTATACCGCCGAAGATTCCATTGTTAGTAATGCAGAAGACGGCACCGTAGAATTGTTTAACAATGTGAACATTGTATTTGGCGAAACAACCCTACAAGCCGGTTATGCCAAGATTTACTGGAAAGACCAATTGGTAGAGGCCAAAGGCTACAAACTACCGTCTGGGGAGATGACCCAACAACCGGTGTTTGTCGAGAGTGGCAAGACCTTCTACTTAAGTGAGATCCGGTACAATTGGTCCACCGAAAAAGCCAAGATCAAGGCGCTTCTTACCCAGGAAGGGCAAAACTTTTTGAACGGCGATGCGGTAAAAAAAGTCGATTCTAATACGCTCTACATGGCGGGTACAGGCTTTACCACATGTTCGCATGAAGAGCCGCATTTTCAGATTAAAACGGGTAAAAGCAAAGTGGTGATGGGTGAACGTATCATCACAGGTCCCGCGCATTTTGAGTTTTTCGGAATTCCAACGCCACTAGTTATCCCGTACGGTTACTTTCCAACGAACATTGAAAAACCAGATATTTCGGGACTGCTGATGCCTTCTTTTCAGAATTCTCCGACACAAGGTCTTGGCCTCGTGAATGGTGGATGGTACTTTCCCATAAATGACTACATGAACTTTGAGCTACGCGGAGATATCTATCTCAGAGGTTCGTGGGCATTGGCAGCAACGACAAACTATAAAAAGCGCTATAAGTATTCTGGAAACTTCAGTTACAGTTTTCGAAATGTAAAACGCGGATTAAAAATCTATGAGCCGTTTGGACGCTACTCGGAATCAAACAACTTTAGCATCAAATGGTCCCATACCCAAGACCCTAAAGCGCATCCAACTCGGAAGTTTAACGCACGAATCAATCTACAGAACCCCAACTTCTTCAAGAACGCCGCTAATGCCGAAGATTTGATGAATGGGACGATGACGACCACGAACAATACGATGAATTCGAGCATTACCTACAACCAAAAATTTGGTCGTGCGAATCTAACGGTCAGCGGAAATCACAGTCAAAACAACGGTACGCAGAGCTTTACCACTAATCTGCCGAAAGCCTCTCTTAATGTTCCTCGTTTCTTCCCCTTGAAGACCAACGACGGAAAGAGCCAATGGTACGACAAGGTGGGTATGAACTACAGCTCGGTGGCTGAAGGTAGAGTCAAGGGTAACTTAGGAACCATAGCCACAGACCTAGATAGTACATCCGGATACGATTTCAGCGATGTACTCAGAGAATACGGTCAATACGGAGTAAAGCACACCACGAGTTTGAGTACAAACGGTAAAATTCTAAAGTACATCACCTTTAATCCAAGTGCGAATTATACAGAGCGCTGGTACTTCCAGCAGTATGATTATGCCTTTGACAGCACGTTGAACAAGGCTTCGGTCGTAGATACCATCAATGGGTTTCAAGCGGTTAGAGATTTTGGGGTGAGCGCCTCGATGAACACGAAGATTTATGGAACCTTTCAAATCTCTAAGGGACCGGTTAAAGCAGTACGTCATATGATTACCCCAAGGGCAAGCTTGAATTACCGTCCTGATTTTGGTGATCCATTCTGGGGGTACTACCAAACCTTTGCAGATACGCTCGACAATCAGCTTTATTACAACCGATACACTGGGTTTCTATACGGTTCGCCGGGTAGGGGTTCGAACGGTTCGATTTCTTTGAACCTCGACAACAATGTGGAAGCTAAGATGGTCGCCCGTGGCGATACAACAGGAGAATTGACCAAGGTGAAACTTTTGGAGCGTTTTAATTTTAGCACGAATTATAATCTAGCAGCCCAAGACGGTTACAATTGGAACATCGTGCGTCTTACGGCGCAGAGTTCTCTATTCAACAAGAAGTTAAGACTGAGCTACCAGGGTCAATTTGACCCCTATAGTTATACTGAGGAAGGGGATAGACAGCCCATCTTAGCAGCCCGCGAAGGGCAGGGGTTAATGGTTCACCGCACCTCTCAATTCTCGGCAAGTACTTCTTTAAAGAGCAACCGAGACAACCGTCGCGATGCGGTCGTGCCCGAGCAGCGCGGTGGCAGTTTCACTCAAGGTGATATCGACTATTACCGCTACGACGGTTTGGTGGCACTGCGCCAAGACTGGGACATCCGATTGAACTATGACGTACGCTTTGTAACCCAAGTCGAAGCCGGAGAGGAAGGCAGTGATCGCCCCATGTTTGTCAATGAATTTGCTGCCCACTCATTGAGCATGTCTGGAAGTTACCGCCCGACAGATAACTGGAGCATCAACTACAGAACAGGTATTGATTTTGCAGAACGCAGCATCGCATTTACAAATATTAATGCCGTTCGTGATTTGCACTGTTGGGAAATGCGTTTTACCTGGGTACCTTTTGGTTCGACCCGTTCCTACATGGTTGGGATCAATTTAAAGAATCAGCAATTCCGTCAAGTAAAAGCCCAGCGTCGCCGTACGGCCATTGACTTCTAAGAGAGCGACTGGACCCAATTTTTCATCATCTTGAAACCTTCAACCGTGAGTATGCTCTCCGGATGAAATTGGACGGCGTAAGCCTTCTTCGTACGGTTTTCCATGACCATAGGTGCGCGGTCATTCATGGCTGTTGCGCAAACTTTCCAATCTTTTGGTAATCCTTCAGCAACGATGGCCCAGCTGTGGTATAGCCCAACGGTTAGGTCCTGCACATCTTCTAGCAATACGCTTTCCCTAATGTTTTGAAGTTCTGCAGTTCTGCCGTGCATCACGCCATCTCTATTGTAAAGCTTCGCTCCTGAGTGTTCTGCAAGTGCCTGCATACCGAGGCAGATACCAAGAATGGGCTTTTTACCATAAGCGTTAGCAATGACGTCCATGAGCTTACCACTCTCTTTAGGCAAACCCGGTCCGGGACTAAGCACCAATGCGTCTAAAGCCTCGAGCGAAGGTATGTTTTGGTCGTTACGAACCACCTCAACCTCCACGTCCATTTTTTCTAAGTAATGGACAAGGTTGTAGGTAAAACTGTCGTAATTGTCAATGAGGAGCACCTTCATACTGCAAATATGAGCTAAATTGAATTCTGAATAAATCAGAGTTATGAAAAAAGCGATTGAAGGAAAGGGCTTGGCACCGGCCATTGGACCGTATAGCGCCGGAGTAGAGGTTGGAAACATGATTTTCACCTCGGGTCAGATTGCCATGGATCCACATACCGGGGAATTGGAGCTGGATTCGATTGAAGTAGAAACCGAGCGTGTGATGCGAAATTTACAAGCCGTTCTTCTAGCAGCAGGGTCCGATTTTAATAACGTCGTGAAGACCTCGATTTTCCTGAGCAGCATGGACCATTTTCCTAAGGTGAATGAAATTTATGCGCGTCATTTTAGTCCTCCATATCCTGCTAGAGAGACGGTGGCGGTAAAAACTTTGCCTAAAAATGTAAATGTGGAGATATCCTGCATTGCAGTCCGTAAGAGTTAAGGAATTGGGTATTAAATTGCACGCTCATTTTAAACACATCAGAAATGGATTTTGACGTAATTGTAGTGGGCTCAGGCCCGGGTGGTTATGTAACCGCAATTCGCGCATCGCAGTTGGGATTGAAAACCGCTGTAGTAGAAAAAGAAAATCTAGGAGGCGTTTGTCTTAACTGGGGTTGTATCCCTACCAAAGCTCTACTAAAGAGTGCTCAAGTATTTGAATACGTGAAGCACGCAGAAGACTTTGGTATCAAGGTGAGCGAGTACGACAAGGATTTCAACGCTGTAGTAAACCGTTCACGTCAGGTGGCTAACGGTATGAGCGGTGGTGTCCAGTTCTTGATGAAGAAAAATAAAATCACAGTCATCGACGGATTCGGTAAGGTTCAGCCAGGAAAGAAAGTGGCAGTAACTGCTGAGGACGGTAAAGAGACTGTTTATTCTGCGAACCACATCATTGTTGCAACTGGTGCTCGTTCGCGCGAGCTTCCTTCTTTGCCACAAGACGGCAAGAAGATCATTGGTTACCGCCAGGCGATGACCTTGGACAAGCAGCCTGAGAAATTGGTGGTTGTAGGTTCAGGTGCCATTGGTATTGAATTCGCCTATTTCTACAACAGCATGGGTACTGATGTAACTGTTGTGGAGTACTTGCCGAACATCGTTCCATTGGAAGACGAAGAAGTAAGTAAGCAACTCGAGCGTACCTTTAAGAAGAGCGGTATTAAAGTAATGACGAGCTCAGAGGTAACCGGGGTAGATACCTCAGGCGACGGTTGTAAGGTGACGGTGAAAACGAAGAAAGGCGAAGAAGTGCTTGATGCGGACATCGTTCTTTCTGCTGTAGGTATTGCACCGAACGTAGAAGGTATTGGTCTAGAAGACGTAGGTATTGCAACCGATCGCGGTCGCATTATGGTCAACGACTACTACCAAACTACGGTTCCAGGATATTACGCTATCGGTGATATCGTAAAAGGTCCAGCATTGGCGCACGTTGCTTCAGCTGAAGGTATCCTTTGTGTAGAGAAAATTGCAGGTCACAACGTCGAACCACTAGATTATGGCAACATCCCAGGATGTACATACTGTTTCCCTGAAGTAGCTTCAGTAGGTATGACGGAGAAAGCGGCAAAAGAAGCGGGTTACGATCTTAAAGTAGGTAAGTTCCCGTTCTCTGCTTCAGGTAAAGCATCTGCTTCCGGCCACAAGGACGGTTTTATCAAAGTAATCTTTGATGCAAAATACGGTGAGCTACTTGGCGCTCACATGATTGGATCAAATGTTACAGAAATGATCGCTGAGGCAGTCCTCGCACGCAAGCTAGAGACTACTGGTCATGAAATCCTTAAGGCTGTTCACCCGCACCCAACCCTCAGTGAGGCATTTATGGAGGCGACAGCAGCAGCTTACGACGAGGTAATCCATTTGTAAGAAAAGGCTTTAAATAGTTTCAAACCGCCCCAACTATGGGGCGGTTTTTTTGTTACTTCCCCATATGGCAAAACCACTCTTAGAATTTCAGGAACTGCGCTTCGCGTACGACGAGTTAAAATTTGACTTTGGCAATGCTTCTATTGCTCCAGGGGAGATTGTAGTGATCGTTGGTCCCTCTGGTGCTGGTAAGAGCACTTTGATGCGTCTTTTGCGTGGTGAGTTGGACCCTGGAGATGGGAAGGTGATTATTGCTGGAAAGGAGGTAGAAACGCGCAAGAAGCGCTTGGTTCTTGATGAGACTAAGGCGGGTTGGGTACCACAGCTCGACGACTTACAGAGCATGCTCAGCCTAGAAGACAATATCGGTCATCATATACTTAGAATGGATACAGAGGACAAAGAAGCACGCGTAGAGGAGCTCAAGGCAGCAATGCACTTGCAAGCTTACAGCGGTCAAAAGGTGCGAACGCTCAGTGGCGGTCAGCGTCAGCGTGTGAGTATTGCAAAGGCGATGGCAGGAAGTCCACCGTTACTATTGATGGACGAGAGTTTGGCACAGCTGGACTTGAGGACGAAGTCGCTCATTCTGATGGATTTTAAGGCAATGATTAAAAGAGAAGGCTGTGCCGCACTTTTGGTGCTACACGACCCAGCCGATGCCCTCTTTGTTGCCGATACGCTTTGGGTCATCCGTGGCGGAAAATTGGTGCAGCAAGGCAAACCCAATGAAATCATTGCCGAACCCGTTCATCACGAAATCGCAGGTTTGTTCGATTACATTAATGTCGTTCCAAAAGAGGTTGAGCTCCCCGGAAAATGGCGTGATAACGGCAATCAGAAGTGGTGTTACGCACACGAGTTACCGGAATTGGACACGGAGATTATTGAAACTATTCCTTTGCCAAAAGGGGAGATGCGCATCTACATGTACCAGGGACACCGCCTAATTTCAAAGTAGGGTAATGAAAAACGCCCCGCTCCAAAGGAACGAGGCGTTTAAAAAGTACTCCAAAAGATTATTACTTCACCTTATCAACGATCGCTTTGAACGCTTCAGGGTGGTTCATGGCTAAATCTGCCAAAACCTTACGGTTCAATTCAATGTTCGCTTTTTTCACCTTACCCATGAATTGTGAGTAAGACATACCGTGCATACGTGCACCAGCGTTAATACGCTGAATCCACAATGCGCGGAATGTGCGTTTTTTGTTTTTACGGTCGCGGTAAGCGTACTGAAGACCTTTCTCAACAGCATTCTTTGCTACCGTCCAAACGTTTTTGCGACGACCAAAGTAACCTTTGGCGTGCTTCATCAATTTTTTTCTGCGCTCTCTTGAAGCAACAGCATTTACTGAACGTGGCATAATTGTTTAATTTTTTGTGAGCGGTACTTCTACTGTTACAAGAAGGTTTAGTTACCGAGCACAGGGTTATTAACTAACTCTGGGAATTACTTCATTCCCAATTGATTCTTGATGTTTTTGGCATCAGAATCAGAAACCAAACCAGATTTTGTCAAACGACGCTTCTGATCAGTTGCTTTCTTGGTCAAGATGTGTGACTTGAAAGCGTGCTTTCTTTTGATCTTACCAGAGCCTGTCAGCTTAAAACGCTTCTTTGCACTGGATTTAGTTTTCATCTTTGGCATGATTCAACTGTATTTATTTGGAGTAACTTCTATTTCTTAGGAGCAATGGTGATGTTCATCTTCTTACCGTCCATCGATGGCATGTGCTCTACTTTTCCGTATTCTTCCAAGTCTTGAGCAAGACGCAACAACAAGATTTCTCCTTTGTCTTTAAAAACAATCGAACGTCCACGGAAGAAGACAAATGCCTTCACTTTCGCTCCGCTCTGCAAGAATTCAATAGCGTGTTTCTTCTTGAATTCGTAGTCATGATCTGAGGTGTTCGGTCCGAAACGAATTTCTTTAATAACCACCTTCACAGCCTTAGCAGCAAGTTCCTTTTGCTTTTTGCGTTGATCGTACATGAATTTGCTGTAATCGATGATTTTACATACCGGTGGGTCAGCTTTTGGCGAAATTTCCACCAAATCTAAATCCATGTCTTCTGCCATGCGCTGAGCTTGACGAGTGTCGTAAACACCTGGCTCTACGTTATCACCTACCAAGCGAATCTTCGGAACGCGGATGCGTTCGTTAGTTCTGTGATTTGCGGCCAGTTTCTCTTTCGGCTGCTTTCTTTTACCTCTTCTCAGTGTTCGGTTGCTTTAGTTAAACTTCTATTAATCAATAAGTTGAGAAATTTCTTCCTCAATGCTTTTTACAAATTGTTCACGGGTCATTGTTCCCAAATCTCCTTGGCCGTGGCGACGTACACTTAGTTCCCCGCTTGTGGCTTCTTTCTCGCCGACGATCAACATGTAAGGAATTTTAGTCACTTCTGCGTCACGTATCTTCCTGCCAATCTTCTCGTTACGATCGTCTACGAGGGCGCGAATATCGGAAATTTCTAGGAATTGTGCTATTTCCTGAGCGTAGTCATTGTATTTGTCACTAACCGGTAAAATCTTCACTTGTTCTGGTGTTAACCACAACGGGAAGTTTCCGCCACAGTGCTCTAGAAGTACCGCTACGAAACGCTCCATAGAACCGAACGGCGCACGGTGAATCATCACTGGACGGTGGCTTTCGTTGTCTGAACCTTTATACTCTAGTTCGAAACGCTCGGGCAGGTTGTAATCTACTTGAATAGTTCCGAGCTGCCAGCTTCTACCAAGGGCATCTTTTACCATGAAATCAAGCTTGGGACCATAGAAGGCTGCTTCACCGTATTCTACTACAGTATTCAAGCCTTTCTCGTCAGCTGCTTCAATGATGGCACTTTCGGCCTTCACCCAGTTTTCGTCCGACCCAATGTACTTTTCTGGTTTCTCAGGATCGCGCAAGCTCACTTGTGCAACGTAATCCGTAAAATCCAATGTTTTGAAGATGTACAAAACAAGGTCAATTACATTCTTGAACTCGTCTTTGAGCTGATCCGGTGTACAGAAGATGTGAGCATCATCTTGCGTAAAGCCACGAACGCGTGTCAATCCATGCAATTCACCACTTTGCTCGTAGCGGTATACGGTACCGAACTCTGCGAAGCGCACGGGAAGGTCCTTGTACGATTTCGGTGTTGCTTTGTACAACTCACAGTGGTGCGGACAGTTCATCGGTTTGAGCAAGTACTCTTCGCCTTCTTCTGGTGTATTGATTGGCTGGAAGCTGTCTTTACCATATTTGGCGTAGTGTCCAGAACAAACGTAAAGTTCTTTATTTCCAATGTGGGGTGTAATCACACCGTCGTAACCTGCTTTCTTTTGAGCGCGTTTCAAGAAATTCTCCAGGCGCTCACGAAGTGCTGCACCTTTTGGTAACCATAGCGGCAGACCTTGACCTACGCGTTGAGAAAAAGTGAACAGCTCAAGCTCCTTACCTAGTTTTCGGTGGTCTCTCTTTTTCGCTTCTTCAAGCAATTCCAAATATTCTTTAAGCTCACCCGCCTTCTGGAAGGAGATGCCGTAAACACGCGTTAACTGCGGGTTGTTTTCATTACCTCGCCAGTACGCACCGGCAACGTTCATGATCTTCACCGCCTTGATATACCCAGTGTGCGGAATGTGTCCACCACGACAGAGGTCAGTGAAGTCTGCATGGTCACAGAAGGTGATGGTGCCGTCTTCAAGGTTCGAGATCAATTCCGTTTTGTACGGATTGTCCTTGTACACCTCTAGGGCTTCTGCTTTGGTCACAGGACGCAATTTGAATTCAGATTTGGCACGAGCAAATTCGAGCATCTGCTTTTCAATCTTCGCAAAATCTCCTTCACCGATGCTTTTGTCTCCGAAATCTACATCATAATAGAATCCTTTCTCAATAGCCGGACCAATGGTTAACTGGGCATTCGGATAGAAGTGGAGGATAGCCTGTGCTAGAACGTGCGCAGAACTGTGCCAGAAGGCCTCTTTGCCCTTTACATCGTTCCAAGTAAAAAACTGTAGCGTACCGTCGTGCGTCAATTCATCGTTCAACTCAATGGTTTGTCCATCGTAGCTGCCCGATAAGATATTTCTAGCAAGACCGTGAGAGATACTTTTCGCAACATCCATAGCTGTTGTGCCTGGCTCGTAGGATCTCTGATTTCCGTCTGGGAACGTTACAGTAATCATTTTTACTCTTTTTGTGTTATCACTAAGAGCGCAAATTTAAGTGTTCGTAGGCATTTGATGTTTTTTTCGAACCGATTTTATAAACCATATTTGGATAGTAATTTAGCCCTAATGAAAAATACCCCCAGCAAGGAGCAAGTTTTAGAGACCATGAATCGTCTTGTTAAAGACACACTCATGGAGACTCTGAACATAAAATACGTAGATGCTGATCCATCGACTGGCAAGCTAGTTGCCACAATGCCAGTGGATTCGCGTGTATATCAACCCATGGGTATTCTTCACGGTGGCGCTACTGTTGCACTTGCGGAGAGCGTGGGCTCTGCGGCTTCTCAAATGCTCATTGATCCTTCAAAAGAAATGGCGCTGGGCGCAGAAATTTCCGCCAATCACGTTAAAAGTGCGCGCACAGGCCTACTTATAGCAACCGCTGAATGCATTCATCACGGAAAAAGTTCACACTTGTACCACATTCGAGTAGAGAATGAGCAAGGTGAGCTCATCTCGATGGTGAAGCTGCTTAATTTTGTCAAACAGCGCAAATAATGCTTGAAGTACTCCTTCGGATACCGAATCAAAATATTCGCAGTTTACATTGTCGGCCTTCTAATGCTGAACATGCCACCTTTGTGCTGCGTGGGTTTTCGAACGAGGCGAACCATTACATTGCCGAGGACAAAGGTGAATCGGACGATTTCTGGGCCGATTTTGCCGTCCAGCCGAAACCTGAAACGAAAGAAAAGAGTGCTGCGGAATACCAAGAGATGGTCCAATCGGCCATCAAAGAGATTCAGCAGCATGTGGTTCAAAAAGTGGTGTTGAGCAGACAGTTTTTTTGGGATTGTCCCAATGCAAATGCCCAAGAGACGTTCAATGCCCTTTTAAAATCGTACCCAGCGTGTACTGTGTTTGCCATAAAACATCCTAAATATGGGGCGTGGATGGGCGCCTCTCCAGAGGTTTTGCTGGAAAGTACCCAAGAAGGCTACCGCAGCATGTCGCTGGCTGGCACTCGCCTAAAGAACGCTACCCGTTGGGGAAACAAAGAACTCGAAGAGCAGAAATTTGTGACCAAAGAAGTACACCGCAGTCTAAAGGCCTTCGGTGGAAAGATTAGCCGCGACAAACAAACCACATTCAATGCGGGCCCCGTAGAGCACCTACTTACTTGGGTAAATACGGACAACCAAACCCTAGATTCAAAATCTCTTGCAGAGGAATTGCATCCAACTCCCGCCATCTGTGGAGCCCCAGCTGAAAAAGCACAACAACTCATTGCCCAATACGAAGGGTACGACCGCTCGCTGTACGCAGGTTATTTGGGGCTTTTTGAACAACAAGTACACGCAACTGTGTTATTGAGAAGCATGCAGTGGTTCACATCTGGTGTCCAATTTTATGCCGGCGGCGGCATTACCAAAGACAGCGTACCTTTGGACGAGTGGATGGAGACAGAACACAAGATTTCTGCCCTGAAAGAACTCATTCAGATCGATGACAACAGATAAGGCAATAGCACAATGGACCATTGACGCCCTCGTAGAGATAGGGGTCAAGCGTATCATTTATTCGCCAGGATCTAGAAATACACCTTTAATCATCGCCGGCACGGCACATCCTGCCCTTGAGCATAGAACAGTGCTCGATGAGCGTAGTGCGGCATTCCAAGCGCTTGGCGAATCATTGATTACCGGACTACCTGTAGCTATATGTTGCACTTCAGGGAGCGCCATAGCCAACTACCATCCCGCCGTGCTTGAGGCGTTCTACAGCAAAGTACCGT
>JBNAAX010000035.1:0-20705 GCA_049631665.1 Schleiferiaceae bacterium
CGAACCGGCACGGACATTACTGTCCACAGGATTTTAAGTCCGGCGTGTCTACCAATTCCACCACCGGGGCTCCAACAAAAAACCCTCCGCTTAAAGGAGGGTCTTTGAGCGAAAGACGGGATTCGAACCCGCGACCCCGACCTTGGCAAGGTCGTGCTCTACCAGCTGAGCTACTTTCGCATTAGGGAGGGCAAATATACAGCCCTTTTAATTTATTGCAACAGCAAGGCCTATTTTTTTGAAAGTTTTTCCTTGAAGGTGTTGAGCAGCATCAAAGCCTCTATAGGCTTGAGTTGGTTAACATCCACATTTTCAATTTCATCGGCCAATTCTTCCAATTCAGGACGGTCCAGAGTAAAGAAATTCAATTGGCCAGAAGCCGCTGTATGGGGTGCTCCTTCCCCCTTCGATTTCGTCTGTTCCAATTCCTTCAAAACGCTTTCTGCCCTGTTGAGTACATAGCCTGGAATACCTGCTAATTTGGCCACATGTAAACCAAAGCTGTGGGCTGTTCCACCCTCTTTGAGTTGACGCGTAAACACGATCTCCCCCTGATACTCTTCCGCAGCTACATGGTAGTTGCGCACCTTGCTGAAGGTATTGGCCATCGCATTGAGCTCGTGGTAGTGTGTAGCGAATAGTACTAGCGGTGAAAACGGGTGCTGGTGCAAGTATTCTGCAATCCCCCAGGCGATACTGACCCCGTCAAAAGTCGAGGTACCGCGACCTATCTCATCGAGAATCACCAAAGACTGCTTGGATACATTGTTTAGAATCGTTGCCGTCTCGTTCATTTCCACCATGAATGTACTTTCCCCTTTACTAAGGTTGTCTGAAGCACCTACACGAACAAACAATCGGTCTATGATCGGCAACGAAGCAGCAGCAGCAGGGACATAACTCCCCATTTGTGCTAGAATCTGAATGAGCGCTACTTGGCGCAAAAGGGCACTTTTACCGCTCATGTTAGGGCCGGTAATCATGGCTATAGAGGCATCCTCTTGGTGCAAGGCGATACCGTTGGCAATGTAGGGCTGGTCTTCAGGCAGCATGCGCTCGATGACCGGATGTCTACCCTTCTCGATTTCAATGTTGGCCCCTTCTGCAAAAGTTGGACGACAATAGTTGTAGCGTTTGGCAACTTCGGCGAAGCTCAAGAGTACATCTGTGGTTGCCACCCAACGAGCAAGTATTAGCAGGGTACTTAGATGCTCCTTGGTCTTCTCTACTATGTGTGCAAACAAACGCAGCTCTATGGCTTTGATCTGTTCTTCAGCACCGAGCACTTCCGCCTCAAACTTTTTGAGCTCGTCGGTGATATAGCGCTCTGCATTGACCAATGTTTGCTTGCGGTGCCACTCTTGTGGAACCTTGTCTTTATGTGAGTTTCGAACCTCTAGATAGTACCCGAAAACATTATTAAACGCCAATTTCAAGGAAGGAATACCTGTCGCTTCAGCCTCGCGAGCGCGAATGGCTTCAAGGGTTCCTGTAGCATCGTTAAGCAAGCCTCTCAATCGGCTCAACTCAGTGTCATAGGTGCTTTGCAACGCCTCCCCTTTACCTATGATCGCCGTAGGGTCTTCCACCAAAGCATTGGCCAACTCTCGGTGTAGGGGTGAAAGTACATCGGGCAACTGCTCAGGATGATCCCAAGATTTTTCTTGGACCAATTCAACGAGCGCCGCACTCTGTTTCAAAGCCTCGCGCAACCTGGCCATCTCTTTAGGGCTGATGCGCCCAGTGGCGACTCGACTGCATAGGCGTTCGATATCCGGCATTCCTTTAAGGGCATCGGATATCGCATCCATCAAGTCGGGCTCCTCGAGCAGCGCTTCGACCGCATTGTGACGTTTGGTAATAGTTTCCGTATTGAGCAGCGGAAGAGCGAGGAAAGTACGCAGCAACCTGCCGCCCATAGGACTGATGGTCTTGTCTATAATGTCCAGGGTCGATGTGCCCCCTGGTGCATTTGATGCGAAGAGTTCCAGGTTGGAAACCGTAAATCCGTCCAACCACATGAAATCGTCCAAAGAAATGCGCGAAATACTGGCGATGTGATCCAGCGAACTGTATTCGCTTCGCTTTAAGTGGTGCAATACCGCACCCGCAGCAATCGCACCTGCACTTCCCTTTTCTAATCCAAAACCGCTCAAGCTGTTGGTTTGAAAATGCGTCGTGAGTTGCTCAAATGCATAGGTCTCTTCCCAAGCCCAAGCGTCGATACCAAAGAGGTAATACTCCTCCTCTAACTTCTTTCGAAGTCCACGCTCCATGTCTCGGGGATGAATAATTTCTTTGGGATTGTAGGAGCTCAAAGCGCTAAGGATTTCAGCCTCATTGTGCTCGGCATAATGAAATGACCCTGTGCTCACTTCAATGATTGCTAGTCCCCAAGGACCCTTTTTTGCGGGATATAGTGCCGCCAAATAATTGTGCTCTTTCCCTGAAAGTAAATCTGCATTGAGATTCATCCCTGGGGTAATCATGTCGGTCACACCGCGCTTGACCAATCCCTTCACTGTTTTCGGATCCTCCAACTGCTCTACGATAGCCACCCTGTGGCCCGCTTTGACCAATTTTGGTAAATAGGTTTGGAGCGCATGGTGCGGGAATCCAGCTAGAGCGACCTCCGAGGCGGAGCCGTTGGATCTTTTGGTCAAGATGATATCCAATGTCTTCGATGCCTTCTCGGCATCCGAGCCGAAGGTCTCATAGAAATCGCCCACTCGAAAGAGCAACAATGCCTCGGGATGCTTTGCTTTGATCTCGTCAAATTGACGCATCATAGGTGTTTGCTTCTTTCCCGCTTTTTTGGCCATTTATCTCTTTCTTTGTGAAACGCTAATGTACTTAGAGTCTATCGGATGAGAAAACTTAGAAATAACGAATTGGGAAGATTAACGCCTGAAGAATTTGCGCAGGCAGGAAAAACCCCAATGGTGCTCATTTTAGACAACATTAGAAGCATGCACAACGTTGGCTCCATGTTCCGAACCGCCGACTGTTTTCTTGCCGAACACATCTACCTCTGCGGCATGACCCCAGAACCTGGACATCATGAGATTGAAAAAACCGCCATAGGGGCCACACAAACCGTAGCGTGGACCAAGGTCGACGATACCCTCTCGTGCATTCAATCCTTAAAAGAACAAGGCTTTCGCATCGCGGCGTTAGAACAGGCCGAGGACAGCATAGATTTGAGAAATTATCAGGTACAAGGCCCTACAGCCTTAGTCGTTGGCCACGAAGTTATGGGTGTACAACAAGCGGTAGTAGATGCATGTGACGATGTGATTGAAATCAAGCAATTCGGCACTAAACACAGCCTCAACGTTAGCGTGAGCGCGGGTATGGCCTTGTTTGAAATTCACAAAGGACTTACTGCGAAATAACAACCGGATCTACCGGGTCCGTGCATTGTTCCAACAGCTCTTCTGCCCGTAGGTGCAAGTACGGGTGTTTCCAATCTGGCCAAAGCTCAACGAGCGGCATCAAGGCAAATTTCCGCAAGTGTAGTCTTGGATGTGGCACTTCCAGCAACTCGGTGTTGCTGGTCACACCATCAATAACAAGGATGTCAATATCTATTGGCCGGTCCGTATACCCAGTACCGGTGCGCACTCGACCCATGCTTTTTTCAGTAGCTAGACACAAATTCATCACGGCGTCAGGGCCTAGGGTTGTTGTAAACTCTAAAGCTTGGTTGAGATAATCTTCCGAACTCTCATACCCCCACGGCGGTGTCTGATAAAGGGCACTAGCACGAGGAATATCAAGGTGCTCTTGGAGTTCCTTCCGGGCCAATTCTAAATTCTCGTATTTATCGCCTAAATTCGTACCAAGTAAGATTATACCTCTATACATGAAATCATTCTTTACCACCTTCTTTGCCACGATTGCTGCACTTATTACACTCACCATATTGGGCTTTGTGCTCTTGATCGGGGCGGCTGCCTCTTCAGACGAAGGAGTGCCAAAGATAAAGGACAACAGTCTGCTAAAAATCAACCTCAGCGGTGAACTTGTTGAGCGCACGGTAGATGATCCCTTTGCTGCATTGAATGGTGAGATTTTGGGTCAAGATATCAGTAGTATTGGGCTGAACGACCTGCGATTAGGGTTAGAAAAAGCAGCAACAGACGACCAGGTCTCTGGCCTTCTCATCGAGCACGGCGCTTTTGCTGCCGGCTACGGCATGCTTGAAGAGCTCGGAGAATACCTCATCGCATTTAAGGAGAGTGGTAAACCCATTTACTCTTACGGTGAATACTACACACAGAAAGGTGCTTACATCAGCGCATTGAGCGATACTGCGGTATTACATCCAGGAGGAATCATGGACATCAGAGGGGTGGGTATCTCAAGCACATACTACAAAGAGTTCTTTGACAAATTCGGGATCGAACCTTTGGTTGTGCGTGGAACAGGCAACAAATTCAAAAGCGCTGTGGAGCCTTATATCACCTCAGAAATGAGCGCGGAAAACAGGTTGCAACTATCGAACCTCACCGACCAGTTTTGGTCGTTTTTAAGCGCCGGTTTTGAACAGTTCAAAGGCATCAATTCAAACACCTTGGATTCTTGCGCCAACCATTGGGTCGGTATGGATGCCAAGGGTGCCCGAGAGGTTGGTCTAGTGGAGAAGCTCGCCTACAGAGAAGACTTAATGGAAGACCTAGAATCGCGTTACGAACTGTACAGCTGGGAAAATTATGCCGCTGGCTTGAGCAAAGGCACCTCGACCGATAGAATTGCTGTCATTTATGCCAACGGAACCATTGGAAATGGATCAGGTGATGAGAGCACCATTGGAACGCGGAACATCATCAAGGCGCTTGAAAAGGCTGAAAAAAACAGCAAGGTGAAGGCCATCGTTTTACGTGTTAACAGTCCAGGCGGCAGTGCATTGACATCAGATATGATTCACCACGCCATTGAAAAAATCGAAAAGCCATTGATTGTGAGTCAGGCCAACTATGCTGCCTCTGGCGGGTATTACATTAGCTGTAACGCTGATGCTATTTTCACCAATAGCACCACAGTAACAGGTAGCATTGGGATATTCATGAGCCTATTTACTGCCGAGCAACTGATGAGCGAAACTTTAGGACTGCACGTGGAGGAAGTACAGACTCATCCCTTAGCGAACTTCCCTAATCTCTACAAACATCCTTCAACAGAGCAATATGGCATCTTACAGAAGATGATTGATAAGGGCTATGCGGATTTCACCGGAAAGGTAGCCGCTGGAAGAAACATGGATATGGAATACCTCATGCCACTCTGTGGCGGCCGCGTCTGGACTGGAACAGATGCTGTGGACAATGCACTGGCAGATTACGAAGGAAACCTCTCGGATGCAATCAACTTCGCCGCAGGTGAAGCAGGTTTGGATGCCTACCGTATTTATGAGTTGCCTGTACAGAAGACAGGTTTGGAGAAATACCTGGATTTATTCTCTGGTGTGATGGCTCGAATGAGTAATGCTTCAAACGTGCTTACTTCAAAATTCACCGAAGACCCCATCATTCAGGATCTGATAGAATTGGGCGAGAATCCTGGGATGCAAGCAAAATTGGACCCTGCATTTAGAAATCTATAATGGCCAGAAACAGACACGTAGCAGAACGCATGTACTACATCTTGGGCGCATTATTTATTGCTGCCTTGATTACGTGTAACCTCATCGCAAATAAATTCATCAGCCTTGATTTAGGCTTCAAAACTTTTGTGATCAGTGCAGGGGTATTGCCCTACCCGATTACCTTCTTAATCACTGATATCCTCAGTGAACTCTACGGGCAAAAACGTACAACGCATGTAGTCTTGGCGGGACTAGTGGCGAGCTTGTTCGTGTTGTTAATCCTTTGGTTGGGTGCACAATTCCCGGCCATTGATGGCTCTCCCGTGGATGACGCCATGTTTGATACTGTCTTTAGAAATGCTTGGCGCGTGATTGCCGCCTCTATGTTTGCCTATCTATTTGCACAATTAATAGATGTTCGCCTGTTCCACTTTTGGAAGAAAGTAACTGGCGGCAAGAAATTATGGGTTCGCAACAACTTTTCGACCATGCTATCGCAAGGAGTAGATACCACCCTAGTGGTAGTGGTGCTTTTTGTAGGTGTAGAATCTTGGTCTACAATGAGCGGCTACATTTTAGACGGCTGGCTTTTTAAAGTCATATGTGCTGCTCTAGACACCGTTGTCTTCTACGGCATAATGGCATGGGCACGCCGCTATTTCAGATTGACGGTTGGGGAAGAAATCAAACTTTAATCAATAGTCAACTGCACTAAATAACCTGCGTGTGATCGCACGTTGAAGACTCCTGCAGAAGTAATAAGATACTGTCCGCGAATGCCCCATAGTTCACCCTCGAGGACATCCCCAGCGGCTTTGAAGCTAACGCTCTTTACCTTGTCAATCTGGTGGCCTATGGGATAATTCATGTGCCACTCCTCGGGATGTTGATACAAGTATTGTTTCAACGATGCCGGCAATACTTCGGCCGCCCGTTCGTAGGCCGCACCGAGGTCATCGTCCGTACCAAGGTCTTTGAGCATTGCTTGCCATGAAGTTTTATCGGTGAAGTGGTCCTTTAGGGCTACCTCGGCCTCTCCGGCAAGGTATCTGTTGGGAACTTCGAGTAATATCATTGCACTTTTTGCACCTTGGTCCATCCACCGGTAAGGCATCTGTGTATTTCGAGTCACCCCGACTTTTATTCGATCTGTTTTAGCCAGGTATACATAGTGTGGCTGCAGCTGCAATCGCTTCTCAAACTCTAAATCACGTTCCTCGATACCAAGATGCGCCTTGCTCAACTCAGGTTTCAAAATGGAAGGTGACGCTTCGGGACGCGTGAAAAAGCACTCTCGACAGAAATTCATTCTGAAAAAGCTCGTATCTACCTTCCCGCAAACACAATGACATTCACCGCTAAATTCTAGGCGCACGGTAGTGCCCAAGAGCCTATTCATAAAAAGTAAATCTTCACCTATTCTTAAACTGTAACGAACGGTAGATCCATAATTCGTCGACATTTTGCGTAAGGTTCCTTCAAATTGCATTTTCAGTTATTTTAGTTGAGCAAGATGAAGTTAACTCGAAACATAACAAAGCCATCAAATAAACGTGTTTTATTCACTAGTCAATAAAGTCCTACAATCTACACTGCGCAAATATGTGGAGGAATTGTTCGAGGTGATCGAGCAACCGCTCGAGCGTCAGGAGCATGTTCTTTTGGACTTTATTAAAAAGGCCAAAAACACGCAATATGGGCAACTGTATCACTTTGATAAAGTGAAGTCTGTTCAGGACTTCAAAGCTCATGTGCCCTTGAGCGACTATGGCGATCTCAAACCTTTTATTGAAAAGATGCGTGAAGGAGCCAAGGATATTTTATGGCCGGGGAAGGTGGAATGGTACGCCAAAAGCAGCGGGACCTCGAGCGGTGTGTCAAAATTTATTCCGGTTCCTAAAGAAAGCCTTGAAGGCACGCACTTGAACGGCGGAAGGATCGAGCTCGCCTTGTATTTCAACTACAACCCATCCTCCAAACTCTTTGAGGGTTTAGGTCTTCGTTTGGGCGGATCTACAGAGCTTGCTTCTCACGGAAAAAGCAACTCCGGCGATTTGAGTGCCATACTC
This sequence comes from Schleiferiaceae bacterium, assembly GCA_049631665.1. GTDB lineage: Bacteria > Bacteroidota > Bacteroidia > Flavobacteriales > Schleiferiaceae > UBA10364. Next base: position 7,657 of record JBNAAX010000035.1, read on the forward strand.
ATTCAAAATATGCCCATGTGGGCGGAATTCAGAAGTGCCCCGAGCAACGAGACGGCGCTGATGAGCAATTGGGAAGAGAAAATAGACGCCATCTTGGATGAAGTCATCAGCCAAAACATCACCTCTTTCTGGGGGGTGAGCAGTTGGTTCTTGGTGCTGTTCAACAAAGTCATCGAACGTACCGGCGCAGAAAACCTTCTTGAGGTCTGGCCTAATCTTGAATTATTCGCCCACGGCGGCGTGAATTTTGCCCCTTACGAAGATCAATTCCGAGCATTAATGCCAGGCAATCAGGTCACCTTCATGGAGAACTATAATGCCTCTGAAGGATTTTTTGCCGTACAAGACGATCCGAATTTTGACGGTCTATTACTGCTGACCTGCTGCGGTACTTTCTATGAGTTCATTCCTATGTCTGAGTTCAACGGTAAAAGCAGTACCACCATTACCCTTGGTGAGGTAGCATTGGATACAGAATATGCCGTAGTAATTACCACTAACGGTGGTTTGTGGCGATACATCTTAGGGGATACTGTTCGATTCGTTTCCTTAAAGCCCTATCGCATTAAGGTGAGCGGCAGAACGGCCCACTTCATCAACGCCTTCGGCGAAGAGGTCATTGTTACTAATGCGGAAGAGGCCCTGGCCAAAGCATGCAGTACCCACCATTGTTCAGTGCGTGATTTTCATGCTGCCCCTGTCTTTATGGAAGGAAAAGAAGGCGGTGCCCACCAATGGGTCGTAGAATTTGAAACAAGACCGCAAGACTTGGCTGCTTTTGCAGCAGAATTGGACCAAGAATTACAAGCGTTAAATTCAGATTATGCCGCAAAACGCAAAGGAAATATGCTCCTGCAACCGCTGCAACTTGTCGAGGCAACCGATGGCCTTTTCCACCAGTGGTTGAAAAACAAGAACAAGCTCGGCGGTCAGAATAAAATTCCCCGTCTAAGCAATGAAAGAAAGCTGATTACAGAATTTCTTGAGCTGAATGAAGCGCTTCGTAACGATTAATCACTGAAGTCCAGAGTTCAATTCTGTGGCGTAGCGCCTTCTCAGAACTCACCTTAGCCTGATTCCATGCCGATTCGTCTTCAGCACAAAGTTCTGTTACCATTCGTTCTGCAAGAGCACCGTGTACATCGCCGTCTACTTCAATATGACGTTCGAGATAATAGGTGAACAGTCCTAGTTCCGTTGGGAACCTCTCCTTGAGGTTGCGAACTATTTCGATGAACATATCCGGTATCAAATCCTCACGACCGAAAGTAAATACTGCAGCCATCTCTGAAGCAGAGCCTCGTTCAACAACTTCCAAGGTAGAGAGCACAAACTTTTTAGCGCCTTCTGGAGCATCGCTTTGACACAGGGCCAATTTTGGATAGATGCCTTTTTTAAGATCTTCAATGAACGTCAGAATAGGCGTCGTATTGGCTCCGGCCTCCGCCATTGCCTGTACATAGAGTTCAAAGTGACTTACAGCAGTACCGTTCTGGTCAATATCACTCTCCTCGCCAAATACGATTTCATTGATCAGACGACGTACTTCTGGATTTCCGGTCGGTATCCAATAATTATCCACACAGGTCAACTGACGTTGCAGACCCTTTAAAAGGACCATGAAATCCCAAACTGCCCATACGTGGCTTTCCATAAAAACCCTCGCCTTTTCTAGGTTACTCACCCATGAAAAAGCTTCGTGATCAATAAGTTCTTGGCGGACGGTTTCGATGTGCGATTTTACGTAGTCAATTTTCATCGTTCCTTGCTTCAGTTTTATTACTTTGCGGATACAAAAGTACAACCCATGCACATAGCAATCGCAGGAAATATTGGTTCTGGAAAAACAACGCTAACAGGTTTGTTAGCCAAGCATTACAAATACGAAGCACAGTACGAGGATGTAGACGACAATCCTTATTTGGACGATTTCTACGAAGAAATGCAGCGCTGGAGCTTCAACCTTCAGATCTATTTTCTTCGCTCACGCTTTGAGCAGGTAATGAAGGTTCGCGAAGGCGGTTTGGATGTTATTCAGGACAGAACCATCTATGAAGATGCCCATATTTTCGCGCCAAACTTGCATGCCATGGGATTAATGACAGCGCGTGATTACAACAGCTATAAAGGGTTGTTTGATATCATGGAGAAGAACCTGCAAGCGCCGGATTTGCTCATTTATTTGCGCGCTTCTGTTCCTACACTCGTCGACCATATTCAAAAGCGCGGTCGCGATTACGAGAACAGCATTCGCATTGATTACCTAAGAAGGTTGAATGAGCGCTATGAAGCTTGGATCAATACCTACGACAAAGGCAAGGTGTTGATCATTAATGTGGACAAGAACAAATTTCCGGAAAACCCTGAGGATCTAGGAGAAATCATCCAGCAGATTGACTCAGAGATGAACGGCCTGTTCTAAGACGTTCAGAATTTTTTCAGAAGCACCCTTTTGACTCAGTACCCATTGCTGAGCCTCATTGCCTTTTGCAGTAAACTCACTCGTTCCGATACGCTGAAGGTATTGACGGTATGACGACTCATTTTGCGCCGGAATGAGATAGCCCATTTCAACGAGTTCGTGATTCTCGGCAATCTTTTGCCAATTCGGTCCACTCGCAGCTACTTTTCCTTGAACAGTGGCCTCAAGAACATTATGAGTTGCTTTGCCGTAACCTCCACCTATGATGACTCCATCGGCCAAAGAATAAAGGCCCGATAGAACGCCAAATTCTGGGATCATTAAGAGTGAGGTCGCTTTAGGTTTGTCCGTGATGGAATTCGCGGCATCGTCTTTTGTAAACTGAGACAGAGCGCTTTTCATCCCCTCACCTTCATCTATTTCGTGCGGTACAACCCATGTGGAGAACCCGCTTAAATCCAAACCATTCAACGCCTTGCAATCTTCAAGGTGTGCGCTCCCAATAAGCAAAATGGGTTTGTGCTGCGCCTTCTTCCACGCTGTAAACTTCTCATTCGAAGCCTTACCCGCTAATGAAGCCGCGTAATCATATTTTGGATTGCCTAAAACTTCAGAATGTATGCCCGCCAAACTCATATTGGCCGCATCCTGCGCTGAAATCACGCCCCAAGTATGTATACCCTCCTTGTACACCTTTCGGATGAAGGGTAAAGTTCTGTGCAGATACCAAGGTGTTTTGGGCGCACTCATAGCCATCACTACGCTTGGTATGCCTCTTTTACGCAGGGCATTTAAGTGGTTTGGCCAAATATCATATCGTACAAAAATGGCCAGTGATGGATTTGCATAATCCAACCACTTGTTCACCTCTGAAGGAGTATCTATGGGTAGATAATGCACCTTCGCCTTCGAGTACCTTTTTCGTGGCTCATAGCCTGAAGGGCTGAAAAAGGTCACCACTGCTTGCCAATCGGTATGTTTTTGAAGGAATAGCTCTAAAACTGGACGGCCCATTTCAAATTCACCCAGCGATGCACAATGCATCCAAATCACCTTACCAGAAATTGGCGTGTGCTGTTTCCAACCATCGTCACTCTGGACTTTAGCCATCCAGCTGCCGGCTTTGGCAACGTTGCGCCAAAGTCCGAAGACGATGTTTGAAAGAATTGGATAGACAATCATTAATCCACAAGATAGAAACTCTCCTGCTTCGCGTATACGGGTATAAACCAAGTTATCGAGCCCCCAATAAACGCATCAAACTTCATCTTGGTATCGCTCGCGGCAAGATCCACGTTATAGCCGCGAATATTTTGACTAATGCCCATATTTACATGCAGACTTGCGGACCAATTCACTCGCTCGTCGTTATCCAAATGCAAGAAACGAATCGACGTATTCGAGTAGGCCCCTATATGCAGCCTGTCGTATCCCTCGAGAAAAGGACTTTGAAGTTGTGGCAAGGTACCTCGCTGGTCACGCAGTCCGATTTTGTGCTGCCCTAACCCTACACCTTCCATGAGGACCCATCCAGAATTTGGGTTGTACTGAGGTTTAAAAAGCTTGCCAAATTGAAAGAGCAACTGACCGCCGCTCAAACCGGCTTGGATGGTCGCAAACTCGCCATTAACGCCGAGAAAATTACCTTCATCGTCGGTCAGGTTCGTGAAAATAGATGCCGGATCTTTTACTGAATTACCGTACAAAGCCTTAAACGTGACTCCAGTAAAAATGCCGTCTTGATTCTTCTTTAAGTATTCTACCTCGGCAGAGGCAAAAGACCTGTAATTCTCTGACATATCCACCAAGGGCTGGTACGCCCCAACCGACAATCCCCACAGTTGAACCGTGCGCGTACTGTCCTTTGTTGTTCGTTGGGCGTTGGCCGAAAAAAACAACAAGGAAAAGACGAATATTCCGATAAATCTGACGTTAATTCTCATGTACAGCGATATGGCTGCAATTTACACTATAGACATCATCCTCAATAATGTATTTTAGCCTAACCAAAAGAACGGTACAAACCCTTACAATATGAAGATTACAGTTATCGGCACTGGCTATGTAGGTTTAGTTACGGGCGCATGTCTTTCGGACGTGGGCATCGAGGTAACCTGTGTGGATATTGATCAGAAGAAGATTGACGGCCTTAAGAACGGCATCCTTCCGATCTATGAACCGGGCTTAAAAGAGATTGTTGAGCGCAACTATGCCAAGGGCCGGTTGAACTTTTCTACCGATCTAAGCGAAGCCATCCAAGGTTCAGCAGCTGCTTTTATTGCTGTGGGTACCCCTCCAGGGGAAGACGGTTCTGCAGATTTGAAGTACGTGCTTGCTGTGGCCGATCAGATCGGAAAGACCATGACCGATTACCTGGTGGTGATCACAAAATCCACAGTACCAGTGGGTACTGCTGAAAAGGTGCGTGGCGCGGTAGCCAACGCATTGGACCTGCGCGATGTAGATTTCGGCTTTGACGTCGCCTCTAACCCTGAGTTCTTGAAAGAAGGTGCGGCCATTGACGACTTCATGAAGCCCGACCGCATCGTGGTGGGCGTGGATAGCGACGACGCACAGAAAATTATGGACAAGCTCTACCGTCCGTTTACCTTGAACGGTCACCCGGTGATCTTTATGGACATCCCTTCTGCGGAGATGACCAAATATGCAGCGAACGCCATGTTGGCGACGAAGATTTCCTTCATGAACGACATTGCCAACCTGTGTGAGAAGATGGGTGCCGATGTGAACTGGGTGCGCAAGGGCATTGGTTCAGATCCAAGAATAGGCAACAAGTTCATCTACCCGGGTATTGGGTACGGGGGGTCTTGTTTCCCAAAAGATGTAAAAGCATTGGCGCGTACGGGCCGAGAAAACGGACACACCATGCGTATCCTCGAAGCTGTTGAGGCAGTGAACGACGATCAGAAGAGTGTCCTGTTCAATAAAATAAACGCCTACTTCGGCGGCGACCTTCAAGGCAAGACTGTTGCCTTTTGGGGATTATCATTTAAACCGAATACGGACGACATGCGCGAGGCGCCGTCCATCGTATTGGCCAACCTATTGACTCAGGCAGGGGCACACGTTCGTGCCTACGACCCAGTCGCTATGGAAGAGGCCAAGCACGATTTGGGCGATACCATCACCTATTGCGAGAGCGATATGGACGCTGTCCAGGGTGCAGATGCCTTGGCACTGATCACCGAATGGACCGAGTTCCGCGTACCTAACTGGGAGAAAGTGGGCTCGGCTATGAAGACGCGTGTAGTCTTCGACGGTCGTAACCTCTACCGCAGCGCGATTGTGGCGGAAGCAGGTTTTGATTATTACGGAATAGGAATGGGCGAAAACATCGCTGAAAAAGCATAAGCAATGCCAAGAGTACTCATCACAGGAGCTGCCGGATTTTTAGGATCACACCTCTGTGACCGATTCATTGCCGAAGGCATGGATGTACTGGGCATGGACAACCTCATTACGGGGAACATGGAGAATTTGGAGCACCTGATGGGCAATCCAAAGTTCACCTTCTTCAACAACGATGTGAGCAACTTCGTGCACGTTCCGGGTGAATTGGACTACATCCTCCACTTTGCCTCACCGGCCTCTCCTATCGATTACTTAAAGATTCCGATTCAGACATTAAAAGTGAGTTCTTTGGGAACGCACAACTTGTTGGGATTGGCATTAAATAAAAAGGCACGGATCCTCGTGGCTTCTACTTCGGAGGTCTACGGCGACCCCTTGGTCCACCCGCAGACTGAAGAGTACTGGGGCAATGTGAATCCAGTGGGACCACGTGGGGTATATGATGAAGCAAAGCGCTTCATGGAAGCCATGACCATGGCCTACCACACCTACCACGGGCTAGAAACACGCATAGTGCGCATCTTCAACACCTACGGCCCTAGAATGCGATTGAACGACGGCCGTGTATTGCCTGCATTCATAGGCCAAGCATTGCGCGGTGAAGATTTAACCATCTTCGGCGACGGTTCTCAAACCCGCTCTTTCTGTTATATGGACGACCTCATTGAAGGCATCTACCGTTTGCTCATGAGCGACCATGCCGAGCCGGTAAATATTGGCAACCCGCACGAGATTACCATTTCAGATTTTGCCGAAGAGATCATTAAGCTCACCGGAACCACACAAAAAGTGGTGTACCAGCCGCTACCGGTCAATGACCCGATGCAGCGCCAACCCGACATCAGTAAGGCGAAGTCCCTGCTAGACTGGGAACCTAAGGTGATGCGCGCTGAAGGATTGGAGAAAACCTACGCGTGGTTTAAGAGTTTACCCGAAGATCGACTGTACCGAAAAGAACACAGAGACTTCACAGCCTATAAAAGAAAGTAACCAAACCATGAACCAAATATTAATCACAGGCGGACTAGGCTACATAGGTTCTCATACCGTGGTGGAGATGATTGCCGCAGGTTATGAACCTGTCGTTATCGACAACCTCAGTGAGAGCCCTATCGAAGTAAAAGACCGCATTGAAAAAATCGTAGGTAGGGAAATCACCTTCCGACAAGTTGAACTCTGCGACCGCGCTGCAGTAGATGCAGTGTTTGAAGAGTTCCCGGATATTTCAGGGGTCATTCACTTTGCCGCTTTCCTCTTGGTAAACGAAAGCGTTGAGGCGCCGCTCAAGTATTACCACAATAATTTGTTGAGTACCGTTAACCTTCTTCAAAGTATGGAGGCCCACGGCATTCGCAACATTGTGTTCTCGAGTTCTTGCACGGTGTATGGCACTCCAGAAAACCCTCATGTGGATGAAAATGCGCCCGTACAACCTGCGGAAAGCCCGTACGGCAATACCAAGAAGATGGGTGAGGAAATCCTCCGTGATACCGCAGCGACTGGAACCGTGGATGTGTTGAGCTTGCGTTATTTCAATCCTATCGGCGCTCACCCCACAAGTATCATTGGCGAATTCCAAGACGGCGAACCGCACCACTTGGTTCCCTACATCACTGAAACTGCCATTGGTAAGCGTACAGAATTAAAAGTATTCGGATCCGATTACGATACCCGCGACGGCTCTTGCATTCGCGACTACATTCACGTCATTGATATTGCCAAAGCCCATATTTTAGCTGTTCAACATTTGATCGACGGCAAGACCGAGGGATATGATGTGATCAATCTGGGATCTGGAAACGGATCGACGGTGTTGGAAATGATTAGTGCTTTTGAACGTGCCACTGGAATTGCTATTCCATATAACCTAGCGCCACGTCGCGCTGGGGATGTACCCGCAGTGTACGCGAACATTGGTAAGGCACAGCGCGTTTTGAATTGGACCCCAGAAAAAAGCTTAGAAGATATGCTTCGTGATGCTTGGAATTTTGAGCAATCACTCCCACAAGAATTGTAGTATGAAGAACATCATCATCACCGGCGGTGCCGGATTTATTGGCTCTCACGTCGTTCGCTTGTTTGTAAACAAGTACAGCGAGTACCGCATCATCAATGTGGATGTGCTGACCTATGCCGGGAACCTCGAGAACTTGAGCGATATCGAAAGTGCCCCAAACTATGTGTTTGAGCGCGTGGATATCGTTGATGCTGCAGCCGTTGATGCGCTTTTTGATAAATACCAGCCGGAAGGGGTCATTCACTTGGCTGCGGAAAGTCATGTGGACCGCTCCATCAAGGATCCGTTGGCTTTTGTACGCACCAACATCTTAGGTACGGTGAATTTGCTCAATAGCTTTAAGCGCATTCATGAGGATTTCCAGGGCAAGCGCTTCTACCACATCAGCACGGATGAAGTATATGGTACGTTGGGCAAAGAAGGCTTGTTTGAAGAGACGACGCCGTACGATCCAAACAGTCCGTACAGCGCCTCAAAAGCATCTTCAGACCACTTTGTGCGTGCCTATGGCGAGACCTACGGCATTCCTTATGTGGTGACCAATTGCTCGAACAACTACGGCCAAAACCAATTCCCAGAGAAACTCATCCCGCTCTTCATCAATAATATCGTGGAAGAAAAGCCACTGCCGGTATACGGCGACGGTCAGTATACCAGAGACTGGTTGTACGTTGTAGATCATGCCCGTGCCATTGATCTCGTGTATCACGAAGGTGAGAACTCAGAGACCTATAACATTGGTGGGTTTAATGAATGGACCAACATCGATCTGATCAAGGTGCTTTGCGCGCAGATGGACGAGAAATTGGGCCGTGAAAAAGGAAGCAGTGAAAAGCTCATTACCTACGTGAAAGACCGTCCGGGTCATGACCGCAGGTATGCCATTGATGCGACCAAGATCAACAAGGAGTTGGGCTGGGCGCCAAGCGTGACTTTTGAAGAAGGGCTGGCCATCACCATCGATTGGTATTTGAGCAATGCCGAGTGGTTGAAAAACGTAACCTCAGGGACTTATCAGGAGTATTACGACAACATGTACGCCAAGCGTTAATTCCGTAATTTGCGCCCTGTGAAAGGCGTAGTTCTAAAAAGTACGGGTAGCTGGTACCAAGTCAGAGATTTGGAAAACAGCGAACTCTTTGATTGTAGAATCAAGGGGAAATTTCGTGTGGCCGGTATTAAGAGTACCAACCCTCTCGCAGTAGGTGATTTCGTTGAATTCGAATTGGAAGAAAAAGACGAACGCCAAGGCATCATTCAAGCCATTGAAGACCGCAAGAACTACATTGTACGTAAAAGTGTCAACCTCAGTAAGCGTGTGCACATCATTGCGTCCAACATGGACCAAGCGCTTCTGGTGACGACCCTTGCACAGCCCATGACCTCTACCGGTTTCATGGATAGGTTCTTAGCCACTGCTGAGGCGTATTCCATTCCTACTGTAATCGTCTTTAATAAATTTGACGTTTATGGGAAAGAGGAATTGATGGAGCTCGAGTACCGTGAAGCTGTGTACAGCGCTATCGGCTATAAAGTCTTGAAAACTTCCGCTATTGAAGATAGGGGACTGGAGGAATTGAAAGAAATTCTAAAAGGAAAGACCACCTTGCTCAGCGGTCATAGTGGTGTCGGAAAGAGCACCTTGGTGAATGCTATTGAGCCGGAATTGGACCTGAGAACGGGTGAAGTAAGCCATAGCCACAGAAAGGGACAGCATACCACCACCTTTGCGGAGATGCATCCACTAACCATTGGCGGTGATATTATTGATACGCCGGGCATCAAAGGGTTTGGGATGGTCAATATGGAGAAGGAAGAGATTAGTCATTTCTTTCCTGAACTATTTGCGCTCAGTAAAGAATGCCGATTCCACAATTGTCTGCACGTCAATGAACCGCAATGTGCGGTGAAGGAAGCACTTGAAGAGAATAAAATTGCACCGACTCGATACGAGAGTTATCTTAACCAATTAAACGATTACGATGAAGAAACACATTATCGCACTACTAGCCATTAGCACATTAGGTCTGGCCTCATGTGGCACACAGAAGGAAGCTGTAGCAGACGTTCCTCCACCCCCACCGCCAGTGAACCCAGCGCTTGAATGGAGAAAGTCTAGTGAATTTGAATTCATCAACAAACAGACCTTTAAGTTCGCTGCAGATCAGCTTCAAAGAAAGCTAGGCAGCATCAAAGAGGGGCCAGTTGTTTTCATCGATGTGCCGTTCCTTTTGCTGGATCAAAATACCATGAACAGGTACTTCGACAATACCGACCGACCACTAGATCTTAGAATACGTGAGGCGCAAGAGGTAAGCAGGTTCGATTACAATCAAGACGCTCTAGAATTTCTGAGGCTGTGCCAAGAAAGTGGTGTTGAAGTGATCCTCATGGCCGAAGAGCAAGAGGTGCTTCCAACCGTCGAAGATTTAGCAACGAAGAACCTTGTTGTGATGCCTTCGCTCTATGACGGCACCCCAAACTATGGCAAGATCGGCCGCAACATTACCATGCTAGAGATGGCGGAATCCAACAGAATTGCACTCATATTAACCACGTCTCTAGGTGAAGCAACAAGCTTGACCGGTATGGGCCGTGCGATCAATGAAAACATGGAAGAGTTGTACCGCGTACATGGCGATAAGTTAATTGTCTTCCCAAACCCAGCCTTTAACTAAATGAGAGCTCTACTACAGCGCGTTAGCGAAGCAAGTGTTGTAGTGGATGGCACAGAAATAGGCGCCATCGAAAAAGGACTTCTGGTTCTGTTAGGTGTTGAGCCTGCTGATACTGAAGAAGATGCAGATTGGCTCTGCGGTAAAATAGCACGTATGCGATTGTTCCCAGATAGCGAGGGAGTGATGAATAGAAACGTGATGGAAGCTGGTGGCCAATTCTTAATTATCTCACAGTTCACCCTTCACGCTTCGACCAAAAAAGGAAACCGCCCAAGCTATATGAAAGCTGCTCGACCTTCCCATGCAGAGCCCATGTACGAGTACTTCATGGAGCAATTATGGCACGAAAGTAACCTGCCGGTTAAAGGTGGAAAGTTCGGTGCCGATATGAAAGTTAACCTGATTAATGACGGTCCTGTTACCATATGGATCGATTCTAAAAACAAAGAATAATGGCACTAGATCCTATCCATGTTCCTTCAGATTTGCCGCTCGGTAAACTACAGGAAGAAGTTCACGAGTGGATTGCAAACCACGGCGTTCGTTACTTCAACGAACTGACCAACATGGCACAACTAACGGAAGAAGTAGGTGAAGTTGCACGCATCATTGCACGCCGTTATGGCGAACAAAGTGAAAAGGAAAGTGACAAGGCGAAAGACCTTGGCGAAGAACTGAGCGATGTGCTTTTTGTAGTGCTCTGTTTGGCAAACCAAACCGGCACAGACCTACAAGCTGCCTTCGACAAAAAAATGAACGTCAAACGCGAACGCGACCACGACAGACATCACAACAACGAGAAGTTGAAATAAAAAAGCGCCCCGGCAGGGCGCTTTTTTTATGCTTCAAAAATTTTCGACTTATCTAAATCGCAATTCAAACCCTGCACTGATCCAGCGTCCAGGTTGAGCCACATTGCCTCGATCGTAGTATTGAGTGCCGAAGGCGTTATTGATGTTGACGAAGGCTTGGAACGGGATTTGGCGACGCGTGATTCCCGCAATCGGTGCCCAGTACAATTTAGCATCAGCGATAACAAACGGTGCATACGCCACCTCATTACCAGTGCTTGCATCTCGGTAAGTACCCACTCTATCTTGAGCAGTCAACGCCCACTTTAAGTACAAGCCCTTACCTAATCTATTATTCACTGTGATATTTCCCTTGGCCGCCAGATAGTCAAGCGCGTACAAGGAGCTGTAATCCACCTCAGGCGACGTGCCATTCATGAAAAGAACCGAACCTACCACACTGCGTACAAAGTCTTTACGCTTGGAGGCATAATAGCCGAAGTTGGCCTCAAGACCCGTTAGATTCAAGGCGGTAATGTTCCGAGCATACGCCGTGTCGTTACCCGGGTAAGTCACCCAATCAATGAGGTTGGCAGAACGGCGGTGGAACAGTGCCGCATTGTAGCGAATGTTCTTATCTACTCCTCTACGAAGTCCTGCTTCGAGATTAAGCGCACTCTCGTGCTGCAGATCAATAGAACCAAAAGCATTGCCACGTGCATAATACAAATCCGTGTAGGTAGGATAACGCACACTTTGGTCCGCCGAAGCATAAGCCGTGGTGACCTTTCCTAATTTATACGCTACATCAACCCCAGGACTCCACGCGCTCACAAAATTTTCCTCGCCCAATTGGCGCTGATTCAACATTACACCTGCGGTAACGCGCATCGGTCCAGAGGTATAACGGTGTTCCAAGAAATAGCTGATGTTGAGTTGATCTTGGTATCGCGTATATGAGCCCGGCCATCCTGGGATCGGGGTTTGGTCTACTACACCGATAGTACCAAGGGCATTTGAACGGATGTCGTCGTAACGAAGATTAATGCCCGCTGTCGAAGTATGAAGTGGGTTCCATTCATAGGTCACACGCTCATTAATGGTGTAGGCACCCGTTCTATGATGATTGTGCCCGGTATACCAAGCTGCTGCGGTATCCTGCGTCGCTGGGCGGTAGAACCTGGTGGTATTCAAATCGAACTGGTACGCCACATAAGACGCATCAAAGCCGCCCTGCCCTGGTGTCTCGCGGTACAATTCAAATCGATCTGTCCCGCCGACATAATTCAAATCGAGCGCATAGCTCAACTTGTTTTTCGCCAACTTCAATGAAGTCCCAAACAGCGTCGTAGTAGTCGCTTCGAATTGGTCCGGGAAGGTCGTTGTATAATAATCTGCCGCACCGAAAGCCTTTTGATTCTCTGCATAAAGCAGGCTCAAACCGCCTTGGAATCCTAAGAAGGTAATATCTCTTTCTAGAGCAAGCGTGAATCGGTCCGATTCAAAATCTGTATTATTCACGTAGCCGCTGCTTTGATCGCGCTGCATGCCCACCATGGCACCCCATTTACCCACTTTCAACCCAACGTTTAACGCATTCTGTTGAAGGCCGTGTGCACCGACAGCCGTGCGGTAGCCGCCATTTAATTTCGTCTGTGCCTTTTTCAAGACTATGTTAATCACACCCGTCATCGCTCCCACGCCGTGCACTCTTGAAGCGCCTCCGTGAAGGATATCTATGCGCTCAATCATGGCTAGGGGAATGGGTA
>JBNAAX010000036.1:0-19799 GCA_049631665.1 Schleiferiaceae bacterium
GTACAGACTACACCATTACAAGTGTAGATGGCCGATTGATTCAGCAGGGTCAATTGAACACGGAGCGCACTATCGACATCAATACTGCCGCAGGATATTACATCTTCCAAGCGGGTACGGTGCGCAAGCCTATCGTCATTCAGTAAGAAAAACAATAAACCCCCGCGGGCTGCGCCCGCGGGGGTTTTTAATATCCTCTAACTAAACTTAATCTGCCAACGGCATCATAAAGTCTACAGGGTTGGCCTCGAGGTACTCCATTAAGGCTTTGTAATCTTCATCGAGGAAGGTATTGACTGAAGCAGTGGCCTCCTCTGTGCGCTTCTTGAGGTTATTGAACAAGTTCTGTTCGTTACTCTCCCAAGCGCGCTGTGAGCTTACCAGTTGCCACAATGAGCCGCCCCATTGGTTCGACCATACTTCAGGCTGCTCGAAGTAGCCCTTCGTCTCCTTCTTGCCGAAGATGCCGTGACGCACCTCTTCCAATGCTTTCGCGGTAGCCTTCACATTTGCTGCCAAAGTTGAATCGTTCTTGTATGCCTCTGTTTTCAATAGCTTCTGAAGGCTTTCAATATTTTGATTCGCACGAGCCAATTTCTGCACAGCGGCATCCAAATCTGCTTCGATAGCCTCAATGCCTTTGAAGGCCTCCCTGCGCGAAGCAAGGTCTTCCATACTCACCCAAGAAGTCATGCGTGGGTCTTGACGAACCTCAACATTTTGAGAGGCAACAGCATCACCAAAACTCATCGTCACCGTGTAGGTTCCAGGCAGCACAGTAGCACCGCGAGGATCGCTCTGCTGCTCCTTCTCCTGGCGAATCTTGAACTGTGGGTAGCGCTGACCGCTTTGCCACATGGCCCAGCGCCAGCTGTTCAATCCTTCACTCACCTTTACATATTGAGTGTAGATCGTGTCGCCAGACGCATCTTGGTAATCTACACGCATCTTCTTCTTGTTGTCCTCAGCGACCTCTGGCAAGTAGGCTTTGAAGCGTGCACCGAAAGGACGGTTCTCGCCGCGGAAAGTGGCACTTGCTGCAAAGCGTACACCTGGGCTTTGCTTGCGCTCCCATTGGTAGGCAGCTGGTGGCGTGAAGAAGGTAGGCTCACTGAAGTCGTTAGCTGCTGCCAATTGGCGTAACGGCTCTACATCATCCAACACCCATGCACCACGTCCAAAGGTTCCCAAGACAAGGTCTTTTTCTCTCTTTTGGAAGGCAAGGTCCATGACTTGTACCGTTGGCATGTTTTTGTCCCATTTCTGGAACGTGCCGCCACCATTGGTACTCACATACAATCCATATTCGCCGCCTACCCACAGTAGATTTGGCTCCACAGGGTCTTGCAAGACGCTGAGCACTGGACCGAATACGTCGCTGTCGTCCACTACGCGCGTTACTTTCTTACCGTAGTCTTCGACTTTATAGAGGTACGCGCTCCAGTTGTTGCGGCGGTAGTCGTTCACCACTACCCAAGCTGTTCCTTTTTCGTACTCTGAAGCACGAATTTGTGGAATCCAAGCGCCTTCCGGGAGGCCCTTAAGCTTCTTACTTAGGTCGGTCCAATTGGCCCCGCCATCCATAGTCACGTACAACTTACCGTCGTCCGAACCGCTCCAAATCTCGTTCTGATCCAGCGGTGACGGAGCAATAGCGATAATACAAGTGTGGTTTTCCGCACCAGTCACGTCGTAGGTCAGACCACCACTCTCTAGCTGCTTTTGCTTCTCAGGATCGTTGGTCGTCAGGTCTGGACTTATAATGGTCCAATTCTTCCCATTATCAGTACTCTTATGGATGTACTGCGAACCAAAGTACAATGACGTCTCTGGCGCGAATGGATCAAGGGCGATAGGTGCGTTCCAGTGGAAACGCAATTTCTCGCCTTCAGGATGCACTGGCTTGATCAGCTCGCTGTACCCTGTGTTGGTATTGACAAGACCCACATTTCCTTCTTGGCTCTGCGCATATACCGCATCCGTGCGTCCCGGTACTGGAACTACATCAAAGCCGTCTCCAAAGAACAACTCGCTCCACTCTTCGTTGCGAATACCGTCTACAGTCAAACTGTACGCTGGGCCCATCCATGAACCGTTGTCTTGCATACCGCCGTAGACATTGTAAGGCAGATGATCATCTACATTGATGTGATAGAACTGCGCTAGCGGCAGGTTCTCCACAAAATACCAAGTCTCTCCATAGTCGTACGAGATATTCATACCACCGTCGTTTCCTTCAATCACGTGAGACGGGTTTACTGGATCAATCCACATCGCGTGGTGATCCGGGTGTACCGTGCTATACGGCGTGATGGTCTTCCAAGACTTCCCACCGTCGTCACTGCGCGTTACATACGTCCACAACGAGTAAATACGGTCTTCGTTTTGCGGATCTACACGAAGGTCGGCGTAGTAGAACGGACGGTTACCCGTCTGCTCGTCTTCGCTAACCTTGTACCACTTTGCACCGCCGTTTGAACTTGCGTACAAACCGTTCTTCTTACCCGTCTCAATGAGGGCATATACTTTATTCGGGTTTGATGGTGAGATCGCTAGACCCATACGGCCCAAATCACCTTTAGGAAGGCCTTCTTTATCGGTCATCTTCTTCCAGTTTTCACCACCATCGTGGGTGATGTATAATCCTGAAGATGGACCACCGCTTTTAAAGAACCACGGCCATCTGCGGTATTCCCACATAGCTGCGATCAACTTCTTTGGATTGCTTGGATCCATCACGAGGTCACCAGCACCTGTCTTGGCATCGATGTACAATGATTTGTCCCAAGTCTTACCGCCGTCGGTCGATTTGAATACACCGCGCGGTCCTTCGCCCCAAGCAACACCGGTAGCACCCACAAATACTTCATCCGTATTTTCTGGGTTGATGATGATGCGGTGAATGGTACGCGTTTCTTCGAGACCAAGAAGTTCCCAATTGGCCCCGCCGTCATACGATTTATACAAACCGTAACCGCTTGTCTGAGAGTTACGAGGATTTCCTTCCCCAGTACCTACATAAATGATGTCTGGATGCTTCGGGTCAATGGCAATGGCGCCTACCGAAGCCACAGCTTCATTTTCGAAAATAGGCGACCACGTCTGGCCGTTATTTTCACTCATCCATAAACCACCACTAGCCGCTCCCGCGTAAATAGTGGTTGGACGGTCCGGGTGAACAGCGATACAGGTCACACGACCACTCATCCCTGCTGGACCGATGTTGCGCGGTTCCATCTTTTCCATCACCTGTTCTAAGGTGGACTTTGGCTCTTCCTGAGCATAGGAAGTGTTCCACATTGCCGCAAATACTGCTGCGACAAAGAGCTTCATTAGCTTCATATTCGTACGTGTTGTGTTTGTTAGATTTCCCAACCTTGGCGGTACTCACGACCGACCCAAGCGTTGGCGGGTTTATAATTTGTAATTTTCATTGCTTCCCCGTCCCAATTCAGTCGAGTTCGTCCAGGGTAATTATATGGAGACCAATCCGTAGCGGTTTTCCCCGGCTTCAATTGTTTGTATTGAAAAGCGCGGACCGCCAAGTTACCCATCAAAACGCTTTCAGTCAATGGACCCGCGATAGAAAATGGCGATGACGTCTTCACGCCGTCTAAAATACCTTCAACAAAGTTGGCAATGTGTCCCGAGGTGTTGTTTTTAATACGCAATAAAGTCTTTGCTGGAGCTTCCGCTTTGTTACCGTCGTTGAGATAGACCCTTGGGTTACCACTATAAGTATCTGTAACCAAAATGCCTTTTTCACCGTAGAATACACTCCCGCCGTCCACATTGCCCGGCATATCGTCATCCGGCAATTGTGCTGGTCGCTCAGGCATCAAGCCACCGTCGTACCAATTCAACTTAATCTCACCGAAATCGACATGATCAAAAGTCAATCGAATTACAGAAGATGGTGGACACACTCCGGTATAATCGGCTTCGACGAAATCGTCCGACCACATCGTCGTGCAACTGGCCTCTGCCGAAGTAGGATAACCAAGACCCAATGCTACATAGGGTGTTTCAAAGATGTGGCAGCCCATATCGCCCATTGCTCCGGTTCCGAAGTCCCAGAAGCCACGCCATTTAAACGGTAAATAACGGTGGTTAAAATCTCTATCTGCAGCCGGTCCCAGCCATAAGTCCCACGACAAGTAATCCGGAACTGGATCTGCCGAGGTCGGCGGTTGTAATCCCTGTGGCCAAACCGGTCTGTTGGTCCAGCAATCTACCTTATTTACTTTGCCGATAATGCCGGCTTCGATAATCTCCTGCGCAGTTCGGATACCGTCCGAGGAAGCACCTACATCTCCCATTTGGCTCACCAAACCTCTGCTTTCTGCGACCATGGTCATCGTACGTGCCTCTAGAATATTGTGCGTCAATGGCTTCTCCACCAAGGCATGTTTACCCGCGCGCATGAAGGGCAAAGAGGTTACGGCATGTGTATGATCCGGAGTAGCACAGAAGAATGCATCGATCTCACCAAGGTGCTGATCATAGATGTCCCTAAAATCCCGGTATTTGTTCGCATTGGGTAAAAGCTCGTGGGCTCTGGCGGCTTGCTTGTCGCTCACATCGGCTAACGCCACAAATTTCACCCTTCCTGTATTATGTAATGCATTTAGTACTCCGTACCCACGACCGCCTACGCCGATGCCGGCCATGTATAAAGTATCTGAGGGTGCGGTCTTTGATTTTCCGAGTACGTGAGCCGGAACGATGGTGATGCCCGCTGTAGCGGCAGCAGCACCTTTCAAAAAGGACCTTCTGTTCATGTTTTTTGGTTTTGTAGCTTAAGAAGTTACAACATTAAAAACGTAATTTTAAACACATGAAAAAACTGCTATTACTCGCTGCACTTATGTTCAGTTTTGGATTAAGTGCACAACGCCTTGAGGTAGGCGCAACTACGGCTGCCGCTATTGGGATTGGCTATGGAACCTTCTACGACATCCGCCCAATGGTGGCCTGGGGAAAGAGTTTCGAAAGTGTACGAAGAGTCCGATTGGACCGAACATCAATGAACTTCTCGAGCTACAACGACCAAAATTACTTTAGCATGAGTACTGGAATCTTTTTTGGTCAGCAATGGAGAAAGCAGATCGCCGATAAATTCTACTTCATTCACGGACCTGAAATTGGTGCGAGTTATTATGCCGGTACCAACTATGAAAGTTCAACCCTTGGAACACATTACCGCATGGGAGGTGCCTACCGGGTAAATGACAAATTCACAATATCCTTAGAAGCACCTGTTTCGTTTGAATACAGCTGGTCGCAGAATGCCAATAGCGAGGCAACTTCTTCCTCGTATTTCAGCCTGTTTGGAAGCAGCAACTTATTGAGCTTCACCTATGCGCTGAAGTAAGCCTGGAAAATCCTAGAACAACAAGGGCGGTGCGGATGGCACCGCCCTTGTTGTTAATATGCGAACGAAAAGGATTTCTTAGCCCTTCGCTTTCTGCGAACGACGAATAATAAGATAGCCTGCAACTACTGTTACTGCTACTGTCGATACGAGCCAAAGAGAAAATGTATTCATAATAATGGGGGGTTAAGTTTATGGTATTCTGTTACTCCACCGTAACCGATTTCGCGAGGTTTCTTGGACGATCTACATCACAATCTCTCATCACGGCGATGTAATAGCTCAAGAGTTGAAGTGGAATCACGGTTAGCAGCGGCGTAAGTGCTTCAAGTGTTTCTGGTATTTCAATCACGTGGTCGGCACTCTGAACCACCTCAGTATCGCCTTCAGTTACTACTGCAATCACCTTTCCGTGACGCGCTTTTACCTCCTGAACGTTACTTACTAGCTTTTCGTAATGCCCTGCATTAGGAGCAACAACGATTACAGGCATGTTTTCATCAATAAGCGCGATAGGGCCGTGCTTCATTTCAGCAGCTGGATAACCCTCGGCATGGATGTATGAAATCTCTTTAAGCTTCAACGCTCCTTCTAGAGCGATTGGGAAGTTCACCCCACGACCCAAATAAAGAGCATTATTAGCATCCTTATAAAGTGCTGAAATCTTCTCTACGAGTTCTTTCGACTCAAGTACTTTTTCCACCTTTTTGGGAATGACACTCAATTCATTCAACAAGGCACGGTACTGCGAGGTCGAAAATTCACCACGAATCTTACCGAGCTCCAACGCCATCATCGTAAGTACTGTTACTTGAGAGGTAAAGGCCTTCGTTGAAGCCACACCGATCTCAGGTCCTGCGTGGGTATATGCTCCGGCATGAGTTTCGCGAGCAATGGTTGAACCAGGTACATTACAAATACCAAAGACCATCGCGCCCGCCTCTTTTGCCATTTTGATTGCGGCTAATGTATCTGCCGTTTCTCCACTTTGAGAAATGGCAATCACCACATCGTTCTTGCGAATAATAGGGTTGCGGTATCTAAATTCTGATCCGTATTCAACCTCAACCGGGATACGTGCAAATTCTTCAAACAAATACTCTGCAACGAGTGCACTGTGCCAAGAGGTTCCGCAGGCCGTCATGATGATACGGTCGGCATTGCGGAAACGGTCGGCATATTCTTCTAGACCACTCATCTTGATCATTCCTTGCTCTGGCAACAGACGACCACGGAAGGTATCATAGATGGCACGAGGCTGCTCGTAGATCTCCTTCATCATGAAGTAGTCGTACCCGCTCTTCTCGATGCTTTCTAGGTCCATTTGAAGCTTGTGTACCTGCGCATTTACAGATTTATCACTTTGAATCAAACGAATATCTAATTCGCCTTCAGCAGTGAGTGAGGCCATCTCTCCGTCCTCCAGATAAATGGCGTCTTTTGTGTATTCTAGGAATGGAGTTGCGTCAGAACCAATGAACTTCTCATTTACGCCTAAACCAATAACCAGTGGTGAGCCTAGCTTGGCAACCACTACTTCTTCTGGGTTGTTTTTATCGTAGATACAGATAGCATAGGCACCGATCACTTGTGTCAAAGCGATACGCACCGCCTTTCTTAGTTTACAGTCTTCCTGATCTTGGATGTACTGGATAAAGTTTACGAGAACTTCAGTATCTGTTTCGCTGTGAAATTCAAAACCGTTGTCTTTGAGTAATTCTTTCAGCGCTTGGTAATTCTCGATGATACCATTGTGCACCAAAACAAGATTGCCCGAGTTGCTAACGTGAGGGTGGGCATTTTCATCCGAAGGTTGACCGTGGGTCGCCCAACGCGTGTGTGCAATACCCGTCGAACCAGAAGTATCACCTGCAAGGGCGAGTTCCTCCATGGCTTTAACCATGCCTTGCTTTTTGTACAGGGTGATTTCGCCGTTTTGCGCGAGTGCTACACCTGAGCTGTCGTAACCACGATACTCTAGGCGCTTGAGGCCGTTGACAAGAATGGGAAACGCATTACGGTCTCCTACGTATCCTACAATACCACACATAATGAAATTGGTTTAATTGGTTGGTTACGCAAAAGTAACGCTTCTTAATTACTGCGCGTATAGTAGACGTTAAATTCAGCAGGAATTACCGGGTGCATACCGCCACCTAAAACCACACGGTGAATGTTACCGCTGCTCGAAGAAGGTGCCAAGAATACAGACAAAATGTCTTCTCTATCGTTCACGAAATCGTGCACCATACGGGTCACATTGAAGGTGTAGTTGAACTCGCGAACATCCGTTCTAGCAACCGTACCTCCGGTAGAGTTAATGTCGGATTGGTAGTCTTTGATGAGACGCTGAACCGTGTCTTGATCTTGAATAACAATCAAAGAACCTGGGAAGCGGTATTGACCCGCCGTACCCTGAAGCACATCAAAGGAAAGTTCCGCTTTATTAATTGAAAAACCTTTTCCAATGAGGGTATCGAGATGTGGAAACTTCAAAAATGTACGAACACCTGAACCACCTTGCACGTAGGTGAGAACTTCACCATTTACGGTGTCCATCATGTCTAAATCGAATTGTGCGTTGGCGTAATCGTTTGAAAAGAGGTTGTAGCTCAATGTAGGGTCTCCAAAGTTCTGCCCAAAGGTCAAATTAAACACTTTGGCAATGGTATCGTCTACTCCGGTATGGTAGTACAACTCAATCAAAGAGCCTGAAGCATCAAGATTGAAGTAGCCGGCTATGGAAGAGCCTGCACCTTCATCCGTAAAATACAATCCTGGTACTTCCTTCACGAAGTCTTCGTTATCGGCAAAGTGGCTCGCACCATCGATAGCCGCGTCAAAAATATTGGTCTGGAAATACGCCGGATCCGCATCAAAGGACAAGTAGCCAACCAAGGTATCTACACCGTTGTATACGGTATCTCTTGGCCCTAAAACCAGGTTTGTATCAGCGATGGCTGGTCCGTAGTTCATGGCACGGTTCGAATAATAAGAGACCGTATCGTATTGCTCCTCCAAGAGCGGGTACACTTTCAGGCCAATTTCATCGCCCTCAACACCGTAATAGCTCGAGTATGCAACGCGAACCTTCACTGAGTCACAAATAGTTCCTTCACCAAAGTCTGGCGAAGATTTAGACAAGAGAATACGTGTAAAGAAAGAGGCATTCGTGCGACCAAAAATAGGGTCGTCGTAATTACCTAGGATTACCTGTGCAGGGTTCTTCGTGCTAATACTATCCCAACTTTGAGTGTACGACACTACTGGAAAGGTCAGCTTCTCTCCTAATTCAGGGCGGTCATCTACAAACTTACCTGAACCAATGGAGCCGTTGCTTTTCTCACACGAGGAAAAAAGTACAGCAGCAACAAATAGGCTTAGGGCTAAACGAAATTTACTCGGCATCGCTTTCAACAAGGAGAGATTCATACACCTTGATGGCTTCTTCCGGCTGATCCATAAATGCCGAACCGTCAATCACCTCAACACCGATAGACTTCGCGTATTCTGCAACCTCATCCGTGTTTTCCTCACCGAGGATAAGTACATCCGAATATTTTGCAGCCAATTTTTGTAGGTCTACACTCGTCGGTGCTTCCAAGCCTTCCGTTAGCGAAGGGTCGATTTCATCAAACTCCATCCCCGCCTTTAATTTTGGACCCAATGTGCCATCAAATCCGTTATCGTAAGCAGAGAAAACGACTTTCGCATCCTTGAAGATAGGGTTCTCGCTTTGGAACAATTTCAAATACATCGGTACCAAAGCAGACATCCAGCCGTGAACGTGAATAACGTCTGGCTTCCATCCTAGCTTTTCAACGGTATCGATAGCACCTTTTGAGAAGAACAAAGCACGTTCGTCGTTGTCCTCGAAATATTTGCCATCCGCATCCGTGTAGGTAAACTTGCGTTTGAAGTATTCTTCGTTATCAATGAAATAAACTTGCATACGCGCTCCAGGAACTGAAGCTACCTTGATGATTAACGGCATATCCATATCGTTAATCACTACGTTCATACCGCTCAAGCGAATAACCTCGTGCAACTGATGACGACGCTCATTGATTACCCCGAAACGAGGCATGAATACGCGCACCTGGTGGCCACTGTTATTCGTTTTCTTAGCTAGGGCTAATGTTGTGCTTGAAATCTTGTTCTCAGGTAGGTATGGGTGAATCTCCTGTGAGATAAACAATACTCTCTTGCTATCCATACGGAATAGATGTTTTAAAACTAGTTGGCAAAGATACCTTTTTTTGGCGCTTTTTCCTAAGAATAGCCTAGTTTTGAGCCCTTTTACAGCCCAAAATGACCGTTTTAAGAAGTCTTTTAGAATTAAACGAGTGGCGAGCGCAGATTGGTGAGCAAACCCTTGGATTCGTGCCAACTATGGGTGCCTTGCATCGAGGCCACATCAGTTTGGTGGAGCAAAGTCTTTCCATGGCCGATCTTACCCTGGTAAGTATCTACGTAAACCCAACCCAATTCAACAATGCGGAGGATTTAAAGAAGTACCCATCAACCCTCGAGCACGATCTAACCCTTCTGAAGGCCACGGGCGAAGTGATTGTCTACCTGCCCACTCAGAACGATTTATACCCAAACGGTTTGCATTCTCGCAACTTCGATTTTGGTTCGCTAGGCACATTTATGGAAGGTACCGGACGACCCGGTCACTTTGAAGGAATGGCGACGGTCGTAACTCGATTCTTTGAAATCATCCGCCCACATCGCGCATTTTTTGGGGAAAAGGACTACCAGCAACTCGCCATCATTAAGCACGTGGTTGCGAACGAGAATTGGCCCGTAGAAATCATAGCCTGTGCCACACTTCGCGAAGATGACGGCCTGGCAATGAGCAGTCGAAACCTCCGTTTGTCTGCTGAACAACGGGGCGCAGCCAAAGAGATTCATCGGATTATTTCGCAGTGGATTTCGAATACAGATTTTAACGCAACTACGCCTCACGCAGCTCAGATAGCGCTCATTGAGAACATCAATAGCATTGGCCACCTCAAGGTTGAATACTTAGAATTTAGTGCGTCAAACACCTTAATTCCGGTAGAGCGCTTCGATTTAAATGTTCCGACAAGAGTCTTCGCTGCCGTTATGTGTGGAAAAGTTCGCCTTATCGATAACCTTCCTCTTTTTTAATCTACTTTTGCGCCATGCAAATAGAGGTTGTAAAGAGTAAAATTCATCGCGTAAAGGTCACAGGAGCTGACCTTGATTACGTGGGTTCTATCACTTTAGATGATGATTTAATGGCTGCTGCTGGTATAATCCCAGGGGAACGCGTTTACATCGTCAACGTCAACAATGGTGAGCGTTTCGACACCTACACCATCTCGGGAGGCAGCGGCACAGGGAGTGTTGTATTGAATGGACCGGCGGCTCGTCGCGTTCAAAAAGGTGATGTCATTATCATCATCGCTTATGCACAAATGACTCCTGAAGAAGCAAAGACGTTTAAACCTCAGATTGTATTCCCGAACGAATCAACTAACCTCTTGAAATAGTGACGGCCCATGTAAAAAAGGTGTTGCAGTATGTGCTTTTCTTAAGCATTGGAGTACTGTTACTCTATTTTACATTCAAAAACACCAACCCAACCGAATTGTGGAACAACATACAGTCGGTGGATGGATTTGGGCTCTTCATAGCCATTGGTATTGGATTCATAGCCATCATCATCCGCGGCATCCGTTGGGTACAGCTTCTAGCCTCTCTCGGCTATAAAGTGAGCTCGGCCAATGCTATTGCGGCCGTTGCATTTTCTTACCTAGTCAACCTAGTCACGCCAAGAGTGGGAGAAGTTGCCCGATGTACTGCCATTAACCGATCTGATGAAGTTCCGATAGACAAGTTGTTCGGAACCGTTGTGCTCGAACGTGTTGTGGATACCCTCATGTTTGGCATCATACTTTTAATCGCAGTCATTACCCAAGCGCAACAACTTTCCATTTTCTTGACGCAGAGCGGTGCTAGTCTACCCACCTTATCACCAACGCTGATTAGCGGGCTAATTGTTGGTGGTATACTCGTGCTTATCGGACTTTGGATCACCCGTAAAATGTGGTCCCAATGGAGCTTCGCGCAAAGAGTTATTGGCTTCATACAAGGCCTTGTTGAGGGTTTAAGAAGCATTCAAAAAGTCGACAACAAATTCTTGTTTTGGGCATACAGCGTAGGGATTTGGACGTGCTACACGGCCACTATTGTCGTTGGGTTCAAGGTGGTCCCTGGCTTAGAAGCGTTGGGACTTTCTGAAGCATTTTATGTAAGTGTGGCTGCCGGCCTAGGATACGTTATCCCTGTGCCTGGAGGAATTGGCGCCTACCACTACCTTGTCTCTAAAGCACTCACAGTGATTGGGTATTCGCCAGAACTGGGAACTGCCTATGCCACCATCATCCATAGCGGCAACAGCTTAATGTTCATTGCAACTGGTGTTATTGGCATGCTAATTCTGTATTTTGCAAGGAAGAACTAATCTCCATGGCAAAAAGTAGAAGCGTCTTTATTTGTACCAACTGTGGCACCGAACATTCTAAATGGATGGGGCAATGCCAAGGGTGTAAGGAATGGAACACGCTCGTGGAGGAAACTCAGACAAAAAGCAAACCCGATCCACGAGCGTGGAGCGGTGATAATGCGTCGAGCAGGCCTCTTAAAATTGACGAGGTTGAACACACGACAGTACAACGTTTTCCCATTCGCGACGAAGAATTTTCAAGAGTATTGGGCGGCGGTATTGTACCTGGATCAGTAGTCTTATTAGGCGGTGAACCCGGTATAGGTAAGAGTACCTTGCTCTTACAAATGGCACTGAAGTTCAGTGGAACTGTAGCCTATATCAGTGGTGAGGAAAGTCCATCCCAGATCAAACTGAGAGCGGAAAGAATTGGCCGTACGGAAAGTGAATTGTTCCTTTTAAGTGAAACTAAAACGGAGGTCGTTTTCAACCATTTGAAAAAGATGCGACCGCACCTTGTGGTTGTTGACTCCATACAGACCCTTCACGTGCCTCATGTCGAAAGTACACCAGGCTCGGTAGCTCAGATTAGAGAAAGCGCGGCAAGCTTCATTCGTTACGCGAAAGAAACGGGCACACCGGTCCTCTTGATTGGACACATCAATAAGGAAGGAAGCATTGCTGGTCCGAAGATATTGGAACACATGGTGGACGTTGTTCTTCAGTTTGAAGGCGACCCAAACCTGTTGTATCGCATCCTAAGGGCTCACAAGAATAGGTTTGGCTCTACCCATGAGATTGGATTGTACACCATGGAGCAAGCCGGCTTGCAAGGGGTAGCAAATCCAAGTGACTTGTTATTGACCAAGCAACACGACGGACTAAGCGGCAATGCTGTGGCCGTGTTATTGGAGGGCGTTCGCCCTATGTTGTTAGAGCTACAGGCGTTGTGTTCTACCGCAGTTTATGGGACTCCCCAGCGTTCTACAACGGGTTTTGATACACGCCGACTAAACATGCTATTGGCTGTTTTGGAGAAGCGTTGTGGGTTCCGATTGGGACAGAAGGACGTCTTTTTGAACATCACCGGTGGTTTGCGCGTGGACGACCCTGCATTGGATTTGGCAGTGATTGCAGCCATTCTCAGCTCGAATGCTGACGAACCTATCTCAGGCAAGGTATGTTTTGCAGCGGAGGTTGGCTTAACTGGTGAAGTTAGACCGGTGACTAAAGTGGAACAGCGCATCCGAGAGGCAGAAAAGCTTGGGTTCGAACGCATCTATGTAAGCGGTCACCACCAAATAGAAAAATCCCACTACGACATTGCCATAGTGGGATTGAAAAGAATTGAAGAATTGGTCCGTGCCCAATTCTAAGTAGTGCTATTACTCGCCTGCTCCATCTAGCAGGTTTGCCAGCTCTGTTAAATCTGGTGTTAGGATAATCTCCGTACGACGGTTGATGGCCTTGTTGCTCGCTGAAGTATTTTCTACCAACGGCACAAACTCACCACGTCCAGCGGCCGTGATTCGTTGCGGATCAAGACCTGCATTTTTCGTCAAAATCTTAACCACATTCGTGGCACGCATCACACTCAAATCCCAGTTGTCTTTCACTTGGCTCTGTCCACGGTACGGATCATCGTCCGTATGTCCCTCGACAAGAATACTGATCTCCTCATTGTCTGCGAGGACTCGAGCAAGGTTTTCCAGAGCAACTTGTCCGTTTGCCGCAACACTCCAAGAACCTGGCGCAAAGAGCAGGCTGTTTTCGAGACTCACGTAGACTTTGCCGTCGCGCATATTGACAGTAAGGCCCTTGCCTGTAAAGCCCAATAAAGCGTCGGCAACCTTCTGACGAACGTAATTTACCGTGCTGTCTTGACGACGAATAACGCCTTCGAGCTCTGCAACACGGCGCTGTCCTTTTTCCAAGGCACGACGTTCAGTGTTGAGGCTATCTTCCTTCGCCTGCAAGCGGCTTTGGATAGTGCTCAACTCGTCCATCAATGCTTTGTTTTCACGAGCGCTCGCTGCGATGAGCGTACTGTTGTTGTCCAGCAAGTAATCGTACTGCTTAGACAAGCGGTCGTATTTGGTCTGCAAAGCACGCAACTCGTCAAACTTCGCCGTTGTATCCTCTTGAAGCTGATTCACCTCACGACGCACTTCTCCCAAGGTGCGCTCGAGTTCTGAATTCTCGGCTGCACGCATTTCGCTCTTTTGACGAAGCTGATCGGCTTCGTTCGAAAGAAGATCGTACTTCTCTTGTAAGGTCTTGTGCACTTTGGTGCTCACACACGAGGTAGTAAGCGCTCCGAGAAGTGCAAAAATGAATAGC
Source organism: Schleiferiaceae bacterium (assembly GCA_049631665.1). GTDB lineage: Bacteria > Bacteroidota > Bacteroidia > Flavobacteriales > Schleiferiaceae > UBA10364. Next base: position 14,193 of record JBNAAX010000036.1, read on the forward strand.
TTCTTCATGGTATTATTTCAATTCTACTGCTACCGTACCCAACACGTAAGAGTCGGTCATGATGGCTGCAGTGTAGATTCCTGGTTCCAATACAACAGGTGCGTCAGTCGCTCTGTTCGCAGCGATACACACGTCCATTGCTTCGCCTTGGAAGTTCACCTTAGCCATACCGTTGTAGCCGCTATTTACACCACCAACAACTGCTTTGTTGTTTTCTGGTGCATCCACGTCTTTACCGTTCGGTGCAAAGAGCTTCACATACAATGTACGCTCGCCAGAATCTGCGATGCGGTTCTTAGCAATAGTAATACAAACGTTCACACGGTCTGTTTTCTTCGCGCGCTTAGTCTTGCGCTCCTTACCACTGTTTGTGATACGTGCTGCTGTCGCTGAAGATGCAGCAATAACAAGCTGCTTTCCTTTTGCTACAGTGTTTGAAAGTGCACTGTTCTGACCAGAAAGCGCTTGGTTTGCAGTAATCGCTGAGTTCAAGCTATCTGCCACCATCTGCTCACGCATCTTAAGCGCTGCATAAGCTTCGTTGGTGCTATCTAGTTGTTCTACCAACTCCGCGTTCTGCTTCTTCAAGCTGCTCAAGCGGTAACGGTAGTTTGTTAATTGTTTTTTGTTGTCAACATTCACTGCGTTGATGCTGTCGATCAACAAGCCTAAACGTGCTGTCTCAGTCTCAATGAATGAATTCAGGCTGTCGTTTTCGCCAATCTGACCCATTAAATCTTCTTTCAAACCACTTAGTTCTACGGTCAATTCTTGCTTGTCCAACTCCAATGCATGCTTCTCTTCACTGCGTAAATACAGCAATACACCCAATACAAGTACAAATACAGCCAATAGGCCAATTACTAATCCTGATCTCCCTTTGTTTCCTTCTGAACTCATCGCTCCTATTTAATTTATCTTCTAATACAACGAAACTACCTCAATCTCAGCATATCTCTTATCAAAATGATGCTAAGTTTTTTAACAAGCCTCGTCTTTCCCAATCATTGCCTTCTTTGTGAAGACCTTCTTCGCCCTGAAGAGCAAAGCGTATGCCAAATATGTTTGGCCGCACAACCGAGGTGTTCGTTTCTCGAACGCCAGCGCCGAGAACGGATTTCGTCAACCATCGAAGCCCACTTTAGCGCCGTGCTGATCAATTGCCCTTCAGTAAGTACACTCTGTCACAGCCTCAAGTATGGGGGACATCCTCGAATGGCACGACATCTTGGATATCATTTTCTAGGGGGCGCCATAGCATCTGCACATAAAAACATCGTCCTTGTGCCCATGCCTGTTTCAAAAAGGCGGCGTAGACGCCGTGGTTACAACCAAAGCGAAGGATTAGCTCAAGGGTGTCTAAGAAAGCTAAGCGAAAGCGGATATCGGGCTACGGTAGCGATATTGCTCGAAAAGCACGCACACCGCAAGAGTCAAATTAAGGTAGATCCCTTTGAGCGCTGGACCAACCCGCGCGGGAGCTTGCGAGTGCGCCAAAAAATAAAGCAGCGCATCCCGCGGGATGCGCTGCTTGTACTTATCGACGACACGGTGACTACTGGGTCGACGTTACTTTATGCTGCAGAGGTCGTTCGGGAAGCGTTCCCCGAGCAGCCCTTGCATTTGCTCGCACTAGCCTTAGAGGTTTAGTGGCGAACAATAATGGATTTCTGTACTACGCCTCTCTCCGTTGCAACCTCGATGAGATAAGCGCCAGCCGCAGCTGCACTCAGATCATACGTTTTGCTTAGGACCGAAGAAGTAGGGTCGAATTGGTCCACGAGGATCTCCTGACCCAAGTAGTTGATAATTCGAATGCTTACCTCAGCACTGTGTGAAATCTCACCATCGATGGTTACCAAACCTTGTATTGGGTTCGGGTAAATCATCAAGGCTGTAATTCCAGCGTTGTCTTCAATACCAATAGTACCTACCTGTACATTGAACGTCTTGCTTGCAGTATCACAATCGCTGTATACCGTTAATGTTACTGAGTATGTACCGTTCGCAGTATACGAGTGTGAAACTGTACCGCCTGTACCCGTCGCTGAGTTTCCGTCGCCGAATGAAATATTGAATCCGGTCGTGTTCGCGCTGTTCCAGTTAAAGGTCAATGCTGCAGCGGTAGCGTTAACGCTATCCACATTGAACTGCGGGTTACCCAATGTAATTGCCGCACAAGAATCTGTGGTAAATACATGGTACATAGTCATCGATGTGTCGCCTGGAGCACAAGCTTCTTTTACGTAGAAATCGTACGTTGTAGATGGCGTTAATCCCATCATAGAAGCCGTTGCTGCAGTTGAAGTACCGCTAAGCATTGGACCCGTAGTCGTTCCTTGAGCACGGTATTCGTATAAGAAAGTACCTGTACCACCCGTCCACGAAATGTAAGCAGTTGTGGCGCCAATGTTCGTGTTGGTCATATTCGATGGCATTGGACAAGAAACCGTAACACAGTTCGCGGCCAATGTTGCCTGAGTACCCACTGCGAAGTTACCTGTACTTACTGAAGTGCTCTGTGTACCGGAGGCATTCGAAAGTACGTAGCTTACTTCTGACGGGTACGATCCCGCTGCACTGTTCACTACTGTAACCTGCGTTCCGCTACATACTTGGAAGTCTACAATAGACGAATCACCTGTTAAGAATGTAAAGGATTGACCGAAGACACCGTTGTACAACACCTGTACTTCAGCACCGTTCCATCCATCACCCCATGAATCGTACATACTCATGGTCCACGTACACAAATCTGTCGTATCACAAAGGTTAGTACAGAAGGTCAATGGACCCAATGTATCGCTCACTCCGCTTGTACCACAGTTACCGATTACGAATACATCGTAACACGTCGCTGCACTCAAACCGGAGATAGAGAACGTATTGCTAGTAGTTGAATCAATGTTGCTTGATACAAGACCTGTAGATTGTGCAAATCCAACAGGGCCCCACTCGTACACGTAAGTTGCAGAACCGCCGTTCTGATCAAAAGTGAAGGTTGCATCGTTCTTTCCTGCTACATACGTCAAGTTCGTTGGTGATGGACATGCTGTGTTACACGATGCTGTGAATTGTGCCATTTGGGTGCCAACTGTAGTCGCTGAAGTTGCCGTATAAGAATCGACAACAGAACCGTTTGAAAGTACATTCAAACCAATCTCACTTGGATACGAACCAGCCGTACTTACCGAGATAGTGAATGTTTCGCCGGTACATACCATGATGGTTTCTGTGTACGATGTACCAGTAGTAAATCCAGCACCAAGGGTATATTCCACCCCACCTGATGAATTCAAGACTTCAACTTGAGCGCCGTTCCATCCGTCACCCCATGTATCTGTAAGTTCGATATCGAACGTACACATTGAGGACGGTGCACATTGTAGCGTTTTAAAGGTCGCTGGTCCAAAGGCTGGACTCACTGTACTGTCCGCACACATCTGGTAGACATACACATCGTAAGACGTGTTTGTATCAAGACCGGTTAACCAATGCGGTGATGAGGAAGCAGTAACAATAGTTCCTGTACTCTGTTGGAAATCCGGGACAAAGCCTACTGGACCGTATTCGAGATACGTGGCAATACCTGCTGCAGTGAAATTGACCTCAGCCGAATCTGCACCTAGCGAACCGACACTCAATGCCGAAGGCGGCAAACATTGCGGAGCATCCTTGATGGTAATTTCGTCGAAGTATACCGCAGTGTAAGTATTGGTATTAGTTGAAATGATGGCAATGTGTTGGTCGCTCATGTTGTACCCAGCACTTGCATCGAAGTACACAGTGTACATGTTCCACGTGGCACCGTTAGGAACGCTAATGGTATCAATTGCGTTGAAATTGCTCAAATCTGTAGGACTGCTGACAGTACCTACGATCACATCATTACCTGAAGACCAGCCTGTACATGCCATGTAGATGTCCATCTGCTTCGTACCGCTGTCTAAACCGATAATAGCAGGACTGATCAATGCCTCAACCGCTGAATCAAAGCTGTTGTATAAGTAATACATCTGAGTACCAGTGTGAGGACTTAAGTTCCAAGAAGAACCCGTAATGTATCCGTACCCAGCCGCACCAGAATTCTCAGCATAGTACCAACAAGAAGGAGCGTTTGGATTTGAGAATCCGCCCGTTGAATCTGTATCAAAACTCTCGTATAGCGGCGCACTTACCGAAGTACACAACGTCTTCACGAAGAACGGCCCTACATTCGTGCTGTACCCGTTTGTATCCGCTGTACAATCTGTTTTGATGTAGAAATCATAAGCAGTGTTTGAGCTCAAACCAGTGATTGTAGCAAACGTGTCGTTTACTGTCACCTGAAGTCCGAGGCCGTTCACGAATCCAGAAGTACCGTATTCAACAACAAAGGTTGTATCGTTTGAATTCCAAGTCAACGTCGCCGATGAATCTGAAGCAGTGATGCTCGCGAAAGTCGGTGCTGGACACGCCGGTGGTGTAGTTACCGTCACTGTGTAATCGTGTACCTCACCGTACGACATGCTCGAACAGCTTTCTGTAGCTGAAATGGCGGCAGAATAGTTTGAACGAATGCGCATGCGGTAAGAACCGAGTGATACCGTTGAAGGAATAGTGATGGATTCCACATTACCGTTCCACTGGTTGGTTGAAGAAGACCAAAGATGCTCTCCAGCGTCGTCCCAATCGCCGTCGTTGTTCCAGTCGCCCCAGATAGCAAAGTACTGGGTAGAGTAGTTTGAAGTGAATTCAACTGAAGTAGGCGCCGTCTGCTGGATGTAAATCGTATCAGAAGTTGCCACGTAGTAGTTACCTGTCGAACAGCCAGTAGCCGTATCGGAGAAGGTTCCGATATATACATCGTTGATGTCATCGCCGTAGGTACAACCCAAAGTGTAGGTCGGCGAACAATAGGTCTGTGCATTTGCTCCCAGAGCAAAAACTGACATGAATAGGAGTAGAAGTTTTTTCACTAGCGTGTGATTTTAATGGGACACTAATTTACTTTTTTAATCGGAATCGAATGCTGTTGAAATATTGGTAGGGAATTGTCCGTTTCCCCTAAGTATGTATGCCGATAATTGGTGACCTTTAGCTTATGAAACGATTCTTCATTGCTTCCTTCCTATTGCTTCTAGTGGGGTGTGCTGTTCAAAGTCGTCCGCAAGGAGGGCCGAAGGACGAAACGCCACCTACCGTAATTAAGGTGACGCCAGCGCTTGGTGCGTTGAACTTTACTGGAAGCAAGGCAGAGATCGTTTTCGACGAATACATTCAAGGGACCAAATTACGCGGTAATATCACGACGAGTCCTCCGATCGAAGGATTGGAATTTGAGATCATCGGTAAGAAACTCAAACTGAACTGGGAAGACGGTCAGCTCACGGAAAACACCACGTATAGAATCACCATGGGCGATGAGATAGGCGACCTGAACGAGAACAACAAATACACCAACCTCGAAGTTGTTTGGAGCACAGGCTCCTTTATCGACAGCATGCAGGTTGGCGGTCAGGTTCATAAAACGGGTAAGGGTGCCTTTGAAGACCTCACCATTTGGCTTTTACCCGCAGGATCCGATACTGTGGGGCTGCCAAAGTTCAGCGCTACACCAAGCAAAGA
>JBNAAX010000037.1:0-19437 GCA_049631665.1 Schleiferiaceae bacterium
GCGCGCCGGGGGGCTCTGTTCCAAAAAGGAACTGTATGAGTAAGAGATTATTCTACGATAACCTTCATTGTTCTCAACTCGCCATTAGAGTTCGCGATGTTCACGAAGTACATACCGCGACCCATTTCAGAAGCATTCAACTCTACATTGCCCTGAGCATTGTTCATACCAGCAACCAAACGGCCAGTGATGTCCATTACACGAACCGTGTAGAAATCAGAAGTACCTAGGGCGATTGTTGCTACATCCGTCATAGGGTTCGGGTAGATCGCTACTGCATCCAATGCATTCTCTTCAACAGAGATGAATGAACAAGCGCCGTAAATGTGCTGAACAGTGTCTGCAGAACCTGTACGCGCGAAGAAACGGTTGTAAGAACCTACACCATTATCGACACCACAATCAGCAGGAACTGGCTCGTGGTTAGAGTTGTTTGATGGATCGCCGTTAGAGAAACGGTACTCCATAGTACCCGGACAGTACTGCGCCACAGTAGCAATATACTGACCCGCTTGAGAATGTGCCACCATAGGGATAGCATTTGAGCTCCACTGCGTGAAGTTACCCATCAAGTAAATCGTATCAGCTGGCGTGAAAGAAGCTTGCGTGAAGTCAACGATAAACGTTACGTCAGCCGTTGGAGGCGTAGTAGGACATGGTCCGTACGTATCGTTACCGAAACAACGAGGAGCAACTACAGAGTCAGAGCTTACAGTAACAATCTTGTTACCACCGCCTTCCCAGTTGGTCGCACCCGCTACGTGGTAACGTGCCTTGAACTGGAAATCACCTGAATCAACACCCATGTAAGAGATAGAGTAAACACCGTCACCGTCTGGATCAGACATCAACTCACCACCCCATCCGTTGATAGGACCTGCAAGTGTTACAGAATCAATAGTAGAACATGCAGTCAAAGAGCTTACATCAACATTGATTGTTATATCGTACGTAGGAACTACTGTACATGGACCACACTGAGAGTAACATACTTCGTAGATACCGCTAAGTGTATCTGTGTAGAAACGGTTATCACCTTGGCTGATACCTGCAGAAGAAGCCTGACAAGTAGAAGGAACCGATTCAACAACACTCCATCCGTTACCGTTGATGAACTTGAAGTACGTAGAATCCGTCTTGCCTACATAAGCAATGTAACGGTGTACGCCGTCAAAGTTTACCATCTGCGACTTTGCTGGATCCCAACCTTGGAAGTTACCCGCAACGTGAACTGAATCTGAAGAAACAGTCTGAAGCGCCATATCCACCTTGAATTGGATCGCTTTTTGACCTGCAGGAGCAGCACCACCGAACATTACCGCTGGAAGTGTAGTATCCTGAGAGATGACAGCCCAACGGTTACTGTTACCGTTAGTACCTACTTGGATCGGTGCAGGAACACTTTCATCGTCGCCCCATGCGTTACCGTTCAAGAATTTGTACTCCAACTGACCACCGCTTACAGTAACTGTAGTCGAGTAGATTGAAGAAGTACCTACCTGAGTCATAGAAGTAGTACTTGGAGACCAAGATTGGAATGACCCAGCAACGTGAACACCGTTAGAGTTGATTGTAGCAGAGCCCATATCAACCTGGAAGGTCACGCTGTAAGTTTGTGCAAATGCGCCCATTCCTAGGAACAAGGCAGCTGCTAAAGCGTAAAACTTTTTCATATAAAAATGATTGGTTAGTAATTAGTGTACCGAATACCCTATAAAATTAAGGTACAGCACTTTCCTTTTGGTGTCCAATTCTGCCGATTTTTAACCATATTGTCGCATTATACCGCAAAAAATGAAGAATAGCGCCTTAAACCTCTTTTTCTCTCTTTTGTGCCTTACTTCGGTTACTGCAATAAAAGGGCAAAGTATTCACCGAGTTGATCCGCCGAACTGGTGGAGCAATTTTCCCCTGGATACTGTAGAAGTATTCATCACCGGTGAAGGTTTTACAAAGGCCGATATTCACAGTTTTAAGGGTGCAGAAGGACTAGAATGGGGAATCCTAAGCGATAATGTAGCCTGGGTCCAATTCCGAATTCTACCCAACCTTGCCTCACAAGAAATCATCTTTAAAATTGGCCGCAGAAACATCCAATACCCCCTTCTTGAGCGCAGCGGTTACCAGCCTCAAGGACTAAGCGACAGAGACCTCATCTACCTCATTACCCCGGACCGATTTCACAACGGAAATCCAAAGAACGATGACATCAAAGGCATGCGTGAGCGCGGCACCGACCTTAAAGAGCCTTATGCCCGACACGGAGGGGACCTCGAGGGCATTGGGCAAGGACTTGGTCATATCGAACGTCTTGGCGCCACAGCCGTTTGGATCAACCCCCTGCTAGAAAACGATATGGCTCGTGACAGCTACCACGGCTACGCCATCACAGACCACTATCAAATAGATCCGCGCTACGGCGGCAACAAAGGCCTCGCAGCACTAAGCAAGCAAATGCAAGAGCGCGGCCTAAAGCACGTCGCTGATGTCGTTTACAACCATTGGGGATCCTCACATTACCTTCAAGAATTGATGCCCGATTCCTCCATGGTGCACTGGAATCAAAATGGCTCCATTCCTTATTCGAGCTTCCGGTTCACCTCACTGACAGACCCCTATGCATCAAAAGACGATATCGACCGATTCGAAAAAGGCTGGTTCGCTGGAGTCATGCCCGACCTGAACCAAGAGCACCCGTTAACCGCCTCATACCTTACCTATTCCACCCTTTGGTATATCGAATCCTTCGGTGTAGATGCCCTGCGCTGCGACACCTATGCGTTTTCCCATCCTACATTTCTCAAGGAGTTAAACATGCTACTCAAACGGGTGTATCCAGAGCTCTTCATCTTTGGAGAAACTTGGGCCTACAGTGAAGCATCACAACTCTACTTCGCGCCTAACGATAACGTGAGCGCAGGTTGGACAGGCAACGATGCAGTGACAGATTTCACCCTCTGGCGCGCCATCCACTCGATGTACGAAGCCGATGAATCTGAGCAATTCGGTTGGGTCACAGGTGCAGGTGCCTTGTACTACCGCCTCGCCGCAGATTACCTCTACGAGCGCCCGGAAGACCTCATCACCTTCGTTGACAATCACGACGACGGGCGCTTCCTCGGCCAGCTAGGTAGTGAAGACAAACTAAGAAGTGCCTTAACGCTGCTCTACTTTATGCGCGGCATACCGGTATTGTACTACGGAACAGAACTCGGCTTAAAGGGGCACGAAAACCATGGCGCCATTCGGGAGGATATGCCTGAATTTTCCAAAGATTTCCCTGATTATAGCATAATTGACGGTCAATTGTTAGATTTGTGTCAAGAATTGGGCGCTTTTCGAAAGAGCAGAGGAGCCGTTCAGTTTACCCAAAGAGTACCAGAAGACGGTTATTACACCCTTGAGGCGACCAACGACTACTCCAAATGGATCTTGGTTGTGAACGCCACAGATAAGATGAGGAGCCACGAATACTGGTCAGGAAAAGAGCCAATACTCAGCTCAGATAAAGGGGGTGGGTCGGTGTTCTACCCTTGGGAAGCCAAAATATTTGAATTTGAGCGATGAAAGCCACGATCGAAAACATACGAATTGCCGAAAAGGACAGAAGCTACCACAGCTATGTGCTATCGCAACACGTAGGCAAGCGTGGACCTTCCATTTTTACCGACTATTGGCACTACCACCCAGAGATTGAAATCACCTATGTAGTCAAAGGCGAAGGACTCGCCTTCATTGGCAACAAAATCGTTGAATTCAAAGCCGGCCAAGCCTTCTTATTAGGTCCTTACCTGCCGCACAACTTTGTGGCTTCCGATGAAGAGGAAATGATCATGGACCGCGAATGTTGGGGGCTTCAGTTTACTCAGGAATGGCTCAACTCATTTAAAGAAAGTGCCGCATTAGGGCCACTTTTCAAAGCGATGAGTTTTGGTGTAGATCTGGGCCAATTCACGCCTGAAGAACACCAAGACTTTGCCAATATTGTTGGGACCAATTCCCTAAAAAGTATGGGCTCCTTCTTCAATCTCATGGCTTCGATCGCCGAGCGAAAAGAGTTCAAAACCGTTTCGACAACAAGCGCATACAGCAATGTAATGAGTCAGAAGATCAGCAAGCGCATGGAACGCGTTTCTAAGTACATTCAAGACAATTACCAGCGTGCTATCACACTCTCTGAAATATCAGACATCGCCAGCATGACTGAGCAGAGTTTCAGCCGTTGGTTCCGACAAACTTCTGGCTTGACTTTTATCGACTACTTAATGCAACTGCGAACAACGGTCGCTTCACACCTTCTGGTGAATACCAACAAGCCGATGTCAGAGGTTGCAGAAGAGAGCGGGTTTAACTCCAGCTCTTCATTCAACCGTTCCTTCCTTAAGGTCAAGGGATGCTCGCCCCGCGATTTCCGCAAGCAAAAAAGACAGATGTAATTACGCCTCTGGCGTGTACGTCACCGCCTTCTTGTTCGTAATCAAGAAGTTTGACAGTCCTGCAATAACTAACGAGGTTCCTGCTAGCAACATCGCGTTGATTGGATCTTCGCCAAATACCCCTTCATAAATCGCTGTCAACGAGGTCGCTGCAACAATCTGTGGGATTACGATGAACATATTGAAGATGCCCATGTACACACCCATTCTATTCGGGTCAAGCGTAGAGCTCAACATCGCATACGGCATAGACAGGATGGAACCCCAACTGAATCCGATACAAACGAAGCTTACGATCAGCATCAACGGCTCGGTAATGAAGTACATGCTAATGAATCCGTACGCCCCAGCGAACAAGCTGAACATATGAACAAACTTTCTATTAATGCGTCTTTTAGCCGTCCAAAGAGTCAACAATAGGGCAAATACCATAGAGCTCAAACCGTAGTTCCCCATGTACGAACCCACCTTGTTTGAAGCGTCATTAAATGCTCTATCCGCTATTTGGTAAGCGTCTATTTGCTCTGCAGTACTTACGGCGAAATCGATAGCCTCAGGCTTCGCAGCATTAAACACATGATCCGTCAAGGCAGGGTTGGCCATGGACCACATACAGAAGAAGGCAAACCAAGAGAAGAATTGGACCACGCCTAAACGCTTCATCGTCTTTGGCATGTCCGCGATGTTCTTAAACACCTCAGAAATGGTATTGGCTAAACCCGATTTTTCCTTCTGCTCCGCGCGGAAAGCTTCCATGTCTTCAGGCGGGTACTCGTCGGTGGTAAATACCGTGTAAAGAATAGAGAGAATGAATACTGCAGCACCAATTCCAAATGCCACCTGAACCGACATCGGAACCACGCCTGGCGCAGCTTCGTTACTTACACCCAAAGAACTTACCATCAGCGGCAAGTTTGAAGCCACCCAGGTGCTTACACCAATAATCAGCGTCTGCACCACAAAACCGAAACTGCGTTGGCTGTCTGGCAATTTATCAGCCACCAAAGCACGGAACGGCTCCATACTGATGTTCATGGTAGCGTCAAGGATCCATAGACCACCTGCTGCCATCCAAAGTGCCGAACTGTGTGGCACTACCAATAGTGTTAGAGAAGCAAGAACAGCACCTATCAGAAAATAGGGGCGGCGGCGACCAAACCTCGGGTGCCATGTATTGTCGCTCATTTGACCAATAATAGGCTGCACGATAAGTCCCGTAAGCGGCGCTGCAATCCACAACAATGGAAGGCTATGCTCGTCGGCACCAAGCGTTTCAAAAATACGGCTCATGAATCCGCCTTGGAGAGCATATCCAAATTGGATTCCCAAAAAGCCGAAGCTCATGTTCCAGATCTGCCAAAAACTGAGTTTAGGTTTGTTCTGCATGTTTCTCTGAGTGTTAGTTGAGAAAAAACCCGGCACTAGGCCGGGTTCTAAGATGGCTTACAGCCAAGTATTATTGACAGAAGATTGGAATAACTACCGCTTCTGTAACACGGTCTGCACCGCTCGCAAAGTTTTTACGCATTGCGATAAATTCTAGGTAATCTACCTCCTTCATTGGGTTTAAATTAAAATGCTCTGTAGGAACAATGAGCATTTCAAAGTTGCCATCGCCCACATCCTGCATTTGAAGGTCTGGATTAGACCCAACGTTGAATGTGTTTTCAATCTGCTGGCTGGTACCGTCGGTATACACAACCTTTGCATACGCGTAACAGTCGTCCGAGCTAAGGTTTTGCATCGATGCTTTTTCCTCTCTCCAGTTCTCGTAACGCAAGGTGATTACGTCGTCAATCTTCACCTTAGTAGGGAAGTGGTAGAACGGATTGCGCTCCGTAGCAGGAGGGTCAATTGCAATGCTCTGATCGTCCGTCTTTACATCCGGATCACCATAACCACCACCGTCTTTTGCCTTCACCAAGAAGTGAATATCCTCGGCGTAAACCTCGGCTGCATCTACCTCGTAGAACAAGGTTGGAACAATCTTCCAGGAGAACGTACCGTCTGAATTCTTGGTCATCTTCATCGCCTCGTTAGAGTTCTTCCAAGGAGCAGAACCTGTACCGTTTACATACGGGTGACCGTCCGGGTGTGTGGCTGGCTTCCACGTCCAGATGTACATATCTTCACCTGCATCTACAGCCTGCTTCAAAAGGTCTTGGTGACCTACTGCGAGGTCGAGGGCAGATGGGTCGAAGATAATCTCCAAAGAATCTGCTGGATCAATATTCTCGTCGGGAATAGTAGTGATTTGAGCCGAAGCACTTAGGCCCAAAGTCAATGCGAGTAGTGTGCTAATCTTTTTCATCTGAGCTTATTTTCTAGTGAACGTTAATTTGTAGGATACGCTTGGCTTGTCGCAACGAATACGATCGTATACAATGCTCACGTTCTGATCAATCGTACGTGGCATGTTACCCAAAGGCAATACTGTCGTTACGGTGTCAAACTGAGTGAGGTGCAACTCAGAAGGGAATTCTGGTATGTTGTACTTCCAAGTACCTCCGGCACCAAACAAATCGAAACCCGGACCCTGTGAGTTTACAGTATAGGTGCTGTCCTCGCTAAACACCACTACCCATTTATCTTGATTGTTTTGATAGAACGAACTGATGTCTCTAGTTTCTGGTACAGGTAGCGTTAGATCTGTCTGATCCGCGTTGGTCAACTCCCAAGTACCTACGATACCTGCACCGGCCTCATATGCTGGTCCAATAGGCCCAACCTCCGGCTTACATGCGCCCATGATCAACAAGGCGCTCGCAATAAATAATGTTACTTTTTTCATATCGCTAAACTGCTTTATTCGCAGCCTCCTTCTTCGTTATAAATAAATCCTTGGGCGGTTCCTTCATAGTTAGGGAATTGGAGTACCATTCCTGGGCAATCCCAATCTACTCCTCTAATCTTCTGGATTTCGCCGAGCACCCCTTGACGCTTAAGCTGGAAGAGACGGTCGCCTTCACAAGCCATCTCTAACCTGCGCTCATTCATCACATCGCTTACCGAGAGTGAACTCAAAGAAGCAACATTTGCTCGTGTTCTTAGGTCGTTGATGTAGCCTAATCCTGTACCATCAGCATCGCCGTTCAAACGAACGTTACATTCTGCATAGATCAAATACATCTCGGTCAAGTGAATGAGTGGTACATCGATAAAGCTTGCGTCAAACTTGCTGATCATGTACAACTCGTCAGCTGAACCAGCGTTGCGGATATCGTACCACGTTTGACCGCGTAGGTCGTTGGTGTCGCTTGTCGCTGCAATATATAGATCCGCAGATGCTTTGAGTGCCGGGTTGGCATTTGGGTCGTCAGAACGGTAGTTCCAAACATAACCCGAACCGCGCTCGTCCACCAAGGTATCACCGCCAACTACTTCATTGGTGCTCACCAAAGTGAAGATAAATTCTGCCGGCAAACTTGTGTTTGGATGGTCGTTGAATCGCTTCGTTAAATCTTGCTCCAAGCTGTAAGCGCCCGAACCAATTACCTCAGCAGCTTTCGCTTTGGCATTGGCGAAATCGCCCATTTCCAAATACACCTTAGCCAAGAGGCCTTTCGCTGCCATTTGGTCGGCAAAGATGCCGTTATCCGCAGGTAAGTCCATCTCCGCGTCCAATAGATCTGAAACGATGGCCGCGTAAACGTCGGCAACCGTAGCGCGCATTTGCGGCGTCTGATCTGCGCTCAACTTTAATGGAATACCGAGGTGGCTATTGTCTGAGGTGTAACCGTAAGGCAAAGCCCAGATGCGAACCACGTGGTAATGACAAAGGGCACGAATGAATTTTGCTTCAGCAGAAATTCTTTCAATGCTTTCTGCGGTTGCACCTTCTAGGTCGGCAACCTCTTCCAACAAGGTGTTGGCACGGTAAATCGCGATATAGGCATCGCGGTATTGACCACCAAACGATCCGTTAAAAAACGATGAAGTCCAACGCCAAATCTGTGCATACTCCCCATTCAAACCTAGCGGGTCTGCAAGGTTGTCCGACATAACCTCTGGAATGTTTTGCATCCATCCACCGTAGGTATTCGCGGCAACATCATATACACTAACCAACAGCTGCTCTGCGTCCTCGATAGTGACGATGGCTGAATCTGCTGGAATCTGAGACGTGGTATCCGCTTTGAAATCTAGGATACGCTCACACGATGAGTTTCCTACTACAATCGCTGCAAGGGCTAAAAGTGCTACTATCTTTTTCATGATTGCTAAGGATTAAAAGTTAATGTTTACACCAATGTTGTACGTCTTCTCTTGCGGTGGCGTGAGGTACGTAATGTTCGGCGACATGTTACGGTCGGTAGCGTTCTCGAAGTCACGAGCAATCTCTGGATCCAAACCGATGAAATTTGTAAGGGTAATAAGGTTCGTACCGGTAATGTTTACAGTCATACCTTTTACGTTCTTGGTCAATTTTCCTTGTGGTACACGGTAGCTCAACTTCACGTTACGTAGACGAGCGTAAGTCCCGTCGTGCAGCCATAGGTTGGTGTTGATCCACTCTGTGTTTGAACCGTAGGTACGGTAGTCGCGGCTGAGACGCGGGTAAGTTGCAATATCACCCGGCTGCTGCCAGCGGTCGAACAGATCTGTACGCATGTTCCAATCGGTCACAACACCCATCTGACGCTTCGAAGAGCTGTCGTAGATGTCTCCACCAATCGTAAATACCCACATGAAGCCAAACTCCCAGTTCTTATAGTTGAACGTGTTGGTCAAACCACCAATAGCGTCAGGCATAACATTACCTACTGCTACACGATTCTGAAGGTCCCAAGTGTAAGTTTCGTTGCCTTCCTTGTCGAGGTAAACCGGTAGACCGTTGGCCGGATCTACGTGCGAAAATTGAACGAGGTAGTTGGTGCCAATTGGCATTCCCACAACGACACGAGTATCGTTCGTACCACCACTTACTGCATCTGGCGAGTACTCACCGATAGAAGTAATCTGGTTGTAGTTACGTGCGATGTTGAAGTCTGTGGTCCATGTGAAGTTATCTGTCACGATGTTTCTTGATTTGATCGCAAATTCAACACCTGTATTGTAAACGCTACCTACGTTATCCCACCAAGAACCGAATCCTGTAGAACCTTGAAGCGTCACGTTCAATAGCATATCGTTCGTCTGCTTGCGGTACCAAGCCAACTCACCTGAAATGCGGTCGTTGAACAATCCGTACTCAAGACCTACATCATAGGTAGTAGAAGTCTCCCAACGCAAATCTGCATTTTCGCGAATCACAGGGTAACGGTAGGTCTGACCGCCGTAACCGTTGTTGGCTACGTTGTAGTAACCGAACCACTGGTACGATGGAATAGCAGAGTTACCGTTCTTACCTACCGAAGTCTTCAACTTCAAGAAGTTCACTGCAGGTAGATTGGCCATGAAGTCTTCGTCAGAAAGTACCCAAGCTACCGAAGCTGCAGGGAAGTTTCCGTACTTGTTGTTAGGACCAAACTTCGAAGAACCGTCGCGACGAATCAACGCCTCTGCGTAGTATTTGCCTTTGAAGTTGTAATTCAAACGAGTAAAGGCAGAAGCAAAAGCATATTCTTCAATGTAGCTCAATGGATCGTTTACCCACTGACCTGTCTCGCGGATCTGACCAACAGCCTCGCTGTCGTAGTAGCCGTCCCAACGCTTAATTCTATTGTATTGGTACTCCGATCCAATCAACCAGTTGATGTGGTGGTCTTCGCCCAAATCTTTGATGTAGTTCGCTGTAGCGTTACCTGAGGTGTTATACACGCTGTACGGGTACATGTTTGCACGACCCAAGAAGTTGCCGTCTGCATCCTTATAGGTTGGATCGTAACCAGGCTTCTCCCAAATATGATCTTCGAAGTGCATGTAATCGAACGCGCCTTGACCGCGGAAGGTCCAGTTGTCGTTCAATTTGTAGTTCATAGTAATGTTATTGATTGAACGATCCTCGATAGCCGTCCAGTCCTTCATGTCGCGCTGAGCTACCGGGTTGAGGCTAATACCGCCTTTCAACCAGTAATCACCAGCCGAAGCAACGAGGTTGCCGTCGTCGTCGTACTCGTCTTCTGCGTAGTAAATAGGATAGATTGGAAGTGCACGAGACATTGCCTCACCAAAACCACCTGACCAGGCGGCGTCGATACGGTTGTTCACCCCGCGAGAAAGCGACGTGCTCAATCCTAATTTGAATCGTTTCGTAATGTCGAAATCTGCATTGATACGTCCCGATAGACGCTCGTAAGAGTTACCCGCCAAATAGCTGTGGTTGTCGTTGTACGATAGACCGGCGTAGAAGTTTCCACCCTTGAAGCCGCGCGAAGCAGAGAAGTCATATCCGTGCTTAATCCCTTGGCGGATGGTTTCTTGTACCCAATCTGTTCCTTCAGCAGCTTGAGCTTCTTCCCAGCTCATGCGGTTACCTGGTAGTTCAGGCACACCAACGTTGCCGTCGTTTACCCAAGCCTCTTCGTACATCTGAAGATACTCGTCCTTGTTCATCATGTTCGGCAATGCCGTTGGGTTCGAGAAACCAACGCGAGAAGAGAAGTTGTACGCCAACTTCTTGCTCTTACCTCTTTTTGTGGTAATCAATACAACCCCGTTAGAACCACGCGAACCGTAGATACCTGTTGCTGCTGCATCTTTCAAGATCTCCACAGATTCGATATCGTTCGGGTTAATCGTTGCCAATGGGTTGGTGTTAAAACCACCACGGTTACCGTTCAAGAAATAATCTTGTGTAATTGGAATACCATCTACTACATAAAGCGGATCACCACCTGCAGAAATTGATGCTACACCACGTACACGTACCATAGAACCTGAACCGGCAATACCTGAACCAGTAATTACCTGAACCCCGGCTGCCTTACCTTGAATGGCATTTTCAAAAGAAGGCGTAGGAATATCAGTCAGCTCTTTGGTCTTTAACGAGACTACAGATCCGGTAAGATCGCGCTTACGAGCCACACCATATCCAACAACCACAACCTCATCGAGTTGGTTGCTCGAAGGCTTCATGGTTACATTGATGATTTGCTTGCCTTTGATTTCTACTTCCTTGACCACCGGTTCGTAACCAATGAATGAATAAGTAATGGCATACTTCCCTGGCTTTAGTGAAAGGGAATATTGACCGTTGAAATTGGTAGAGGTTGCTCCACCTTTATCAACTGAAATGGCTACAGACGGCAAAGGTTCGTTGAACTCATCTACCACCGTCCCCGAAACAGACTGGGCATGAACTGCGCCGCCTATTAAGAGTGAAAGAGCCACGAGAAAACGTGAGAATCGCTTCATGTTTTGGTGTTAAGTGTTGTACTTTTCAAATGTAAAGAATACACTTATTCCTTCGAAGCTTGTAAAAAGGCTGAATTAACTGAATCAACCCATTTTTTAACCAAACGAGGTGTTTTTCGCTTTAAACGAGGCTATCTTCTGATTTAACCTGGTACAATCGGGCCGGTTTGTGAAGTACGCCTTTTTGTTTTTCTTCCGTGGCTTCAATCATCTTTTCACGGACAATCTTTTTCCTAAAATTCCGCTTGTCTAGTTCTTCTTGGGTAATGGCCTCGTGCAACTGCTGCAATTGGTTCAATGTAAACTTCTTCGGTAGCAGCTCATATGCCGTTTTATTCAGTTCAAAATGACTTTGAAGCTTGGTCAAGGCAACATCAACTATACAATTGTGATCAAAGGCCAATTGAGGAATCTCCCGAATATCGACCCATAATGCCTCGCCCGCAAAGCTCGACGGATTTGGGACAAAATCGGCCATTTTCACCAAGGCGTAATAGGCCACCGTTACTACGCGCTCTTTCGGATTCGCGCGGTACAACTCCAACCACTTTCTATCCTTTTCAGCATTGACGCGAAGTGGATCGCCGAAGGTGTGAAATTGTTGTAGATGAACATTCTTCAGACTTGCCAGCTCCCACAATACGCGGTCGGCGCTTTCATCTAGCCCTTCTCCCCGGTGAATCAAATCCCCCGGAAGACGCTTTCTAAGTATGCCTTGGCCGATGTCTTTTTCTTCTATAAGGAGCACATTGAGGCGCTCTCCGTCGAACCCAAATATTACGCAGTCAACACTAATATTCGGATTAATATCCTTCAATTCACTCATGGTCGGTTTAAGTATGTTGTTAAATTTGCGGTCCTTGAAGATAAGCAGTAATTATTTAATAAGTGTATTATTTACACTTAGTTACTATCTTTGCGACCATGTCTGAAGAGATTAACAATATCGTAGTTCTTACCTCAGGTGGCGATGCCCCTGGGATGAACGCTGCAATTCGTGCCGTGACAAGAACCGCTTTGTACCACGGCAAAAAAGTATTTGGCGCTAACCGTGGGTACGAAGGAATGATCGAAGATGATATCGTAGAATTGACCACAGATAGTGTAAAGCACATCCTTGCACTCGGAGGTACATTCTTGAAAAGTGCCCGCAGCCAAGAATTCAGAACGCCTGAAGGGCGTGCGAAGGCTGCAGCGAACCTAAAGAAGAGAAATATTGACGCGTTAGTAGTGATCGGTGGTGACGGTTCTTTTACAGGAGCCTTAAAGATTGCCGAAGAACATAACATTCGCGTCATCGGTGTCCCAGGAACGATCGACAATGATTTATACGGGACCGATTTTACCATTGGATACGACACCGCCACTAATACAGTGATTGAGAGTGTCGATAAAATTCGCGATACCGCCTCGTCACACAACCGCCTGTTCTTTATTGAAGTAATGGGTAGAGATACTGGATATATTGCTGCCTCAACGGGTATGGCTACAGGTGCCTTGAGCATCATCCTCCCGGAAAAGAAAAGCACATACGATGATTTGTTTGAAGACCTACGCAAAGCGCAAGCAAAGCGCAAAACCTCAAACATCGTTATGGTCGCAGAAGGGAATCACCTCGGCGACATCTTCGAGATTGCGCAGGCAGTGAAAAAAGAATTCCCAAGCATTGATGTGAAGGTGACCAACCTTGGACACACTCAGCGCGGAGGATCACCGTCAACCAACGATCGTGTTTTAGCGTCTGTATTGGGCTTCTACGCAGTCAAGGGATTGATGGAAGGTCAGGCGAAAGTCATGACGGGAATGATCAATCAAAAAGTAGTTTACACGCCTCTATCAGAAGCAATTTCTAAGACCACAGATTTAGACGAAGAAATGCTAACAATCGCTAGAATTCTAGCAACCTAACAACACACCAGATTATGAGTAAAATTGCAATCAATGGCTTCGGCCGCATCGGTCGTTTGACGTTCAGAAACTTGATCGAAAATGACAACGTAGAAATCGTAGCGATCAATGATTTGACAGCTACTGATATGCTCGCACACCTCTTGAAGTACGACAGTGCACACGGTCGTTTCAACGGTACAGTTGAGCACACTGAGAACAGCTTGATCGTAAACGGTAAAGAGATTACTGTATACGCTCAGCGCGATCCAGAAACTTTGCCTTGGGCAGAGCTAGGTATCGACGTAGTAATTGAATCTACAGGTTTCTTCCGCGATGCAGAAGGTATGGGTAAGCACATCAAGGCAGGTGCTAAGAAAGTAGCGCTAAGTGCTCCAGCTTCAGGCGACATCAAAACAATTGTTTTGGGTGTAAACGACGGCGAATTGACTGCAGACGATATAATGGTAAGTAACGCTTCGTGTACAACCAACTGTCTGTCTCCAATGGCGAAAGTATTGGACGAGAAGTTCGGAATCGAAAGCGGTTTCATGTGTACCATCCACGCGTACACTTCTGACCAGCGTATCCAAGATGCTCCACACTCTGACAAGCGTCGTGCTCGTGCAGCTGCAGTAAACATGATCCCTACTTCAACGGGTGCGGCGAAAGCGGTTGCTTTGGTATTGCCACAGTTGAAAGGAAAACTAGACGGATACGCAATGCGTGTTCCTACCATCACTGGTTCTGCTACAGATTTAACAGTAACTCTAAGTAAAGAGGTTACTGCTGAAGAAGTAAACGCTGCAATGAAAGAAGCTGCAGAAGGTCCATTGAAAGGTATCCTTATGTACACTGAAGATCCAATCGTAAGCTCTGATATCGTTGGCGATAAGCACAGCTGTATCTTCGATGCTGGCGTTACTTCAGCAAAAGGAAACTTGGTTAAAGTACTAGGTTGGTACGACAACGAAGCAGGGTACTCTGCACGTTTGGCAAACCTAGTTGAGCGTCTAGCTTAATACTATTTATTGTCCCCGCGGCCCAGCCGCGGGGACTTACTATAACTCGCTATGATATTAATTGCAGAAAGTGGTTCTACGAAATGCGACTGGGTAGTTCTAAACTCAGACGGCACTGAACACAAGCGCTTCTCTACAATGGGGTTCAATCCTTATTTTCATTCAGCTTCTTTTATTCACGAGGAGTTGAGTGAGAACGAGGTGGTTAAGACCATCTATTCCCGAGTAGAATTCGTTTATTTCTTTGGTGCGGGTGCATCGTCAGAAAGCTTGAAGGACATCGTTAAAGACGGTTTGCAACAAGTACTGCCAAATGCACACGTAAATGTCGATCACGACCTCGTAGCAAGTGCCTACTCGACCTATACAGGAGAACCTGCAATCACTTGTATCATCGGCACAGGATCAAACAGCTGTTTCTTTGACGGGGCCGAAGTAAGCGAAGAGGTGCCTGCCTTGGCATACATTCTTGGCGATGAAGGCTCAGCGAGCTTCATAGGAAAGCGCTTGGTGTCCGATTTCTTGTACAAAAAGCTCCCTGCGGAGATGGCTGAGGATTTCTTCAACACGTACCAATTGGACAAAGACGAAATCATCACCAGCGTTTACAACAAGCCTAATGCGAACGTGTACCTCGCGTCTTTCAGCCGATTTGCTGGAAAGCACATGGAAAATCCATATGTGAAGCAGGTTGTACGTGAAGGGTTCGCAAAATTCGCGGATATCCACATCGCGTGTTTCGACAACTGCAGAGAGGTGCCTGTGCATTTCGTAGGTAGTGTTGGCGCCATCTTCCACGAGATTCTTGAAGAGGTGTTGGAAGAGCGCGGTATGCGTCTTGGACAGATCATGCGTAAGCCTGTGGACGGACTCATTAAGTATCACCTGGAGTACTTAAAAGTGCTCGATGCCTATAAAGTTTAAACCGATCACATGATTAAAGGATTCCTTTTTGATTTAGACGGCGTTATTGTAGATACCGCTGTTTTTCATTTTCAAGCATGGCGTCGACTTGCTCAAAAACTGGGCGGCGACTTTACCGAAGAACAAAACGAGCAGCTCAAAGGCGTGAGCCGAGTAGATTCGCTCAACAAAATCATCGAATGGACCGGCGCCACTGTAAGCGACGAAGAGTTCCAGTCGTTGATGGTAGAGAAAAACGAGTGGTACTTAGAATTGGTGCAGGGTTTGGGCCCACAAGATGCACTGCCAGGAGCACTTAATTTCTTGCAAACTGCCTACGACCAGGGCATCAAAATCGCGTTGGGTAGTGCTTCGAAGAATGCGCCCATGATTTTGGAAAAATTGGGCATCACTCCATTGTTCACTGCGATAATTGATGGGAATAATGTGGTAAACGGCAAACCTCATCCGGAGGTATTTTTGAAAGGAGCAGAAGCTTTAGGACTAGAACCGTCAGAATGTGTCGTGTTTGAAGACTCCATCGCTGGGGTCCAAGCGGCAAAGACAGGTGGCATGTCAAGCGTAGGTATCGGCGATGCGGAGACCTTGCAGGCAGATATCCACTTCACCGCATTGGGCGATACGACTCCTGAAGCTTTGGTAGCTCACTTTTAAGAAGCTTACACACATCATATGTTCAATAAATATACTGAGGTAGACCCTTGGAAGATCATCGAGCGCGGTTGGGATTCTGAAAACCACCCGAAGAGCGAGAGTTTGTTTTCGATTGGTAACGGCCGCATGGGTCAACGTGCCAATTTTGAAGAGACCTATACCGGTGAAAGTCTTCAAGGCTCCTACATCGCTGGCGTGTATTACCCGGATAAGACAAGAGTAGGTTGGTGGAAAAACGGGTACCCGAAGTACTTCGCCAAGGTATTGAACTCTTGTAATTGGATCGGCATTCAGGTGATGTTCGACGGAGAGGAATTGGACCTTAATACCGCTACTGAAGTAGCGTCTTTCTACCGCGAGCTCGATATGCAAAGCGGATTGCTCAAGCGCTCTTTCGAAGCGATCCTTCCTTCGGGCAAGATCGTAACTGTTGAGGCAGAGCGTTTGGTGAGCATCGTTCAAGACGAGATTGGAACCATTTCCTACAGCGTTACTCCAAAGAATTTCTCAGGCAAGATTGAATTGTGCTCGTACTTAGATTTCGATGTAGAAAACGAGGACAGCAACTACGATGAAAAGTTTTGGGAGCCTGTAACTCAAGGTCAAGAAGCGGGCGTAAGCTATGTACACGCCATGACCAAAAAGACCGGTTTTGAGGTAACAGTGGCCATGCGCAACAGCCTATCGTTGGACGGAGCGCCGCAAGACTGGGGCATGAGTACAGATGCGAAACACATGTTCGTCAGCGAGTGCGCCTGCTATGAAGTCGCTCAGGGTCAAACCTTGAAACTTGAAAAATTTGCAGCGGTTTTATCCAGCATGAACCACGACGTGGCAAGCTTGGACGCTAAGGCAGCGGCGAGCGCTACGGCGGCGGCAGCCCAAGGTTATGAGGCATTGCGTGGTGAGCACGTAGCCGCCTGGCACAACAAATGGGAAACCTCTGATATTGAAATTGACGGCGACGCGGAAGCACAGCAGGGCATCCGTTTCAACATCTTCCACATGAACCAAACCTTCACGGGTGTGGACGATAGATTGAACATCGGTCCTAAAGGGTTTACCGGTGAGAAATACGGCGGTTCTACCTACTGGGATACCGAAGCCGTCTGTTTGCCTTTCTACCTCGCTACGGCGCAGCCAGAGGTGGCGAAGAACTTGATTCTGTACCGTTACAAGCAGCTGGATAAGGCCATTGAAAATGCAGGCAAGCTAGGGTTTACCGACGGCGCAGCATTGTACCCGATGGTGACGATGAACGGCGAAGAATGTCACAACGAGTGGGAGATCACTTTCGAGGAAATCCACCGCAATGCAGCCATCGCTTATGGCGTGTTCGATTACATACGTCACACCCAAGATTGGGGCTATCTAGCCGAAGGGGGATTTGAGGTCCTTCTAAGTATTAGCCGATTCTGGTCGCAGCGTGTGAATTGGTCACAGGAAAAAGAAGCCTACGTAATGCTCGGTGTAACTGGGCCGAACGAGTACGAAAACAACATCAACAACAACTGGTACACCAACCGCATGGCGGCGTGGACGTTGGAGTGGACGTTGGAAGCCCACAATTGGCTGAAAGAAAATGCTGCGAACGCGCTTAGCGCTATTACCAGCAAGACTGCGCTGAACGCAGATACAGAATTCGCCAAGTGGAATGATATCATCGCCAAGATGTACTACCCGAAGAGCGAGAAATTAGGCGTGGTATTGCAGCAGGACGGTTTCTTAGACAAGGAGCAGCTCACTGCCGACGACCTCAGCTTGGACGAGCGCCCGATCAACCAGCACTGGAGCTGGGACCGCATCTTGCGTTCGATCTTCATCAAGCAAGCGGACGTGTTGCAGGGCTACTACTTCTTGAACCACCTCTACGAGGAAAAAGAAGTAAAGCGCAATTTCGATTTCTATGAGCCGAAGACCGTTCACGAGAGCTCGTTGAGTCCATGTGTGCATGCAATATTGGCTGCACAGATAGATTACCCAGAGAAAGCCTACGAAATGTACTTGCGCACCTCTCGTTTGGACATCGACGATTACAACCGCGAAGTTCATGAAGGGTTGCACATTACCTCGATGGCGGGAACATGGATGTCTGTAGTGCAAGGGTTCGGCGGCATGAAGATTCGTGACGAAGAGCTGCACTTCACACCAAAGCTCCCGGCACAGTGGAAGGGCCTCACCTTCTCCATCCTTTGGAGAGGCGCAACGCTCAAAGCCAACCTGACTGCTGAAGGTATGACCATCGAAAACGTGAGTGGTACTCCAGCCAAATTTGCCATCGACGGCCAGTGGTTTGAAGTAGCTGCAGGCGAATACGCATCCACTGCAGCTGCAGCACATGCTTAATCATTTGATACTATCTTAGAAAGGCGCGACGTGCGCCTTTTTTTAGCCCACAGAACATGAAGAAATTTTTAACGGTAATCTCCATCAGTGCAGCGCTCGCTGGCTGTGACGTTCAGCCCTCAGCACCCCTTCGCATGCAAGCCTCTGATCTGGCTTCGCCGCACGTTCATCACGGTACCCAAAGTGCCTTTGTGGTAAATGATTATGTAAATGGCCTGCTCAAATTACCAAGCGGCCTAGACTTTGACGGAGAAGTCATCACGGGTACCCTAGAGCATGAGCTGAACGTCGCGCATATCGATGGAGACGATGAAGACTTATTTGTGCCCTTCTTTAGAGGCGCCAAACGAGCCATCACCTTGAGTATTCCTGGTTTCGAGGGAGAAGAGGTGAAGGTCAAAGGTGTATTTAACGCCTGGAACAGCGATGCCACTTTCTTGAAATGGACAGGCAACGCCTGGGAAGCACCGCTGGTACTTGCGCCGGGTGAATATGCCTACAAACTCGTTGTAAACGGCGAAGAAGTATTGGACCCTTCGAATGAAGTAACCGTGCCCAATGGGTTTGGAAGCTTCAACAATGTTTTGACCGTGAAAGGCGGCGGCGGTGAAGCCCCTGTAGCCATTGATTTCCAATTCGTGTACGAAGGTGCCCTACGATTTTCGAGCATCCCGGAAGACCAAGAAGTTTTGGCATTCTTCAACAACCGTGTGATTGACGTTGTACGCGATGAGGACGGACTAAGCATTGCTATTCCTGCAGATGCCGAGGAATGGGAACGTGCATGGATCAGATTATATACGTCGAGAAACGGCCAGCAAGGCGGAGATTGGTTGATCCCTTTGAAGTTTGGCGAGGTGGTTCGTGATACG
>JBNAAX010000038.1:0-19423 GCA_049631665.1 Schleiferiaceae bacterium
TATTGATTTTCAATGGTTTACAAAAAAAAGGTTCTAGTACCTCTCTCTCCGCCAAAAAGAAAACCAGCAAAATGCTGGTTTTCTTTGTTTATGCCCTATTTCCTTATCAATATTACTTCCCGTCCTCGTTGATTAACACCGGTGCATTACCGTCCGTAATAATGAGCTTCGCATTCGGTGAGGCACTGAGCTTTTCAAGAACTTCCAACGATCTCCATTTGATGATTTCGTCTGATAAGCCCTCTGCCAATACCTGCTGTGCGTCTCTTACACCCTGCGCTTCAATCTTCTTACGCTGTGCTTCTAAACGCTCTTGTTGCAGTTCAAACTCCATACGCTGTGCAATCTGCTCTGCCTCAAGCTTACTTTCAATAGCCTCGTAGAGTCCAGGTGGCAATGAAATAGATTTCATCAGAACACTTTCAATCACAAAGCCTCGGTCTGCAAGAAGACTGTCCATGTGGGTCTTGATAGCATCTTCAATGACCGCGCGCTGTCCGCTATGCATGTCTTTGGCCATGTAACGTGAACAGACATCTGCGGCAGCCGATCTAAATACAGAAAGGATCATGACGTCCTCATAGCGCTCCCCTACCGTTTGGATAACGTTTGGAGCTTGGCTCGACTGTATGTGGTATAGAATAGAGATTTCTGCTAGTACGTTCAAGCCCTCTTTCGAAGGAAGGTTTAAGCGAACCTCAAGATTCACCGTTCTGGTAGGCACTACTACCACTCTAGTAATCAGAGGATTCACGGTCATTAGGCCAGGTTGATACGCCTTTGGCTTAAGTTTCCCTAAAGTTGATTTCACCCCGACGTAACCCGGATCGACTATAACACAAGAAGAAAGAAAAGCAAGAGCTAATACTGCAAATAATCGTTTCATATGTTTGATTTTAAATTGGTTAGGATAAACTTAATGCAAATGTTACGCCAATGAACATCTAGCAATTTATTTTCTTTTTTATTTCTGCAACATTGTTGCAATTTGTTAAAATTGCACTATCTTCACCAAAAATATTTATCTAATGAAATTTGCAAAACTTTTACCCTTAGCACTAGTGTCTGTGGCACTATTCTCATGTGAGCCAAACGATCCTGATCACGGCCATGAACAAGAGTTGATCACTACTCTAAACGTAGATTTAGAAGCAGGCGGTTCAACAGTTACTCTTAACTTCCAAGATGTAGACGGCGACGGTGGCGATGCGCCAATAATTACTGTAGACAAATTGGCTGCAAATACAAGTTACGCGGGTTCAATTACTTTGTTTAACGAAAGTGAAGACCCAGCAGAGGAATTGACTGCTGAGATTTTTGATGAAGCTGAAGAGCACCAGTTCTTCTTTGCGTCTACAGGTGCTTCTATGTTCGCATACGCAGATCAGGACAACGATGGTAACCCAGTGGGTTTATCGTTTGAGTTGACCACCGGCGATGCTGGAATGGAGAGCTACACGATTACTTTGCGTCACGAGCCAGCGAAAACTGCAACTGGTGTGAGCGGTGGCGACATCACCAACGCAGGTGGTGAAACTGATATCGAGGTAGTATTTGACGTAACTGTTGAATAAACTTCGACATATATTGTACCTCTTCTTTGGGTGGTCGCTTCAAGTGGCCGCCCAAAGTTGTTTATTGACCTTAGAAGGGACGGTCAGAGATGCGCACGACCGAAGTCCAATGGAGGACGTGAACATCTACATTACTGAAGTTGGTGCAGAACAATGGACGGATGCTCGTGGTAAATTCTCTTTTGAAAACCTCTGCCCAGGCACCTACCATGCCCAAATACAACAGATCGGCTGCCCCTCAGAGCGAATTTTGATTGAACTTTTCGCCGATACCACCCTCTCTTTAACCTTAGAGCACCACGAAAACATGCTCCACGAGGTGGACGTGCACGATAAGCACGAGCAAGCCATCAATGAGCAGCGCTTGAGTGTACTTACTTTAGACAACAGCGCAGCGAAGTCACTTGCTGCCTCAGTAAGTGGTTTGGCAGGTGTAAGCATGCTGGGCAATGGTACGGATATTGGATTGCCTGTAGTACACGGATTGTCGGGCAATAGACTTACCCTAGTAAACAATGGTGTCGTTCATACCGGCCAGCAATGGGGGGCGGATCACAGCCCAGAGATTGATTTGAATAGCGCGAGCGAGGTTAGCGTAGTTAGTGGTGCTGCTGCGATGCGTTATCCAGGCACCCACATGGGCGGGATTGTGATTTTAGAATCGGGGCCAATTCCTTTTGATCCTCACATTCACGGAAAAATCCGCTCCACCGCCGAAAGTAATGGTCGTGGTCGAACGATGAACGGTCAATTTTATAAAGGCTTAGAAACGCTCCAATGGCGTGTAGGAGGCACGTTGAAGCAGTACGGCGACCGTCATGCTCCGAAGTATTTCTTAAACAATACAGGGACGCGTCAAGCACACGCGAACGCTGAACTGCACAAGCAGTGGAACAATACCCTTGAATGGGAGGGTAAATACAATTACTTCAGTGCAGAGTATGGCATCATGCGAGGCAGCCACATCGGTAACCTCACGGATTTAGAAAGTGCCTTTTCTCGTGAAGTACCGTTTTTCACAGATTCTGTATTCTCCTACGAGATTGAAGCACCGCGTCAATGGGTGCAGCACCACCAGTTGAAATCGGGCCTTAAAAAGCATACGGAACTAGGGACTTATGAGTGGCATATTGCTGGCCAGAGAGATCAACGTAGAGAATACGACGTTCGCCGCAGCGGCAGAAGCGACATCCCCGCCCTGTCCTTATTACAGTACAGCATCCAAAACGAGGTGCTTTGGTCGAGCGAGTTGCTAGAAACCGGCTACCAATTTTTAGGTAAAAAAAACTGGAACTTACCAGAGACAGGTATCATCCCTCTCCTTCCCAATTACACAGCATTTACCAATGGTGCTTTCATCGCGTTGGATCGCGCTGTCAGGGGATATGAATTAGAGTTTGGTGCTAGGTACGATTATACGTTTAGAAGCATTGCCAAGCTCTCCAACAGCGTACCTCGAGTACCTTTGTACTACGACGACAACTACCACAACTTTAGCTTCTTGGGTCGGATTAGCCGGAATTTAGGGAGCAAATGGCAAGTGCTTGCCGAAACTTCGTTGCGCCAGCGTCCGCCTGAGATTAATGAAATGTATTCCTTCGGACTGCACCAAGGTGTGAGTGGTATTGAAGAAGGGAACCTGGAATTGGACCAAGAAACAGGACTTAAATCCACCCTACAATTAAGAGGTAAGGTGAGTGAAAAACTTCACGTAGATGTTCGGGCCTATACCCACTTCTTTGACGGATATATTTACTTGCAACCCCAACAAACTTTTAGGTTGACCATACGTGGTGCTTTCCCGGTATTTACCTACGAGCAGTGCGATGCGCGTTTATTGGGTGGTGATGCCGTGATCAAATACGAGATTAGCGAGCACTTGAATTTTGAATCGACTTGGGGGTACGTCTACGGGATGAATACCACTGAGAACTTACCGCTAAACTTCATGCCGCCTTTAAACGTCCAAAACAATTTGGGCTACGAGGTTCCTCAATTGAAGAATTGGCGTAACGTAAATCTATCTGTGATGCACAGATATACGGCTCAACAGTGGAATTGGGACAGCAGCCTTGACCTTATTGCGCCACCTAATAGCTATCATCTTTTCGACCTCCATTTAGGCGCTACGCTCAAGGGGGTTAGTTTCAAACCAAAGTTTAGAGTAGGCATTGAAAACATCTTCAATACCTCGTATCGCGATTATTTGAACAGACAGCGTTATTTTGCAGATGCTTTAGGGCGCAACTTCACCTTGAGCTGGGTACAAAACTTCTAATTATGGATGCTGCCACTACATTAAAGAACCACGATCTCCGAGTGACCAAGATTCGTTTGGCTATTCTGGAAGCATTAGGTGACGGTCATCAGGCCAAGCCCTATAGAGAGCTGCAGGCAGCACTCAGTGAATTTGACCGCACGACCTTGTACCGAACACTGCTCGCCTTGATTGACAAAGGACTCATCCATAAAGCCCTAGAAGAAAATGGGGAAAGCTATTATGCGCTTTGTGGTGGATGTACAACCCATGCACATACCCACGATCACATACACTTTAAATGCCATGATTGCGGTACTGTAGAGTGCCTGCACCTTAGCAGTGAGATGGGCTTTACCTTGCCTGGAGTGGCTGTAGACAGCTTAGAGATTACTGCGAAAGGGATATGTGGAGCCTGTAGCGCTTAGCCCAACCTCAGCACATCACTGAAGACACCTCGGGCAGTGACCTCTGCGCCTGCCCCGGCTCCTTGAATGACCATAGGATGGTCGCCGTAGCCTTCCGTGTAGATTTCAAACAAACTGTCGGAACCTTGAATACCGCCTAAAGGGGAACTTTTAGCAACCGTAGCCAGCTCCACTTTCAGCGACGCTTTACCGCTAGGCTCGACCTCTAAATCTCCGACATACCGAAGTACCTCATCCTTCTTTAGCGCACTCTTTACTGCAGCGTAAAGCTCGTCCAATGCGGGGAAACAGGATTTGAAGTCTTCGTAAGGCTGCTCGTTTTGGAAGGCTTCAGGAATAAGATTCTGAATGCTTACCTCGCTAATTTCCGCCTTTACTTCCACCGTTCTAGCGAGAATCAAGAGTTTACGCGCCACGTCCATACCATTGAGGTCTTCACGTGGATCTGGCTCTGTATAGCCGCTGCTTTGGGCTTCGTTCAAAACGTCCGTAAAGTTTCTATCACTCGCACTAAAGGTGTTGAACAAGAAACTCATAGAGCCGCTAAAGACGCCTTTGATTCGTGTTATTCTATCGTGGCTATGGTGCAATTGCAAAAGAGTATCGACCAGCGGAAGCCCTGCGCCTACGTTGGTTTCGTATTTGAACGTTTTGCCCTTCCTGACTAATAGCTTACGCAAGTCGTCGTAAAAGGCCTGCTCACGGGCATTCCCCTTCTTGTTGCTCGCTACAAGATCACAACCCACCTTGACAAATTCAGGGTAGAACGAGGTAAGGTGCTCGTTCGCCGTATTGTCGACGACCACCAGGTTAGTCAATCCAGAATCTTTGAGATGCTGGGCAATGGCTACAGGGTCGTTTGTGGCTGTGCTTTGCTTCAGCTTTTCCTTCCATCCTTCGCTCAGGCCTTCGGGTGAGAAGAGGGATTTGGTAGAATCGGCCACGCCGATTAAACGAACGTCTAAATGACGCTTCTCCTTCACATGCTCAGCGCTCTCCAAAACCTGACGAATAAACGTTCCGCCGACCAGTCCTTTACCAAAACAGAAAACGTTTAAGCGCTTGTACTGGCCTAACAATGCACTGTGTACCACTTCTAATGCTTTCTTCTCGTTGGTACCGCGAATGACCAAAGAAATTTGGTGCCCTTCCACACTATTGGCAATGAGGTGCATCCAAACATTGTTGCGTCGGAGCTCATAGATGGCACGCTCTAGCGCATAATTATGTCTACCGACAATGTTGAGAATAGTCAATCCTTCAGTCGCCTTAATAGCGGTCCCACGTACACCCTCGAATGCCTTTTCTAATGAAGCCACGGCACTCTGTGCATCGCCCTGCGAAACCACAAGACCTAGACTGCGCTCACTAGAGGCTTGACTGACTAGCTTCACGCTAATTCCTTCGCTGGATAGGGCGCCAAAAGCCGTTGCGTCAATACCTGCCACCCCTTCGAATGCAACACCGGTAATGCTAATCAGGGCAACGTCGCTAACCGCGGAAACGGCCTTCATTCCTTTCTCCCCTCCTTCGGCGTCTATCACCGTCCCAATGCCCGAAGCTGCTTGATGAATACTGCGAATATGGATCTCTACACCCAATTGTTCCGCCAAGGCCAAGGCCTCACGATCCAAAAGCCCAGTACCGGCACTAGCCAACTCTTGCGCCTCTCGGTAATTTAATTGGGCAATAATTTCAGCCGTCGCTACTTTCTCTGGGTCAGCGGTAAACACCCCATCTACGAGCGTCCACTGCTCCACGACCTTAGCGCCTAATTCTTGCGCCCATTCCACGGCCTTGAGCTTCCCCTGACCAGGGGCGTAGCTGCGTGCCTGTATAGGAACGGGTATTTCGCTCAATGCAGCAAACAGCGGTTCCACATGGGTATCCGGGAACAGCACGGTCATCTCGTTGTGGTCGCGCTTCTTAATCATATCCACTGCCTTCTGCTGGGCAGCTTCATCGCTAAAAATTTGGGTAGTCAGCTGTACTATTCTACTCATGGTAAAAAGCTGCAATGGCAGCATTTATTTGGGGGTATTCTATTAAAAATCCATCGTGGCCGTAAGCACTATCTACGACCTTTAGAATGGCATTCGGCAGATTCGTGGCCAATTCCTCTTGCACCGCCACCGGTATCAATACATCACTGGAAATGCCAATAACCAGCGTAGGCACTGTAATTTGTCCAAGCGCACTTTGAAGCCCACCCCTACCTCTGCCGATATGGTGCGTATCTAGTTGCTCGATCAATTTGTAATAACATGCCGCATCAAAACGGTCTACCAGCTTTTGGCCGTGATATCTGATATATGAGGGCGCTTTAAAATCTTCCAAAGCTTCACTATCGTCCGGCTGTGCATCATTAAACTGCGCGGCTGTTCTATAGTTCAACATCCCTATCGCCCGTGCGGCTTGCAACCCTTTGCTGCCATCGCCCTGCTCAAGGGTTGGGTCCGTCTTTAAGGTCAAGCGCATCGCCTCATGGATGGCCTTGTTCCAGGGCATCTCACGTGCCCCCGTAGCAAGAAGTACCATGTGACCAATGCTACCTGTAAAAGCATGGGCAAACTCCAGGGCTTGATATCCACCGCAACTGCCACCCAATAGCGTATCTATATGCTGGATATTCAATGCTGAGGCTACGGCACATTGTGCCTTAACGGTATCTCGAATGGTGGTCAGTGGAAAGGATATCCCTCCGTGAGTCAAAGGACTGCAACTGCCGTAGGGGCTGCCCAGCATGTTCACACATATGGCGTCCCAATGGGCATACATGCCATCCCCAGAGAACAATCCGGCCCACCACTCTTCAGGGTTGCTGTTGGCCGTCAGGGCATGAAAAGTCCACACTATGGGTTTGGATCCATCGCATGCACCGCGCTGGTGGTAGTGAACAGCGACGTCGCTTAAAGCGGTACCCGATTCTAGCTTTAGCTCTTTTATGTGCAGTGTTTTAGCAATCATTTTGCGGCTTGGCTGAAATCTTCAATCAAATCTTCCACGGTTTCTAATCCAATACTAAAACGCAACAGACCGTCTTCAATCCCCACCGCTTCTCGAACGTCCTTAGGTGTTTTACTATGGGTAGTAGATGCGGGATGCGTAGCAATGCTGCGCGCATCTCCGAGGTTGGCAGTCAATGAAAAGATGTTCAGTCCATTGAGAATGTTTCGTGCCTGTTCCAACCCACCTTTAAAGACGCAGCTAACCATTCCTCCTCCTGCACTCATTTGCTTCTGGGCCAATTCGTACTGCGGATGGCTCTTAAGCCCTGGGTAGATCACTCGCTCTACGGCTGGGTGCGATTCTAAAAATGTTGCAAAGTCTAAGGCATTGCTACAATGGCGGTCCATGCGAACGGCCAAGGTTTCCAAACTCTTGCTCAGCACCCAAGCATTGAATGGACTCATGGAAGGACCTGTTCTACGTATAAAACCATAGCAGGTATCCACAAGTGCCTTCTTTCCGGCAATCACACCTCCGAGCACACGACCTTGGCCGTCGATCCATTTAGTGGCACTGTGAATGACAATATCGGCACCAAATTCCGCCGGGCGTTGCAAATAGGGCGTTGCAAAACAATTGTCCACCACGTAGATGATGTCGTTCGCTTTACAGATGTTCCCAACAAACTCAAGATCGATGAGATCTAACGTTGGATTCGTAGGCGTCTCCAAATACAGCAGCTTGGTATTGGGACGAACGGCCTTTTCCCACTGCTCGGGTTCACGAGCATCCACAAAGGTGCATTCGATGCCCCATTGGGGAAGTATAGTATTCAAGATATAGGTAGAGTTCCCAAAGATGGCCTGCGCACTAATGACATGATCACCGGCTTTTAAATGCGCCGCGAACGTCGTAAAAATGGCATTCATTCCACTGGCCGTAGCCACTGCAGATTCAACGCCTTCAAGCGCTGCAATCTTGGCGGCAAATTCATCCGTGTTGGGATTGCTAAAACGGCTGTACAAGTTTCCCTCCGCCTCTCCAGCGAAAATGGCAGCACCTTCGGCTGCATCATTAAAAGTAAAGGACGAGGTAAGGTACAAAGGAACACTGTGCTCCTTTTGGTGGGTTTGCTGCGATTGCAACCGTACCGCTTTGGTTTCGAAGCCTAGCTCTTTCATGCTCTTTGAAGTTTTAGCCCCACTTTCACGCTGGCTTCCAACACGGCAAAAGCGCTGCAATACTTCGTTTTGGTCAATTCCACCGCACGTTCCAAAACCGCATCTGAAGCATCGGTATCTACGGTAATGACCAATTCTACGCTATCAAAAATCCGAGGCATTTCCTCTCTTCGCGAAGCCACCACTTCGGAGCTGTAACTGCGAATTTCATGACGGCCTTTCTTCAAAATGTGAATGATATCGATGGCACTGCAACCTGCCAAGGAAATGAGCATCAACTGCATGGGGCGGAACCCGCCGTCCTTGCCGCCAAACTCTTCTGCGGTATCTAATCTTAATTCATGATTACCAGCTTTGGCCAACATGCCAAAACCATCGTCCGTACGCTCTAAACTCACTTTCATTGGATGAAATAGTTGTGAGCATTTCGAGAAAGAAGAAAATCTTGTACTTCTGCCAGTATCTACTTCCGCTTTTCGCGGAAAGGAATTAGCACCTTCTCAACAGATTTGAGGGTTGCTAAGGTTTCACAGGGCCGTTCCCTCCACCTTTCTCGATACACTCTTGTTATGCGACAAAGAAAAGGCAAATTAACAGAATGAACAACTCTTAAATTTTAATTCTCAATTGTGTGAACGCAACTAACCAAAATTCCGTTATTTGTGAACGATGCTTAGCTATAGTACACATCTACATTCGCCCCAAGCCCCTTGGGTGACCTTCGTTCACGGAGCAGGTGGATCATCTACGATCTGGTACAAGCAATTGCGATCATTCAGGGAGAACTATAACGTCCTATTGGTCGATTTGCGTGGGCATGGCAAAAGCAAAGCACCTTTCTACGAGAAACTAAAACAGTACAACTTCACCACCATTGGAAATGAGGTGATTGAAGTGCTTGATCACTTAAAAATTCAAAGTACACACTGGATAGGTATTTCCTTGGGAACCATCATCATTCGCGAGATCACAGAACGCTTCCCGGAGCGTACATTAAGCATGATTATGGGTGGTGCCGTAATGAAGCTTAATAAAAGAGGCCAAGTTCTGATGAGAACTGGTGCAGCTCTTAAAAGCGTACTCCCTTATATGATATTGTACAAGTTTTTTGCTTGGGTAATTATGCCAAAGAAAAAGCATGTAGAGGCGCGCAATCTATTCGTAAAAGAAGCGCGTAAGTTGTACCAACAAGAGTTTAAACGGTGGTTTACCCTCGTTGCCGAGGTCAACCCTTTGCTGCGGTATTTCCGTTTCAACGATGCAAAAGTCCCCACCCTCTATATCATGGGCAGTGAAGACCACATGTTTTTGCCGTCCATCCGTAAAATCGTGAGTACCCACCAGAGTGCACTGCTTCACGTAATCGAAAATTGCGGTCATGTTGTGAACGTAGAACAACCGGAGATCTTCAATAATGAAGCTTTGAAATTCTTAAATAAAGTAGATGAACAATCGACTCATGAATAGTCCCTTGACCAGGTTTAAATGGGTGGCCTTTCTTGAAGGCACTTCTTTCCTCATCCTTCTGTTCGTTTGTGTTCCCTTGAAATACGGGCTTGACATCTTATGGCCAAACAAAGTCATGGGTATGGCACACGGCGTGTTAACCGTGCTCTATGTATTCACGCTGATAGATTTCAGTATCAACTACCGGATTGGCGCCCTTCGCGTGGTTCAATTCTTCATCGCTTCCCTACTGCCTTTCGGCACCTTTTACGCTGAAAAGAAGTGGATTAGACCGCTGGAAGCTTAGAGTTCCTCGATTTTCTTGAGTAATGCTGCGGCTTCAGCCGCAACCTTGTCACTTTCGGCGCGGTTCGTATGACTAAGCTCGTAGCTTTTCTTAATCAGGGCATCGTAGCGGTCCTCTAGTTTCTCTTTTTCCGATTTCTTTTTAAACAGTCCGAACATAAGTCTTAATTTGTACAGATAACAGCAATTGTACATGCTTGGTTTAAGACCGTAACAATGTTTTTCTTATGAGAATTCCCGCCAACTCAGTTTCAGAGTACATCTCTAAAGTTCCCGAAGACCTTCGTGAATCCTTTGAAAAGATACTTGAAATTCTACGAAACAATCTACCCGAAGGTTTTCAGGAATGCCTAGGCTATGGAATGCCCGCATTCGCAGTTCCGCACAGCTTGTACCCCGACGGCTATCATTGTAAGCCTGAAGAACCGCTACCTTTTATCTCGGTAGGCAATCAAAAAAACTTCATAGGCTTTTACCACATGGGAGTCTATGCGATGCCTGAGATTCACGAATGGTTCGTCAAAGAATATCCCAAACACTCCAAGTTCAAGCTCGACATGGGTAAGAGCTGTCTTAGATTAAAGCGAATGAATGATATTCCCTACGATCTTATTGCAGAACTGGCGCAGAAAATCACACCAGAGCAGTGGATTGAGGTCTACGAATCCAACATCAAGAAATAAATTATATTAGCCTCCCAAAACCATCCTAAATGCCTAATAAAGGAGATAAATTCGTCGATGTACACAAGGCCATTCGTGAGAAGAGCCCGTCTCTGTATGCAGTGATTCCTAATTGGCTCATCAACTGGTTCAAAGAGCGAATCGTTCACGAATCGTACGTCAACAATTACCTTAACGATCATTACGACGTTAGAGATTTCGAATTCTGTGAGAAGTTTTTAACGGATAAATCTATTACTGTTAAAACTGTAGGTGCAGAAAATATTCCTTCAAAAGGCGGAGTAGTTTTTGCCGCCAATCACCCACTCGGCGGAACGGATGCACTTGCCATCCTCATGAGCATTGGAAAACACAGACAAGATGTAAAGTTCCTCTCCAACGACCTGTTGGAGCAAATCATGAACCTTAAAGGCCTTTTTGTAGGTATCAATTCTTACGGGGCCAGTGCAAGAGAAAGCATACGAAAAGTCGATGCACTGTTTGGAAGCGACAATGCCGTGTTCATCTTCCCTGCCGGACTGGTATCAAGGATGACACGCTATAAAGTCATTCGCGACCTGGATTGGAAAAAGACCTTTGTTTCAAAAGCGAAACGTCACAACAAGCCAGTAGTCCCTGTGCATATTAGCGGTAGGCTCAGTAAACGATTTTACGCAGTGGCTAGAGTGCGTAAGTTCTTTGGTATCAAAATCAACTTTGAGATGCTTTTTTTGGTGGATGAAATATTCAAGCAAAAGGGAAAATCAATCACCATTACTTACGGTCAACCTATTGATCCAAAGACATTTGACAAAAGCAAAACCGATGAGCAATGGGCCTACGAAGTAAAGCGTCAAGTCTACGAACTTGTTGAATAGTCTTCGAATCCTTTTTTGCGAGGTATATTTGCAGCCATGTTAGACCTAAGTTATATCGCTCCTCCTGTTGATAGAGGCCTACTAAAAAGTGAGCTCAAACCAGAACGATTTATTCGTTCTACGGGGAAGCTGGATAACGAAATTTACATTATCAACATTCACAACGCGCCAAACGTGGTGCGCGAGGTAGGTCGACTAAGAGAAATTACCTTCGCCTCTGCCGACGGCGGAACGGGCAAAGAAGTAGATCTCGACGAGCTAGACCTTAGTGAACACTGTTACCAGCAGCTTATCGTCTGGAACCCAGAAGAGGAAGAAATTGTAGGTGGCTACAGATTCATCGACGGTGCAGTCATTGCTACTCATGGAGATTGGAAACACGACCTCAGCATGGGGCATTACTTTGACTTTAGCGAACGATTTATTGCTGAGTATTTACCGAAAAGTATTGAGTTAGGGAGAAGTTGGGTTCAGCCCAAATACCAACCTGTCAATGACCCAAGAAAGGGGATGTTTGCATTAGATAATATTTGGGACGGACTAGGTGCCATTTGTTTGAAGTACGACCACATCGAGCACTTCTACGGTAAGGTGACCATGTACCCTACCTACAATCGCGAAGCTCGAAACTACGTGCTTAACTTCTTACGTCATTATTTCCCAGACACAGAAGGTCTGATGGTACCAAGCATTGCAGCCGATGTGCCAGCAATTGATCTAGATGCTGAGCTGTTTCCAATTGATGCTGAAGATTTTGCAAAATCGTTCAAGATGGGACAACGAAATTTGAACAAGGTCTGTACTACATTCGGCGAAAGCATTCCTCCACTGATTAAACAGTATATGGGGCTAAGCCCAAAGATGATGACCTTCGGAACATTTATAAATGCCGATTTCGGGAACGTAGAGGAGACCGGTATTCTCATTCCGATAGAGACCATATACGACGATAAGAAAGAGCGATACATTCGATTGTAAACTTCAAGCATTTGAAGTTGTTGATTACTTAAATTAGCATTCATGAATAACTTCAATCTTCACCTTCCAACTCAACTTTACTTCGGTAAAGACCAACACTTAGAATTGCCACGTATTATACCGGCAGATGCCAAGGTATTGATGCTCTATGGCGGAGGCTCTATTAAACAAAACGGTATCTACGAAAAGGTTACTGAAGCACTGCAGGGTTTTGAAATCGTAGAATTCGGAGGTATTGAAGCGAATCCTCAATACAGTACTCTTCTGCAAGCACTAAAGGTTATCAAACGCGAAAAAATCACATTTATGCTTGCTGTTGGCGGTGGTTCTGTGATTGACGGTACGAAGTTTTTAGCCGCTGCAGCCCTCTATGAAGGCGAAGAACCTTGGGACATTCTTGCCAAAGGAATTCGTACTGAAGTTGGACTTCCTTTTGGAACTGTCTTGACCCTTCCTGCGACAGGATCTGAAATGAACTCAGGCGCAGTGATTTCTCGTAAAGAAATCGGACAAAAGCGCGCGATGGGCGGACCAGGTTTGTTCCCCGTATTCAGCATCAGTGACCCAAGTGTTGTAGCCTCATTACCACAGCGACAACTGGCCAATGGTATAGTGGATGCGTTTACGCACGTTATGGAGCAATACATGACCTACCCTACCGCTGCGACTTTGCAGGATCGCATCTCAGAGGGAATTCTCAGCACCTTAATCGAGATTTCAGACACTGTGATGGCGCACCCAGAGCAATATGATGTAGCAGCTAATTTTATGTGGTGCTGCAATATGGCCTTGAACGGAATCATACAGAAAGGGGTACCGACAGATTGGTCCATCCACGCTATCGGTCACGAAATCACTGCGGCTTATGGCATCGACCATGCACGAACCTTAGCAATCGTATTGCCAAGCTTATACCGCCATAAATTGGACAAAAAAGAAGCAAAATTGGCCCAATACGGCAGACGTGTGCTTGGTTTAACAGGTGATGATAGAACCGTTGCAGCAGCAGCCATTGATCGAACTGAAGAGTTCTTTAGAGGCTTGGGTATTGGAACAACCTTAAGTGATTACGAGATTGAACGTCCAGAATCCTTCCCAGCGCAATGTGTTGCGGCTATGGAGGCTCAGCGTACCATCATCCTCGGTGAGCACAAGGACATCAGGTCGAACGACGTTCAATCAATCCTAGAAGCAGCCATCTGATGGAATTAAACCGACTATTTACTGAATTGCCCGAGGCGGGACGAAAGGTGACTTTAGACCGCATTGCCCAACACCTGAGCACGGAAAAATCCATAGCAGTAAACTTTATCTGTACACACAACAGCAGAAGAAGTCATCTGTGCGAAATCATGTTTCGCAGCGCTTGTAAATTCTACCAGCTAGAAAATGTAGCTACCTACAGTGGTGGTACGGAAGGAACTGCGCTCTATCCTGTTGTGGCTGAAAGCTGCGCTAGACACGGGTTCACTACGATCGAAACTCAAGAGTACGGACAACGTGCTTGGAAGATTTTTCACCACACACTAGAGGATGAAAAGAATGCACCCCTACTCTTCTCTAAAGAATATCATCACCCGAATAATGCGCAGGAAGGATACCACGCAATTATGGCATGTGATAGCGCCAACGAAGCATGCCCTGTAGTCTTTGGAGCGAAGCAGCGACACTCGCTTCTTTTTGTAGATCCTAAGCACAGCGATGGCAGTTCTGAGCAAGCAGATGTCTACGATGATACACTACGCACCATTGCTTCAGAAATGGGGTACATCGTCCTTAAAATCCTTGAATTAAGAGGCTAATCTTCTTGAGCTAGCAAACCTTCAACGGCCAGTCGGTAAGAATCAAGACCGAAGCCGCTAATGCTGGCCACACATTTTCCGGCAATCAAGCTATTGTGACGGAATTCTTCTCTTGCCGCAGGCTGACTGATGTGCACCTCTACAACAGGGGTAGAAATAGCTGCGATGCAATCTGCAATAGCTACCGAAGTGTGTGTATATCCACCGGCGTTAAAAATGACGGCATCAAAGTCGTTATCAGCAGCCTGAAGTATGTTAATAAGCTCACCTTCAACGTTATTTTGTTCGTAGTGAAAGCTTGCTACATCATCATAAACAGCGGCCAATTCTTCATAGAACTGTTGAAAGTCCGTTGTACCGTAAACCTCAGGCTCTCTTTTGCCAAGAAGATTGAGGTTAGGACCGTTGAGAAGTAAAATATGCATGATGCAAAGTTACCTTTTGATACACGAAATTTAAGGGGTGAAAACAAAGGAAATCATAAATAGCTATTTGGAGTACCTGCAATTCGAGCGCGGATTGAGCGGGAACACGCTCGTAGCCTATGAACGTGATTTGTATAAGTTCTCGGAAATCACGGGTAGAAATCCATTAAAATCAGGGGCTGAAGAAGTGTCTGAACTATTGAGACACATGCACAAAAGCGGACAAAGTGCAAAATCCCAGAGTCGGATCCTTAGTGCCTTGCGCGGCTTTTACAATTGGGCCCAAGAAGAAGAATTGGTCGAGGCCAACCCAACGGCTTTATTTGAAAACCCCCGGGATGCCCGCAGTTTACCAGTAGTGTTGAGTGAAAAAGAAGTGCAAAAGCTACTCGATATTATTCCCCTCGACGGTCAATTCTCAACGCGTGATAAGGCCATTATTGAACTCCTTTATGCATGCGGATTGCGCGTGAGCGAAGCCTGTGGACTAAAACGCTCTTTGTTGCGTCTTGACGAAGGTTACTTAATCGTAACTGGAAAGGGAAATAAACAGCGTTTAGTGCCTATTCACAAGGAAGCTATCAAATACCTAGAGCTCTACCTCGAGCATGAACGTATTCTCACTGCACCACAGGCCAATCATAGCGATACTGTATTCCTTAGTAACCGTGGAGCTGCCCTGACTCGTCAAAGCATTTTCATGAAGCTTAAACGCTTTGCTGCTATGGCAGGTATTCGAAAGAATATCTCGCCCCATACACTTCGTCATAGTTTCGCTACCCACCTAATTGAACGTGGTGCTGACCTGCGCATTGTGCAACAGCTTCTAGGTCACGAGAGCATTACCACCACAGAAATTTACACGCATGTCAGCGCCAAGCATCTTGGCGAGAAAATTGCTGCATATCATCCGTTGAATAGATTGACCCCTTGATGAGAAAATATGCTCTATTACTAATTGGACTCGTTTTGGCGAGCTGTGAGAAAGAGCCCGAATTTTCGGCTTGGAACCAAACGATGGACGGCATGTACGATTGTCATTCTGTGGCGGCAATGGATTCTGCTGCATTAGCAACCGCTATTGTAGGCACCTGGGATTGGCGTTTTGTGCGCTCCACAAGCTGGAGTTACTACGAGAGTGAGGAAGATTATTTAGGTTTTGTTCTGACCGTTCGCGCCGATGGATCCTTTGATTTGAATCAAAACGATACAGCCACTGTGAGTGGTACCTGGTCTTTGACGAACAGTTGGACCACTTTTACGTTAAATTCACAACCCTATGTACCGACTTTGTGGGGCAACCTGCTCTACCAGCGAACCGTACATGATGTTTTACAGTTCCCCGGCCGACGGACCGGATAATTTATACGAAAAACGATGAGCCTAGACTCTATTATAGCTAAACAACGTGCCCACGCCCCTGTGTTGGCGCAGAAACCACTCCAATACCGACTCCAAAAACTCGCTGAACTTCGAAAGGCTTTGAAAGGCCCATGGCAAGAGAAACTTGTTGCGGCCATGAAGGCAGATTTCAGTAAAGGTGATGTTGATGTCCGATTGACGGAAATTCTTCCGACCCTTGACAACATCAAAATCGTAAGCAAAAACTTAAAGAATTGGACCAAACCAAAAAAGGTGAAAACCCCAATCATTTTGTTCGGTTCGACCTCATACACCCAAGTGCAACCCAAAGGAAATGTATTGATCATAAGCCCTTGGAATTACCCGATTTTCTTGACCCTGCACCCGCTGACAAATGCTATTGCAGCTGGTAATACAGTGATAATGAAGCCTTCAGAACACACGCCACATACCTCTGCGGTAATGGCAGAACTGGTAGCGAACATCTTTGATGAAGAAGAGGCCTCTGTAGCCCAAGGAGGTGTAGAGGTTGCAAAAGAACTGCTTGATATGCGCTTTGACCACATCTTCTTCACCGGGTCAACCGCTGTCGGTAAGGATGTGATGGCTGCGGCCAGTAAGAACTTGACTTCTGTTACCCTTGAATTAGGGGGTAAAAGCCCTACAATTATTGACAACAGCGCCAATGCCTATGCCGCCGGACAGCGAGTGGCTTGGGCCAAATTCACCAATGCCGGCCAAATTTGTATTGCACCAGACCATGTCTATGTACATGAAGCAAAGTTGGAAGACTTCAAGAAAGGGGTCATTGAGACCATCACAAGCTTCTACGGCGACCAACCGATGGACAGCAATGACTTTGTTCAGATTGTCAATGAAGGGCACTGGAACAGGTTGTGTTCCATCATGGATGATGCCGCCAAAGAACCAGGCGAAGTACTTATTGGAGGTGCTGCGTCTAAGGAAAAAAGAAAGATTGAACCAACGGTTGTCATTGATCCACCACGAGACGGTGCGATGATGCGTGAAGAGATTTTCGGTCCTCTGCTTCCTGTATTTACCTTCAGCGATTTAGCGGAACCCTTACAAGAGATTGCAACACGCGAGCATCCTTTGGTGGTCTACATTTACAGTACGAACAAGCGCAACATCCGTCGCATTCAAAACGAAACTCGTGCGGGGTCTACCGCTGTAAATATGTCACTCATGCAAATTGCCAATAACTATTTGCCATTTGGAGGTGTAGGACACAGCGGTATAGGAAAGACCAACGGCGAAGCTGGATTCCTAGAGTTTAGCAATACACGTGCTGCCTATTACCAATGGGGTGTTCCAGTGAATAAAGTCCTGAGTGCACCTTATACACCAGGGAAGAAGAAACTGGTTGAGCGCATGATCGAACGAATGTTCTAATTCCATTGAAAGCATAAAAAAAACCCGGAGCTCACGCTCCGGGTTTTTTATACAATCTAGTTCGTATTCTAGCCCACTTTGACAAGCTGAACTTTAAAAATCAAGGTTGCGTTTGGAGGAATAACCCCACCAGCACCTGCTGGACCGTACCCTAGTTCCGAAGGAACAACCAAAGTCGCTTTAGAGCCTTCGTTCAATAGCATGATACCTTCGTCCCAGCCAGGGATTACTTGGCCTACACCAATGTTTATAGCAATAGGCTGTCCGCGTTGGAATGAACTGTCTACAACCACACCGCTTACTAGTTTGAGCTCGTAGTGCACTTGTACGCTCTGACCTTGTGCAGGCTTAGGACCGTTTCCTTGTTCTTCAATAAGGTACATCAAACCGCTCTCTGTCTTCTGAGCGCCTTCTGTGTACTCTTTTAGAGCTTCTGCCTCGGCAGCTTTTGCCGCTTCCGCAGCAGCCTTAGCCGCTTCTTCTGCCTTGCTGCGTGCCGTAGTGAAAATATCTGAAGCATTCCAGCCTTCTGCCTCCTCACCTACACGTACAATCTCTACGGTCTCCATAGCATCGCCTTGTGCCACTGCATTCACTACATCTTGTCCTTCAACAACATAGCCGAAAACTGTATGCTTGCCGTCCAACCAAGTCGTTGCACCGTGGGTGATGAAAAACTGAGAACCGTTCGTTCCAGGACCTGCATTTGCCATCGAAAGTGTACCAGGACGATCGTGCGTAAGATCCGGGTGAATCTCGTCTTCAAATTTGTATCCAGGACCACCAGCACCTGTTCCCGTAGGGTCTCCACCTTGGATCATGAAATCCGCGATAACTCGGTGGAAAGTGAGGCCGTCGTAATACGGTGCACCGCTGTCCTTTGCCGTGTTCTCGAGTGTTCCTTCTGCTAGACCCACGAAGTTTGCCACAGTCATTGGCGTCTTT
This sequence comes from Schleiferiaceae bacterium, assembly GCA_049631665.1. Taxonomy (GTDB): domain Bacteria; phylum Bacteroidota; class Bacteroidia; order Flavobacteriales; family Schleiferiaceae; genus UBA10364. The sequence goes on from JBNAAX010000038.1 coordinate 18,607, forward strand.
TCGTGCTCAAGTTTAATTGTAATTGCTCCTTTCGGAGTAGTGATTTTGGCGTAAATACCGTTATCCATATCAATGGGAGTTTCCTCCGTTTTATTTAGCTAATTCTACAATTTCAAGATCAAATACCAACGATGCGTTCGGAGGAATAACACCACCAGCACCGCGCTCACCGTAACCTAGGTACGGAGGAATAATAAGCTTGGCCTTACCACCGATATTCAATAACGACAATCCTTCTTGCCATCCTTTAATTACACGACCGCGTGGACCTATCTCAACAACGATTGGCTCATACGGCTCACGACGTGGATCATAAACACCATTAGCTTGGGCCAATTCTTTATCCGATGTGTCAAAACATTTACCGTCCATGAGGTAACCGGCATAATTCACCTTAACCACTTGACCTGGCGCTGGCTTTTCACCGCTACCCATATCTTCGATGATGTAACGCAACCCTGAAGCCGTCTTTTGTGCTTCTGGATACATAGCGTCGATTTCACTTTCGATAGCCGCTGCCGCTGCTTTTTTACGCTCCTCAACGCCATTCACACCGTCTTCAAAGGTTTGTGACGCATCGAACTTCTTAGCCTCTTTTCCTACGCGGATGATCTCCACCGTTTCTAAAACTACCTTGTCGACTGGGCGATCACCCGCCGAGCGTTCCTCGTCACCAATGGCAACAACAATTTCTTGACCGCTGATCACCTGCGCGAAAATATTGTACCCACCGTCCAAATGTGGGGTTGGATTGTGTGTAATAAAGAACTGCGAACCGTTGGTTCCCGGACCGGCATTCGCCATACTTACTACACCG
>JBNAAX010000039.1:0-18634 GCA_049631665.1 Schleiferiaceae bacterium
GCTGGAGTACTTCGGGAACTATGGATGCGGATAGCATTTCTGTTGAGTTCTCTAACGGTACTACATCTACTGATACTGCTGGTACAGTAACATTCACTGCGAACAACGCTGGTGAAACTGTAACTGTTATCGCTTACGGTCCATGTACTTCAGATACGGCGACATTCACATTCGATGTGAACCAGATCAGCGTAGACGAAGACTTCATGAACGGAAGCTTGAGCATCTATCCGAACCCAACACGTGGATTGTTTAACGTTGAGTTTGCTACAGAGCAATCGAAAGACGTTGAAATCTCTATCGTGAACATGGTCGGTCAGGTGATCTCTACAGATGTTGTAGAAGTGAACGGTGTATACAACAACCAGTTCGACCTTAGCAATGAGGCGGCAGGTGTATACTTCATCACATTTACAACAGATGAAGGCACGCTAACAGAGCGCATTACTGTCGAGTAATCTCGAAAGTTTGATATAATTTGAACCCCGGCCGTCGGCCGGGGTTTTTTAGTTATGGAATACAGCAAAGGAGATAAGGTACAGTTTAAGGATGCCGCGGGATCTGCAGTGGTCACGAGGGTAGAGGGTGCTACCATTTATGTGGAGGATACCTTCGGATTCGAGCACGGCTACGAAGCACATGAATTGTTACCTCACCAAACCATGGAAGTAGGTCATATTCCGATAAAAGATGAGAAGCGGCGTATGGTGCAGCCTGCTGCACAGCAAGTAGATCGGTTAATTATTGATTTGCACAGTCACGAGTTAATTGAGAGTACATCTGGATGGACGAAATATGAAATTCTCAACCATCAACTCGACAAGGCTCGTGAGACGGTGAATGAGGCGAAGAGAAGAAAGGTTGCAAAGGTTCTTATCATTCACGGTAAGGGTTCGGGTAGGCTAAAGGACGAGGTTCACCATATGTTATCTAGAATGGGTGGATTGAGTTATTACTTCGCAGATTTTGCAGATGGTGGATATGGTGCCACCGAGGTGCAGATTTTAGTTTCCAAGCACTAACTTTGCGGTCCGATCTTTGAAATTATTGGTGAATTGTATTTTCCGTGCCTTATCGCTTCTATATGAAGAGGAAAGTCTGGACAGTATAGGATAGCGTGCTTCCTAACGGGAAGGCCTTGCTAGCGCAAGGACAGCTAGTGCAACAGAGAGTAGACCGCCTTCGGGTAAGGGTGAAAGGGTGGAGTAAGAGCCCACCGCACTTTAGGTGACTGAAGTGGCTTGGTAAACCTCACGCGCTGAAATGTCATGTATATCGTGTTCCATTGGACTCGGCGATCCGTCGGGAGCTTGCTGCACGAGGGGTAGGCAGATTGATCCTAATCGTGAGATTAGGGCTAGATAAATGATAAGGGCCCGTAAGGGTACAGAATCCGGCTTATATCGGAAGGTGTTCACCAGTAATTTTGAAGATCGTTAAAACGAGAAACCTTTTGGCAAAAAGAAGATTTACAATGACCCCTAAATTCTTGCGAGGATACTTGCAAGTATTTCGTGATAAAGGGTTAAAAGAAGGTATAAAAGCCGTAGGCCTACCTGTAGCAATAGGTATGTTCATGTTCTTTTTAATTAAGGGGGTGGTACTCTACATTCTTCTACCGTACTTGATTGCAAAAGGTGTATTCAGTGGATAAACTCCTTTTAGCTACATTGCAGTAGTGAAGGATATTTTCCAAAATAATCGATTCCGTTTTTTAGCGTTCCTCCTGCTTTTAGGAAACGCATTTCTTTTGCCAATCACCGCAGATGAGGCGTATTATTTTAATTGGTCTCGAGACTTGTCTTTAGGCTACTACGACCACCCGCCCTTGGTTGCTTGGATGATGGGTGCAGTTTCCGTAGAGTATTTACGCGTGCCATTTTTAATGCTGGCCTTAGCATTTGTCTTGCTTGGCAAGGAACGTTCAATAGGCAAGTTGATCTTTGTTCCAGGAGTTCACTTATTCTTAGGAGGCGCTTTGCCTGATACACTAATGGTAATTGCCGGTTTTATGGTGCTTCACTCATTTAGGAAGTGGGCCAATTCAAGAAACCTAGTTAATGCCGTAGTCTTAGGTGTGTGCATAGCAGTCTTGGGCTATTCCAAGTTCCATGGAATCTTGTTGATTTTCGCGTTGGCTGTCGGCTATTGGCACCTTCGAAAAGAATGGACCTTATACATCGCTATCGGTATCGCGTTTGTGCTCTTGATGCCATACTTATGGTGGCAAATGAGTATGGACTGGGTAACCTTCAGGTACCACTTCAGCGGGAGGTTTGGTTCTGCCAACATCTATACGTTACTAGAGTATATCGGGTTTGGAGCCTTGTTGTGGTGGCCCTTGGTGTTGTTCTTTAGACAATTACCGCTATGGGGTAGAGCGCTTGTCGTGAGTTCTATTTTACTTTTTGGTTGGGGGGCTTATAACGGCAGTGCCGAAGTACACTGGCTGCTCGTTTTTATGTGGCTAGTTCCGGCCCTTGAGTTACCGGATTCAAAGCGTACAAGAAATGTTGCCTACCTAATTGCGATGTTTCATGCTTTGGTTTGGGTTCCTTCAATTCGAGATGTACTGTCTTTGAACGACCATTTTAGAGAAGAAGTTCGCGAGATCAATACGAAAGAGAATGTAGTATTCTTAGATGCCTATCAAGACGCGGCATTATATGAATTGGCCACAGGAAAAGAAAGCTACAGCCTATCACATCCAGGCATTCGAACCAGCCAATACAACCTTCAGCCTTATCCTTTCGATGGGGAAGAGGTAGTAGTTTACAATAGGATTGGTATGGGTAAGCCCTATTTTGAAGGTCCATTCTCTACCGTTCGAGAAACACTCTACGATTTGTCCAATCTTCATTTTGAATGGGAGGGGTGGTCGCTACGCTTTGACCCTTCTGAAATTCCTCCGGGATACTATTGGATACTTTACACCTATGTTGATGGGATCGAGCAGGGTAGAGAGCGATTGTGTCCTGGGGCTGAAATCCCAAATGTGGAATTTAAGGCAGGCACTGATCAGTTCTTGACGCTTGAAAAGAATTGGATGCCTTCGGGACTTTGGATTCCATTACCATAAAAAAAATCCCTTGCAGCCGGGCTACAAGGGATTGTTCTAATCGTCAGTATAAACTTAATGTCCTAAAGCGGCTAGATATCTCTCGCTCTCAAGAGCAGCCATACAGCCTGTTCCTGCTGCAGTCACTGCTTGACGGTAGATTTTATCCTGCGCATCTCCACTACAGAAAACGCCCGGGAAATTAGTAGCTGTTGAATCTGGTTTGGTGATAATGTAGCCTGTATCGTCCATATCAATCTGACCTTTGAAGATGTCAGTATTTGGTTTATGCCCAATAGCAACGAAGAAGCCAGTAGCAGGAATCTCAATTTCCTCACCTGTTTGATTGTTCTTGGCTTTCACTGCTGTCAAACCTTTGTCATCACCTAAAAGGTCAACAGTTTCAGTGTTCCAAAGCACTTCAATATTATCTGTAGCTAGTACTCTGTTTTGCATTGCTTTTGAAGCTCGCATTTGGTCACGACGAACAAGCATAGTAACCTTAGGACATAGCTTTGCGAGGTAGGTAGCCTCTTCAGCTGCGGTATCTCCTGCACCTACAACAACAACCTCTTGTCCTTTGTAAAAGAAGCCATCACAAACGGCACATGCACTAACGCCAAAGCCCATAAATTTTTCTTCAGCAGGCAGCCCGAGGTACTTCGCAGACGCCCCAGTAGAAATAATTACTGTACGCGCTTGAATCTGAGTACTTTCATCAATGGTCAATGTATGGTAACCGCCTTCTTCAGAATTAAGCTCAGCCTTGGTGACAAGACCAAAGCGTACTTGTGTACCAAAACGCTCCGCTTGATTTTTTAAATCTTCCATCATAGCATTGCCATCAACACCTTGAGGGTATCCTGGGAAATTATCAACTTCAGTTGTTGTTGTAAGCTGGCCTCCTGGTTGAAGCCCCATATACATAAGTGGTTTCAAATCTGCGCGCGCTGCATAGATGGCAGCTGTATATCCAGCTGGGCCTGAACCAATGATGATGCAATCGTGTTGTTCCATGTAAGGTTGTATTTACGCCTTCAAAAATATGGTCTCTTTTTCGATTAGAAGAACCCTATAAACTATATCTGGATAGACTTTATTAATGAGTTATAAACCAATGAAAATAGTGCGTCTTTCCATAGCGTGTTTAGCGTTGATTCTAGCGAGTAGCTGTGCACCTACGAAGATTGTAAAACCTTTGAATAAGGAACAATGGCAAATAGGTGGAACAGTGGGAAGACCGCAGATTAATGATGGATCATTGCCCATTTTGGGGGCCTATGCTGCCAAAGGAGTAAGCGAGAATCGCACAGTTTACGGTGGCGTTCAAATTTCGAGTGCACTCTTAGGCTCAGCACACGTGGAGGGAGGTCAGGTTAAATTGTGGCGCGAACAGAATGGCCTACAACCAGCGCTCTCTTGGAGTACAGGTGCACAAGCATTGATGAGTACACGGGATTATGCTTTTCGCTTATATCCTGAAACGGGAGTAAATGCATATTGGCATAAAGGTCCTCACATTCTGAATGCTTCAGCAAACACATGGATCGACCCTACTTGGTTCCTTACCGAATATGGAAGAGGTCAAATTCTAGCACCATCCTTTAGTGCTGGTTATAGATTTCGTTACCGTTGGATTGAGGCCCAAGTTGAATACAAAATTCTAAATCCTACCCGTGAAATATTGGTGCCACAGGCAGATGTACCCAATACCTTAGGTTTGGGCGCACGAGGCATTTACTGGGGTGTAGCTTTAAATTTCTAAATGATGAGATTCTTATTCCTTTCAGCAGCTAGTCTTTTATTCACTTCTTGCGGTGGTGATATCAGTGCTGCCATGTTCGCAGGCGGTGATGGAACATATGACTTTAAGAACGAGTGGTTAGACGGTAAATATCATGTAGACGAAAGCAAGATTCATTTGCTCAACTTTGAATCTGATGATGATACTGTTTACTCGTTGTACTTAGGTGATTTTGCACAGATTGCTACAGACACTATTATTGTTTATTTGCACGGTAATGCCGCTTCAATGGATCAATTTTGGCAGACCGCAGGGCTCTTTGCCAACTTGGTTGACCAACACCACTATGGCTATATCATGTACGACTATCGTGGGTTTGGTTGGAGTACAGGGCAATCAACTGGTGCCGAGTCTATGGCAGCGGATTACGATGCAGTCTTAGAATTTCTAGAAGACCAAGGGCTTACATCAGATCGTATGATAGTATTTGCAAGTTCTCTAGGAGCCTTAGCTGCAGGTCCAGCCTCCGCAGGTGGTTCACGCATTCCTATTGACAAACTTGTTATGGAAATTCCGCAATCTACGTCTAATGTAATCATGCAAAACACCTCAGGATTAAGCCTTCCATCATCGATGATATCCAGTTATAAATTCGATATCGGCGAAGATCTAGCTAATTATGACGGGGAATTGCTTTGGATGCACGGGACTGTTGATAAAACGGCACCGTATGAAACTGCGAAGGCAGCTATGTATATGCACGAAGGGTCCTATTTTACAGAAGCTATTTACGAAGACGTTGGCCATGGCTTAAGATGGGCTATTGGCGACGAAGAATGGAGTAGAGTAGTGCTTGAATTTATTCGCCACTAACGACATTCAACATCTCGTCCACCCTATATTTGTCCTAACCCGGGATGTAGCTCAGGTGGTAGAGTACACGTCTGGGGGGCGTGTGGTCGCAGGTTCAAGTCCTGTCATCCCGACTTATTAAAGAGGGGCTGCGTTTAGAAGGCGGCCCCTTTTTTTTGTCTCATAAATGAATCTTTATGGAAATTCTAGCATGAATTAGTCTAGTGAATAGACCGAAACACTCTTGTAATGGGATTATTAGAAGATCTTTCTATTAACGATTTATTTCATCTTGTTGGTATTAACCGCAAGACGTTATGAGAGACCTTCAACTAATTCTTCTTCTTTTTGTCTCAAGTTTTTTGAGTGCACAGCAACTGCAGATTAATGATGTTATATACGGATCGGTCACTTCAACGATGTATAAAGAAGCAAAGCTGAAGGTCACTGTTACTCCACAAGAATTCCATGATTTGACTATCGCATATCCAGGTCTTAAGATCTTTTTCGCGAATCGAATGGATTATCAAAACTGTATGCTCGGTTATGGAAATGTGGTTCGTTGGGAATTGACCGATGAGGAATTAAGAAACCTCAAAAACTTCATCAAAAGGAACGGTGGAAAATTGCCAAAGTATCGTCCTGTAAAAAACTCGATAGAGCCCATTGCTGCTATTAAGTCTATCCATGAAGATAGAGTTAAGAGTATTGAGGAGAATTCTCAAATCGTTGCAAGCGAGCCAACTAATACGTTGAGTTTAGATAACAGATCGATAGCAACATTTGAAAAAGAATCTAATGCTTCTGAGAAAGAGGAATTAGAGAGTCCGGAAAAATTAATTGTCCCGGAACCAGCGACCACTGAAGATGAGGAGAGTCCGGTTATACAGATATCTGATGAAGAACTTCCTGAACCTTTGAACTTAAAATCATCAAGAGAGGTATATGTTACTCCTCCTATGAAGTATGAAAAGGGTCGACTCACTATGAACGGCGAAAGACTTTCACTATACAAGGCAAAACGCCTTGCGCGTATTAGCGATTCTGATGCCTTACGTAATTTCCGAAGGGCCAGTAGGATACGAGGCTGGAACTACTTCTGGGGTTACATTGTTCTAAATACTATTTCGATTGGAATGATTGATGAAGATGCATCATCATTAATCGCCGGTGCTGCCATTTCCGGAGCTATTATTTTCAGAGAAGACCTGCGAACAAAAGCTCTAGAAGAAGCGGTCTTTGAATACAATTCTGTTTTACCTGGTTATAAGTAGAGTGTTAACTAGGGTTAAGCGATGGCCAGTCGAGTATTTCGGCTGGCTTTTTTTATAGTTTGATTAGAGGTTTAATCTGTTCAATTCGCTGGTTTGTGATTCTTACCGTATAAACACCGGGAGCCATTAATGAAGTATTAAGTGGAATCTTTTCAGATTCTTTGAATACTCTTGATAAAACTTTTTCACCTTGAGCTGTCCATATTTCAAGAAGGCCCGAGCGCATGCTTTCTGGTAAGAGAATTACTACTTGATTATACCTTGATGGGTTTGGATTAATTGAAAATTCATCCTCACTGTTATTTTCATCCACACTTATCTCATTCAGTGATTTTGTAACTACTATCGTGTCCCCGCATTCATTAAAAGCGTAAAGACTAACGTTGTAGTTAAACGATACGGTTGGGAAGGTATGTGCAATATTCGTAGCCTGTGTAACACTCTGAGTTCCATCTCCCCAATCCCAAATCAATCCCGAGGATCCACTAACTGTTGCAAAGAATGTAACGAGAAGGCCGTTGGCTCCTGATGAAACCAAATTAAAAGTGAAGTTTGCCGAAAGGGGGGCACAAGTCGATAGACTGTCAGAATAACTCAATGTGCCGGAACAACTATCGGCTGCTGACAGTGAAACCAGGTAATTTCCGGCATTCAAGTAGGTGTGTATAGTTGTTATCCCATTTCCGGTAGTGCCGTCACCAAAATCCCATTGGTATGATGTAAGCCCGGAAGGACTGGCATTAAAACTGAATTGATTTCCAACATTGGTGTAATTAAAGTTCAATAGAACAGACGGGCATACTGTTAAGCTCTTGGAGGTACTGTCGCTTGTGCCGCAGGCGTCAGTGGCAACTAGAATCACAGTGTAAACACCAGCTGACGCATATGTATGGGTAGGATTTACGGTAGATGCGGTTGATCCATCTCCAAACGACCATTGAAATGTAAGTCCAGCTCCAATGCTACCAGAACCATTAAAATCAATGGTAAGGCCATTATTCAAGGTTGAAATATTTGCATCTACTATACTGCAAACAGTCAAAGAATAACTTATCGTATCCGATGAACCACAACCGTTGTAGGCAACTTGTTGAACGCTGTAAATCCCAGGTAACGGATAGGTGTATGTGACCGAATCACCAACGGATGTATTACCATCTCCCCAGAGCCATACTATGGAATCATTAGTACTACCTGTATTAACGCCAGTTGCCGTAGTTCCATTTAAGGTTATCGTACCTGCAGCTACTACAGAAGGACAAGGGAGTGTCGTGAAATTAATCACGGTATTCGTACTCACTGCAGCTGCTCCACAGCTGTCTTTAACGTATACGGTATATGTTGTGTTAGGGGCTAGACCAATAAGAAGAGTAGGACTGGATGTGGGATTGATTATTGCCCCTGTTCCTAAGGCAAAACCACTTGGACCGTATTCTAGCCTGCTGGCGCTAGACACTCCTTGCCACGAAATAGTAGCTTGTGTAGGAGTAATATTTGTTGCGGATAACTGCTGGGGGGGTGGACAGTTGATTGTGCCTCCAAATTCCACATCGTCTATACAGACGGCAGAAGAAAATGGAAAAAAGCCTCCACTTCCTTTTTTAATGGCTTGGAAAGTGACTACGACTGTATCACCTTGGTAACCATTGAGAGAACACGTTTGCTTCAGCCAGGCTTGATTAGCACTGCTTTGTTGCTGACCTACAATTGTACTGATTAAAGAATCGGTACCCCCAATAGGCCGAACAAAAACATTCAATCGATCGATTTGGAGACCATACATATGGTACCAGAACGAAAACTCTGGAGACAAAACCTGTCCGAGACTTACTTCGGGAAATTCCATATTGGCGGTATCCACTACTTGGCTGGTTGCATTGGCAAAAAAGTATCCGCTCGTTCCTCCTGTGTGGTCGTTATTTGGACCTGTAAATGCGAAGTGATCGTAACCAGAACGAGCTCCTGTCCAATAGTAACCGCTTGAGCCGTCTTCTAATCTATTGAAACAATTACCAATTCTTCCTGAAGGTCTAAATGACGAAGGGGGTTGCCATGTATTCTTATTGAAGGCATTTGTATACGGGGCAACAAATGTGGTGCAGGCTGTGAAAAAATTAGGTCCTCTAACCCAAACACTTTGGTCGGAATTACTGCAGCTATCTCTTACTTCCCAACGATAATTGGTATTGGGATCTAAACTAGATAACGTGATTTGGTTATTACTTAAGTTAAGATAGGTCCAGCTCCCATTAATGTTTTTCCGGTAACGTAGCTGAAAATTTATTGCACCTCCAGGTGTCCATTTTAAATCAGCCGTTGTTGTGGAAACAGCTGTGATTCTAGGATAACTTGGCCTCGGACAACTCGGCGCTGATGTAATCGAAATATCATCAATGCTAAAAGGTTGAGCACTAACAAGGACTTTTGGCTCATAGCTGAAAATTACTCTGACCGTATCATCAGTGTTGTAATTCAACGGGACTACCATTTCCTTCCATGCAGCTGATTGTGATCCTTGTAGAGCACCTGCTGTATCGAAAACAGCAGTGGTATTTCCATTCAATTCTTGAACTTTCACTTTTAGTGTGCCAAAAGGTGTCGTCTGAGTAAATGCATGCAGCCAGAACTTTAGTTCGGGATTAACCACTGAATCAAGAGCAATCCAAGGCGTGGTTATTGACAAATTAGCTGGAGCTGTACTGCCATAGCGATAGTTCGTGGCTAAGAACTTTCCTTGACCAGTTGGACTATGGTCTGTATTTGGTCCCTCGTCTTGGTTTTTAGGTCCACGAGCTACTTTCCAATAGAAGCCCAAAGATCCAGAATCCAAAAAGCAGTCACCAAACGTACCTTGATCAAACCAGCTAATAGGAGCCACCCAATCGTTACTTTCAAAATCTTCATCCCAAGGAGCTAAGAATGCGCCGCAATCTGTTTCTATAGTCACATATTCTGACCAGGTAGAAGTATCTTGACTACCACATATTCCTCGAACTCTAAACGTGTAAGAGGAATTAGGGGCAAGGTTTGATATACTGAATTGATTTGAGCTTGTAATTGAAGTCGTTCCTGAAGAAGGCACCGAAGAGCCCTGTGCCCATTGAACTTGGTAGTTAGTGGCGCTTGTAGTATCCCAGCCTATTGTTGCTGCACTCACACCTTTGGATAGGATAACAACTTTTATAGGTTTATCGCAGCTCGAGGTATCCTCAGTTACGGTGAAATCATCGATGCTCGCGCGAGCGTTTAAACCTGAATTGAAACCATTGAAAGACCTATAGGAAGTAAACTTAAAGGCCACCGTATCCCCTTTATACGCCGAGATGTCCCTGTAGAATTGATGCCATGGACTCGCGTTGGAAACGAACGCACCTGTATTCGGGAGTAAAGAATCTAGTAAGGTCCACGTACCGGATGTATCCGTGGTAATTGAAAACTCGAGCTTATCTATATCGTCACCCCATAAATGATACCAGAAGGCCACTTGCGGTAGCGAGTCATTATCAAGGGATATATATGGTGTTATTAGTTCACTGATTGTATCCCCTCCTCCTAAAAGAGGATACGGCCAAGAGCCAATAAAGCCTTGTCCACCACTCGTATGGTCACTCGCAGGTCCTGAAAGTGTATTGACTGAACCTGGAAATGGTGCTTTTACCCAATAATATGTTGATCCACTTCGATCCCAACAAGAATTAATAGAACCAATATTAAACTGGGATGATGGAGCGACCCATCCACCTGCTGTGCCGGAAAAAGCTTCATTGTACGGAGTGTTATAAAGACACGGTACTGAATTAGAGGTAAGGGTGCATATTGTAATGTATTGAGGTGTTGTGGTGGAAAGTAAATTACCTGTAGGAGAACTGTAAACAGTGGAACCGGTAAAATTATCAACGATGGTGAAGGTACATTCGTTTTGCCATAAACCACCACCTAGCCACCCAAAGGATATAGTATCACTAGTCCCGATGCTAATTTGATAAGAAATAGATGAGCCTGAATTCAAGGTTAAGTTCGATTGACTGCTGCCAGAGGTTTGAACATACATTGAATTACCATTCCACCCGTCCCCATAAGAATCTAGTAGCGTTAATGTATATTGACATTGTGCACTGGATTGCAACCAAGAGAATAGTAAACAAGAAATAACGATGAAAATTTGATTAATCCCGCCCATTATTTGTTTAATCATTATTGTTAAATGTTAAACAATATAAGTTAAAAGTTGTTTAATTTCTTTTCACCTATGTTAAGTCTGTTATTTCTTTTTGGATTGAATATGTTTTAATCTACTAAGACTTTGCGGTGCTATTCCGAGGTAAGAAGCGATGTGATAATCTTTAGCATATGTCATAACATCGGGATAAGTTTTCACGAAGTTTTGATATCGATCAACAGCACTTAGCCTTAATTGATCAATTATTCTTGTTAATACTATGGCAAGATGTCTTTCACAATTGTGGCGTTTAAATGTTTCGATGTATGGAAAACGCTTATAAATATTTTCTAAATCGGACCATTCTAATTCTATCGTATCAACCTCGGATAAGCATTCTATATATAGAGTTGCAGGTACATCTTGTACGTGAGATCTATAATCGCTAATCCACCAATTAGCTGTTGCAAATTGAACAGTGTGTTCTTTTCCATCTAACCCTACGAAATAAGATCTTACACATCCTGTTTTAATAAAAAAGGCTTTACGAACAGTATCCCCCGATTTAAGTAATGCGTCCCCTTTTTTATAGTGATTGACTTGAGATACAGATTTTATATAATCTTCTGCGTCTTTTGTGATGGTTAAGGAACTGGTTATCCAATTTATAAGTTCGTTCATAGTTGTATTTAGGTAATGGAAATTTGCTTATTCAAGTTATGCGGTTAGACAATTTGATTTAATCACCAATGTTAAGATTTTGGGGAATGATAATAATTTCAACCATTTCATATTCTCATTCAATTCTTTCTATATTCGAGAAACACTCGTTTCAACATGGAAGAACAACCAGTACTAGTCTTATCCGTACTTATCGCATTTACTATAATTGGCGTCATTCTCGGAAGGTTAACCTCCACAAAATCAGTAGATGACTTCGCACTGGGTGGCCGTAATATGGGCTTTTTCCCGTCGCTAATGACCTTGAGCGGGACATTTGTCAGCGCGGTTACGTTGATGGTCTACACGTCATTTGTATACATTTATGGGATTAGCGCAGCATGGATATTTGTGGGCTATACTCTTGGTTTTCTGTTTTTTATACCATTTGCATTAAAGCTTTATAGACTTTCTTTAGAACACCAATTCTTTACATTAACCGATTACTTCGTTTTCCGTTACGGTCGTAAGACTGCGCGTTGGGTCATTGGCGTCATTTTCGTTTGGTATGTGGGTTTATTATCTACTCAATTATTGGTTGGGTCAAACCTATTGAATGAATTGGGAGGAGTGCCGGTAACCTGGGCTAAACTCGGTATGTTGATTACCGTGCTCACCTATTTGCTGGTAGGAGGTTTTGGTTCTGTAGTGAAGACAGACATCTTCCAGTTCTTGGTGATATTCTTAGTTCTTATCCTCGTTACACTTACCATTAATGAGGGAGGAGATGTTCCCGAAGAAATGTACCAGCCCTTCAATGCTGGAGCAGTGAATATCATTGCTTTTTTGCTTTTAGGTATTCTGACGCCTTTTGCGACGCAGGACTATTGGCAGAAGGTATTTGCCATGAAGAATGAAGTTGTGGTAAAGCAAAGTTTCCGAGTAGGAGCGGGCATCAATATTTTATTGACCGTGGCACTTACTTACGTTGGACTTATCGCTCGTAGCTCTTTTCCTATCTCTGGTGCAGTGGCAAACGAGCATGCCGAGATGATGGTCTTAAGGACCTTTACGGAACTTGTCCCGCCTGAATTCCAGGTGGCTGTTTTAATCGCCTTTTTTGCGGCTATTCTATCTACTTCCGATACCTATCTCTTCTTATTGAGTTTAAATGTGACGAACGATCTTTTCCCGAAGAAAGATGAAGATGCAGCCTCGGGTATTGGCCGTATTCGCAAAGCATTAGTGGCTGTTGGTATTCTTGCGCTATTAATTGCATTATTCTTCGAAAGGATAGAGGATATCGTGGTCACTTTCAAAGCCCTTGGAATAGGGATAGCACCAGTAATTTTCTACGATTGGGCCGGTAAGCATCATCGACAGAGTGTAGTGCGTTCATTGGTGATTATGACCATTGTTAGTCTATCAGTGAGTGTCTATATGATGGAAACCGCCGGAAAGATCAACCCTGCAATCGCATTCGTAAGTATTGGTACTTCTGCAATCGTTTATAGGATTTCCTACGCCTTTCGAAGGTTCGATAAAAAATAATGCCCCGCGAAAGCGAGGCAGTGTTTTTAGTTGAAGAGCTCTTCTACTGAATCGTTGGAAGCATCTTCGTCGTAGGGCAGCTGAGGAAATCCCTCGATGACCGCCGCCGGCTTTTGTCTTGGTTTCTTCGTGATAAACATAGGTTCTTGGTTTTAGGGTAATAAACCTACTCAAAAACCCATCCTATTCTGTGTCTATATTGAGACTTTTTGGAATCATGAGTATTTGCCACTTAGAGCTTCACGATTCTCTCCACCTTAGAAAAACCTTGATCCCCGGTCAATCTAACTACATAAGTGCCTTGGGCCAGACCGTTCATATCAATAAGAAGCTCAGCAGGACCTTCCGGCAACAACCTTCCGGTCAAATCTTGAACGAACTGTCCATTGGTATTAAAGAGTTGTGCCTTGACCTGTTGCTGTACTTCTAGATTGAATTGAACAGTAAGCAAAAGTCCTTCAACAATTGGATTCGGGTAAGCTACACCGCCGTCTGGATGAGGAGGCACAAGGGTATCTTGACCGAACACCTGTGCAATGTAGGTTCTGTTTTGTTGTGGTCCATCGCCATAGAACCCGGCCATCCATACCTCTGAAGGAATAAGCTTGCCAGTGGCATCGTACATGTTTTGGATAGCGAAATAATCGCCCCAACGCTCATAGCTGTCGCTGTGACGGTCAACATATGTCGTGCCGGCTTTCAGATCAATAGGGTCGGAGAAAGTGGTATCGTTACCTAATTGCACCGCCCCAACACCTGGATGCCCTTGTATGGAGGTGTAGTTAAACCCAATGAGGCATTGAATTTGATCCGGGTGCGCTCCTGTCCAGGCAATATTCGGATAGCCATAATCTCTGTCGCTGTGATAGAACACTCTAGCGCTCACCTGAGGAGCTTCACCCTGAGCATTCGAAATATAACCGTGGTAGATGGCTGCATTGGCGTTATTACCGTGGGTGGTGGTGCTTACGAATTGAATCCAATCGTTTTTTTGAATAGCCCCTAAAACGCGCCCATCATTGGTCTGAAGGCCCTTTGTTGCATCTGAGGTATCGGTGTCTCCTTGTTTTCCATTGGGCGGAACACCGTAGGGGAGGTTCGTAATCAACGCTTTGGTATCAATAGTTGTGTCTGCTCCCTCGTTGATCGTAATCAGGAAGATAGTGTCGTTCTGAAGATCGAAGTTTCGGTTGGATAAGAACTGAAGCTGGTCAGCAATATTGTCGTGGCCTCGAACCGCGTGGAGGTTTCTTGTAAACTTACCGTCATGGCTGATCTGGGTATAGACAGTAGCACCTACATCCTGACCATTAAAGCCCGCCATTTTATCAAGGTGCCAGATCACTGAACCGTCAAATCCTACCTGCCAACTTACGCCTGGAATGATCAAATTCGCAGTTACAACCAGTCCAGTTTCACTTAATGAAATTGCTGGAAAATCCGTCCATCTATTGTTGTTGAGCGGGTTGCCGTTTAATCGATAAACGTGCCATGGGTCAGAAGGGTTGTTCGTAGAGCTAAAACAGACGATAATTCTGCTGTTTGCCGCATCATTGTCTTTTAGGAACACGATTACAAATCGATCCTGGGTAGGATCATAAATCAACTTAGGATCGTAGTAATTCTCGAAAGCGGTTCCACCAGCCATTTGTTGCAGGCTTTTGATGCCAATAGGACCTGGCATGAGTAATTCTCCACTGGTCAAATCAAGTGCCCAAAAAATAGAATTTACAGCTGCGCAGAGAATTCCGTCTTTGCTGATGGCCATTGCATTGTCGTTCGGGATTCCACCCGTGTAGTCGTATGGATTCCCTGCAGGTGTTAATCGGTACAATGAAGTGCCTAAGCCTTTGACTGGGGTAGGAGTGTTCTGCGTTTTAGCTGCTGAGCGCACTTGCGGGAAATTGCGGTAATCCTGCAGTTGTTTTTGCTGCGCAATAAAGCTTTTGTAACCGTCCCCACCTGGTACTGGGGCGCCGGTCGGGTATAAAAATCCTAAGGCTTGTGAAGAATTTTGGGCAGGGTCAATCGTGCCAACAAACTCTGCCGTCATTTTCTTCGATACAAACGAAGTGTTTTGGGCGAACAATGGTCCACTAATTACTGCAAGAACAAGCCATAGTTTTTTCATCACACTTGAATTACTCCAGGGTTATACACTTTATGCTCTGGGTTGTTGTTGGCCATTTCAAGTCCATAACTGAGCCAATTCCGGGTTTCGGCAGGATCAATTATGGCATCTACCCACATACGAGCTGCCGCATAATACGGACTCGTTTGCTTTTCATAACGTTCTTCGATGGATTTTTTCAGATCCTCCATTTCCGATTCTTTCAATTCCTTACCACTCTTTTTGATCCTGGCAGCCTCAATCTGTAAGAGCACCTTTGCGGCCTGTGCTCCGCCCATCACCGCAAGTTTTGCATTCGGCCAAGCCAAAATGAGGCGAGGATCGTACGCGGTACCGTTCATAGCGTAATTACCAGCACCATAGCTGTTGCCTACAATCACCGTAAACTTAGGAACCACACTATTGGCCACAGTATTGACCATCTTAGCGCCGTCCTTGATAATGCCGCCATGTTCGCTTTTACTGCCGACCATAAAGCCAGTTACATCTTGAAGGAAGACTAGAGGGATTTTCTTCTGATTACAATTGGCCACAAAACGAGAGGCTTTATCCGCACTATCGCTGTAAATGACTCCGCCAAATTGCATTTCGCCTTTCGCATTTTTCGTCACTTTTCTGTTGTTGGCAACAATACCTACTGCCCATCCATCAATTCGGGCATAACCACATATGATGGTCTTGCCGTAGGTAGCTTTATACTCTTTCCAGCTATCTGCATCAACTAGGCATTCAATAATCAATTTTGAATCGAACGGCTTTCTATCGAAAGGAATGTGACCATAAACTTCATCGCTCGGTCTAGCCGGCGCTTTTGCCTTTACCTTGCTGAAACCGGCCGTTGGACGTGCGCCCATTTTATCGACTAAGTCTTTGATAGTGGTCAGTGCTTCTGCATCGTCTTCACATTTGTAGTCAGTGACGCCGCTTAAGTCGCAGTGCGTATCAGCACCACCTAAAGTTTCATTATCAATGTCTTCACCTATAGCAGCCTTTACTAAATAGCTACCTGCTAGAAATATGCTGCCGCTGCCCTTAACAATTAGGCTTTCATCGCTCATAATGGGCAAATAAGCTCCTCCAGCCACACAGCTTCCCATGATGGCCGAGATTTGCGGAATGTTCATCCCGCTCATGATGGCATTGTTGCGGAATATTCTACCAAAGTGCTCACGGTCTGGAAATATCTCGTCCTGAAGCGGCAAAAACACGCCCGCGCTATCAACCAGATAGATGATAGGTGTATGATTCTCTAAAGCAATTTGCTGGGCTCTGAGATTCTTTTTACCCGTGATAGGAAACCAAGCACCTGCTTTGACTGATGCGTCGTTAGCGACAACAATACATTGTCTGCCCTGGACGTAGGCCAGCACTACGACAACACCTCCCGCAGGGCAACCTCCATACTCTTCATACATTCCCTCTCCGGCAAATGCACCTATCTCAAGGCAAGGCTTCCCAGAATCAACCAAGAACGAGATGCGTTCCCGTGCTGTCATTTTGCCTGCATCGCGTTGCTTTTGCAATTTTTTAGCACCGCCTCCTTTTTCAATGAGGGCATGTCTGCGAGCCATTTCGCGTACCAAAAGCTTTAGCTCGTCTTCGTTTTTGTTGAATGCTAGATTCATGGTGGTATTTGGGTTATTTCTGTCTAAGGTTCAATTCTTGAAAGTAGTCCCAAGAACTACGTCCTAAGTTAAAGAACACATCTAAAGCACTCAAGTTGCTTTCAAACCCATTTTTTTCCTGGAAAACTTGCAGGTATTGTGGAAAAGGAATCTGTGAATTTTTCTTTGGATGCAAGGCCCTGGCGTCGATACCGGCAATATCCAACTCGAAAGATGATGTAGTACCCAACGGATTTTTTAATTCTAGCCAATAAAAGTAGAGCTCAATAGTACGCTTATTTAACTCCCAAAGTGTCTCATACTCATGCTCAAATATCGCTTCGATATCTGGAAACAAAACTTCGAAGAAAGGTGCGTTAGAATACGCTGTTTCTATCGATTTGAGATGATTTTTTACCCACGGCTCGCCGTAAGATACTGGAGTGGAAAGTATTTCCTTGATACTTCGGTCTACCGGTACACTTAAAATCTGTCTTCCGTTGGGACCAGCAATTTCTGTTCGAGAACGGTAGCTCTGCTTTTGAAAAGATTCGTGCGCTTCGAGCAGCAATCCATGTCCCTGTACTGCATGCGCCACCCATAAAGCAGGAGGGAAGTATGCAGTAGAAAGAACCGTTTGCATATTTACTTTTTGCGCTTTCTCAAGAATTGTACGACTTGGTACAATCCAAGCAATACGATGAAATGCCAGAAATAGCTTTGACGTTCGCCTTCTCCATTAACGGTAGTGAAAACGCGATCAGTACGGATTTTTTCAAACCCTTCACCGTGCTTATCATAGCTCATCCAAATAAATACTGGCTTACCAACAATGTGGTCTTCAGGAACATACCCCCACTTTCGAGCGTCCAAACTGTTGTGGCGATTGTCTCCCATCATCCAGTAATAGTTCTTTTCAAACGTGTAGGTACTTGCCAGTTCTCCGTCGATAAAAGCTTGGCCGTCTTTATTGATTTTCAAATCATGACCTTCGTATTCGCCGATGATTCTCCGGAAAGAATTCAAATTTTTCTCTGTTAAATCCACCGTTTGACCTGCGGCAGGAATGAGTATAGGGCCAAAGTTGTCCCACGTGTCGTTGTATGGACGTTCACCGTGACCTGTATCAGGGTTAGGGAATAGAATTTCTTGAGCTTGACCCGCCTCAATTTCAAGGAGACTTGCAGGTTTTGAAGAATCTATAGGACTTCCGGGACGACTAGCAATAACCGGCCAAACCTTTACTACGTTTGGTAAAGCCAGGATATCATCTACGTGTTGTTCTTGTAAGAACATGATGTAATCCGTCTGAGTACGCTGATAGACGTCTTGATCTGTGGGGTAACTGCGTTGCTGTTCCGAGGTGAGGTAATTGATGTCAAAGTCCTTTTTTAGACGTTTTTTACTAAAACCTTGTCCGTTGGTCTGCACATAGTATAAGAACTGAGGGAAACTTCGATCCGGAAACTGCATGGCATTTCCATTGACAAAAACTTTGGTATCGATCACTTCCAAACTATCTCCAGGCGTCCCTACACAACGCTTGACATAGTTCTCCTTTTTGTCAACGGGCATGTTGTCCATGGGGTAATTAAAGACCA
>JBNAAX010000040.1:0-17916 GCA_049631665.1 Schleiferiaceae bacterium
ATGACGGACAAAAGGATTACAACACTATAACTTCATTTTGGAACATCTATCAGCACACAGATATCATGGTCGGTGCAATGCTTGAGTTTAGTGCGGCTACCACAGTGAATGACTCACTTGCGGATAAAATAGTTCTAGAAAGCCTTTATCAACTCATGTCCTTTCAAAGTTTACGTGACATCGCGGAAAATATGTTGTCCGCTGACTCAATAGTGAATAATGGGAACTACTCGCAAGCCATTTACGCAGCATTTGGAGCACCAAAAAACATACTGAGCGGGATTTCTATTGAAGAAGAGAATAAAGGCCAGAAAACGCCTTATTTGAGTTATGAAGGCGCTGTTAAGGTGAAATTCCCTTCTGACGAAACCTATTCGTACCAGATATATAGTTTAAACGGCCAGCTGTTGTCTTCAGGAACAGCGATGAATGAGTTGCATCTGGAGGATGTTCCTAGTGTTATTCACACTACGAGTTCAACAGGAATTACGACTGTGCTGAAGAAGCCTTGATTAGTAGTGCTTTAAAATCTGCCGGACACTGTTTTGTTTTGAAAGTTTTAGTATCGACAAATACTAATACTACTTTACCCGTAACCAAAGTTTTACCCTCCTTATTCATGAGCGTGTGGTAAAATGATATCTTTCTAGAAGGGACTTCACGAATGGAGGTTTCAAGCACGAGTTCTTCATCGTATTTCGCACCGGCCTTAAAGTCCATATCAAGATGGACTACTGGGAGCATTGTTCCAGACTTTTCCATCTCCGCGTAGCTCATACCTAAATCGCGTAATAATTCGACGCGACCCACCTCAAAATAGGTAGCGTAATTACCGTAGTAGACCACACCCATCTGATCGGTCTCAGAATATCTAGGGCGAAACTTGAAAATTCCTTTCAAATTTATTTTTTCCATGAGGTAAATCTAAGATTTTTGAAAGTCGATTTTTAGGTCCGAATCTTCTGCAAGCCGCGAATTTTCAACACATTGAGGCGATTGTGGTATTTTATACTGAAAAAATTTGACGGTTTTATTTAGATGCTGATTATCAGTTAGTTACAAATCCCTTAAGAAAAACTTTTTATTAACACAACCCTAAAAAAATTTTGTTGAAAGAGAATTTATCAACAGATTTGTAATGCAAGCCAAAGAGGAAAATTTTCCTCTGCGCAGCCCCCTTATTTTTAAGAGACACACGAACACGGTCTCGAGACTTGAACAACCTCGAGACGGGACCTTTTTTGAGCCATGAGTAAAACAGTTGGGACTATTTGGAATGAAGCTTTAGAATTTATCAAGGATAACGTTGATGACCAGTGTTATGAAACCTGGTTTTCGCCTATCAAACCGATTAAAATTCAAGGCACCGTTCTTACGGTCCAAGTTCCTTCAAAATTCTTCTTTGAGTACCTTGAAGAAAACTACATTTCCTTACTAAAGGCTGCTATCACTAAAGGGCTGGGTGAAGGTGCAAAACTGGTATATAGTATAGTCATGGAGAACTCCTATGACAACAGTACGCCGCCAACAATGAAACTACCGAGTTCAGGACGTCGTAAGCACAAACCTCAGAGCGTTAACATGCCTGTGGCTATTACCAATGAAAAGAGTATTAAAAATCCTTTTGTGATTCCTGGATTGCAGAAGTTGAATATTGATAGTCAACTAAACCCTAACTACACTTTCGATAATTTTATTGAAGGTGATTGCAATAGACTAGCAAGATCAGCTGGTTTAGCCGTTGGAAAGAGTCCTGGAGGTACTTCATTCAACCCATTAATGTTGTATGGAGGTGTTGGTCTTGGAAAAACTCACTTGGCACATGCTATCGGTGTAGAAATCAAAGACAACTACCCAGAGAAGACTGTTTTGTATGTAAGCGCTGAGAAATTCACGCAGCAGTTCATTGATAGCATACGTAACAACTCCAAAAACGATTTTGTGCACTTCTATCAAATGATTGATGTGTTGATCATAGATGATGTTCAGAGTTTTTCAGGAAAGGAGAAGACTCAAGATGTTTTCTTTGAAATTTTTAACCACTTGCATCAAAACGGGAAGCAAATAATCCTGACCTCAGATAGAGCTCCTGTGGAACTTCAAGGAATGGAACAGCGCTTGTTAAGTCGCTTTAAGTGGGGCTTGAGTGCTGATTTACAAAAGCCGGGACTTGAGACGCGTGTAGCCATCTTGGGCAAGAAACTGTACAATGACGGCATTGAAGTAGAGCAAGATATTGTCGAGTTTATCGCCTACTCTATTAATTCTAATGTTCGTGAACTCGAGGGTGCTCTTATTAGTATTCTAGCGCAAAGCTCTTTGAATAAAAAGCAAATCACCATGGAACTTGTAAAGTCGATGGTAGATAAGTTCGTAAAGAGTACTACTCGTGAAATCTCGATCGATTTTATTCAAAAAGTTGTTTGCGATTATTTCGACATGCCACTAGAATTACTCAAATCGAAAACGCGTAAGAGAGAAATTGTACAAGCCCGTCAATTAAGCATGTATTTCTCAAAACAATTGACTAAAAACAGCCTTGCTTCTATCGGTCAGCAGTGCGGGAATAAAGATCATGCTACCGTTCTACACGCCTGCCGTACAGTGAACAATTTAAAAGAAACAGATAAGCGATTTAAGACTTACGTTGACGATCTACAAAAGAGATTGACACTCGCTTAATTTTATACTATGAATGCATAAAAGAGTCAGTATCTTCGGGTACTGACTTTTTTTATGAATGTACTTATGGTATGCTTGGGAAACATTTGCCGTTCTCCCCTTGCACATGGAATTTTAGAATCAAAGGCACCTGAAGACTGGTATATTGACAGTGCGGGAACGTCCGGTTGGCACGAAGGTGAGCGACCTGATACTCGATCTATCATTACGGCAAAAGGCCGCGGATTGAATATAGACCAGCAGCGTTCAAGACCATTTTTAGCCGAAGATTTTGAAAGGTTCGATGTAATTTTCGCCATGGACAGCTCCAACTACACGAACATTACGAGACTTGCTCCAGACGAAGCATCAAAAGCAAAAGTGCGCTTAATCATGAATGAAGCTTATCCAGGAGAAAATAGGCAGGTGCCTGATCCATATACAGGTGGACAGCGTGGCTTTGAAGAGGTATATGATATGCTTGACTTGGCCATTGACAAATTCTTAGAACAGCACTCATGAAAGGATCTATATATTTAATTCCTAATAGCTTAGGGGAAGACAATTTCTCTGAAATACTTCCTCCAGATGTAGTGAAGATCATTGATTCACTAGAGTATTTTATTGTGGAGAATGAAAAAACAGCTAGAGCCTTCATCAAGCGTCTTCTTCCAGAGAAAGTACAGCGAGACATAAGCATCGAGATTCTTGATAAGCACACCGATCCATTGGACCTACCTGGTTTTTTAAATCCTGTAGAAAGAGGTGAGAATGTTGGGATTATTTCAGAAGCTGGAGTCCCCTGTGTTGCCGATCCTGGAGCAGAGATCGTTAGTATAGCACATCGTAAAGGACTTTCCGTCAAACCTTTAGTCGGCCCCTCCTCTATCCTTCTGGCACTAATGGGCAGTGGATGTAACGGACAGCAATTCACCTTTCGAGGATACCTTCCTTTCGACCAAGGTATTCGGAAGCGCGTTTTTCAGGCGATGACAAAGGATTTAAAGGACGGTATTACTCAGATCTTCATGGAGACTCCTTATCGCAATAATAAACTTGTAGAAGAACTCTTAAAAGTCCTCCATCCTGAGACAAAGTTGTGCATCGCCTGCGATATCACGCTGCAAAATGAGTACATTGAAACTAAGACTATTGCCGATTGGGCAAGAAATTTGCCTGATTTACACAAACGACCAACCATTTTCCTCCTTGACTAAATGACTGATTGGAACCCAGAAGATAAAGCACTCATTGACAATGCGTTCAAAGATTTATTGAACAGCATTGAATACAAGACAGATAAGGACGATGTCGATCTGATAAAGCGTGCTTTTCGACTTGCCAATGATGCACACAACGGGATAAGGAGAAAAACGGGAGAACCCTATATCACTCATCCTATTGAGGTAGCGCAGATAGTTGCCACGGAAATTGGTCTTGGCCCTACCAGTATTGCCACGGCGTTGATGCATGATGTTGTAGAAGACAGTGATTATACGCTTGACGATATCGAAAGCATGTTTGGTAAAAATATTGCCAAACTCATCGATGGTTTGACCAAGATCAGTGGTGTTACTACCGTAGATAATAACATGCAACTTGAAAACTACCGGAAAATGCTGCTTACAATCAGTGACGATATCCGCGTAATTCTCATCAAGATTGCTGACCGCATGCACAACATGCGAACTATGCATGGAATGCCCTCTCACAAGCAGCTTACTAAGGCTTCCGAAACTCTGTTTATTTACGCTCCTCTAGCCCATAGACTGGGTTTATATCGCATTAAAACAGAGCTTGAGGATAAAAGCCTAAAGTACACGGAGTCAGAAGTGTATGCTGAGATTCACCATCAGATGGAGGCTCTTGAGAAAGCGGATTTCACATACTTAAACAAATTTGTAGCTACAGTCGAAAAAGAGCTTAATGAGGCAGGGTTATCCTTTAAAATAAAAAAGCGGACCAAGAGTATTTATTCCATTCGTCGTAAGATGAAAAACCAAGGCGTTCGCTTTGATGAAGTCTATGATAAGTATGCTATCCGAATCATTCTTAACTCTTCATTAGAGCAAGAAAAGGCAGATTGTTGGAAAGCATACTCTCTTGTCACTGAAAACTACAGTCCTAACCCACTTCGCTTAAGGGATTGGATCTCATCTCCGAAAAGCAACGGTTACGAGAGTCTCCATACTACAGTGATGGGACCAGACGGTAGATGGGTCGAAGTTCAAATACGAACAGCTAGAATGGATGATGTAGCTGAAAACGGCTTTGCAGCGCATTGGAAGTATAAAGAAGATAGCTCTGGATCGAATTCATTGGATACTTGGCTGATGCGGATTAAGGAGTTTCTAGAAGACCCTGACAACGACAATGAAGACTTCATAGAAAGTTTTCAGATGAATCTTTTCGCATCCGAGATTTTCGTCTTTACACCAAAAGGAGAAATGCGCACGCTGCCCAAAGGTGCAACAGCGCTTGATTTTGCTTTTGATATACATAGTGATGTTGGAGCACGCTGCCTCGGGACTAAGGTCAATGGAAAATTGGTTCCACTCTCCACCCCAGTTAAATCGGGTGATCAGATCGAAATATTGACTTCTATGAAGCAAGAGCCGAAGGAAGATTGGCTGAGTTTTGTAAAAACAGGAAAGGCGAAACAGCGCATTAAAAGATCGCTGAAGAAGGAAAAACAAATAATCTCTGGACGAGGCTTCATGATGCTTGAGCGCAAATTGCGCGTCCTAAAGCTAAAAGCGACATCAAGTAACATTCAAAAATTGGTCAACTATTACGGCCTAAAAAACCCTGAAGAACTGTACTATAAAGTTGGGCTTGGTGTCATTGATAACAAGAAGCTTCGTCAGTATGCACGCGAGACATCGGGTTTTGTAAACTATTTCCGTTCGAGAATCGTCAAGAGTTCTTACGCCAAGGCAAAGCTTGCAAATAAAGGTCAAAAGCCAAAAGATAGTGGCGCAGAACATGTTGAACTTGTCTTTGGAAATGACGAACAAAAACTTGACTATTCGTTGGCCAAATGCTGCTCTCCCTTGCCTGGCGAACGCGTATTTGGCTTTATTACCACTGCAGAAGGCATCAAGGTACATAGACACGATTGTCCAAACGCTGTAATGCTCCAAGGACGATTCGCCAATAGGGTCATGAAAGCAAACTGGATTGCCACCGAACGGGCCAAGGTGACCGTGAATATTGAAATTACTGGAGCAGATAGAGTCGGTATCGTAAATGATGTGACCAAAATTGTATCTGAAGACTTAAACATCAATATTAAAGCGATTTCCTTCTCAGTAGATGATGGGTTATTCACAGGTCAGTTAACCATAGAAGTCGCGGATAAAGTGGGATTAACAGACACTATTAACAATATCAAGTCACTAGAGGGAATTAGCGCGGTAAATAGGGTGGGTAAATTCAATTAGTAGAAGTATTTTAGCGCTTTAGTTCTCACATGAGCCATTTAGACGCACAGGAACAAGTAAAAAAGGTGTTTAGCACTTTTCTGGAGGAAAACAAGCAACGTAAAACTCCCGAACGCTTCGCCATACTTAAAGAGGTCTACGAGAGTAACGATCACTTTGATGTTGAAACTTTGTATCTAAACATGAAATCCAAGAACTATCGAGTATCGCGAGCAACACTTTACAATACCATTGAATTACTGCTTACTTGTGGGTTGATTCGAAAGCATCAGTTTGGTCAGAATCAGAGCTTTTACGAGAAATCATATTTCAACAAGCAGCACGATCATGTCATTTTAGATTCAGGTGAAGTTTATGAGTTCTGCGATCCTAGAATTGAAAACATTAAAAAAACGATAGAGGAAGTCTTTAACGTAGATGTAAGCAGCCACAGCTTGTATTTTTACGCAAAAAAGAAGGAATCCTAATGACTTAAGCCATGGCAGTAGATGTACTACTAGGTCTCCAATGGGGAGATGAAGGAAAAGGAAAGATTGTTGATGTACTTACGCGTAAGTATGACATTATCGCACGCTTTCAAGGCGGTCCGAATGCAGGACACACGCTTGAATTTGAAGGCAAGAAACACGTACTACACACCATTCCTTCTGGAGTATTCCATGAGAAGGTTTGTAATGTTGTTGGAAACGGTGTGGTGATTGATCCAGTAATCTTTAAGGGCGAATTGGACAAACTAATCGCACAAGAACCTGATGTGCTTTCTCGTCTAAAAATCTCTCGAAAGGCACATCTTATTTTGCCATCGCACCGCCTTCTAGACGCGGCAAGTGAAGCTGCAAAAGGAAAGAAAAAGATAGGTTCAACCCTTAAAGGAATTGGACCGACATACATGGATAAAACCGGTAGAAATGGCCTTCGGGTTGGTGATATCCAATTGGACAACTTCCAAGAACTTTACAACCATCTCGTTACCAAACACAAGCAATTACTAAGTGGATATCCTGATTTCACTTATGATTTAAGTGAACTTGAGCCGACATGGTTTGAAGCTATTGAGTACCTAAGAACGCTCGACATCATTGACAGCGAACCTTATGTACACCAGGCAATCAAGGATGGCAGAACAATTTTGGCCGAAGGTGCTCAAGGTACCTTGCTGGATATAGATTTCGGGACTTACCCGTTCGTAACGTCTTCAAATACCACTTGTGCTGGAGCTTGCACGGGCCTAGGTGTTGCCCCAAATCGTATCAAAAATGTTTACGGTATTTTCAAAGCGTACTGTACCCGTGTAGGTTCAGGCCCCTTCCCTACGGAATTGTTTGATGAAACTGGGGAGACGATTCAAGCACAAGGTCACGAATTTGGAGCCACTACAGGTCGTCCTAGAAGATGTGGCTGGTTAGATTTACCTGCGCTTAAATACGCTATCGACGTAAATGGCGTTACAGAACTGATGATGATGAAAGGTGATGTTCTTAGTGGTATTGGAAACTTAAAGGTTTGTACCGCCTACCGCTACAAAGGTGAGGTCATTGAACACCTTCCTTATAAGCTTGAGGAGGATTTGATTGAGCCAATTTTCACTGAAGTAGCCGGTTGGGATGAAGATCTCACGAAGATGACCTCGGAAGATGAATTCCCTGAGAGCTTTAAATCGTACATCAATTACATTGAGAAAGAAGTAGGTGTGCCGATTTCTTTAATCAGCGTAGGCCCTGACCGAGCGCAAACTATTATGAGAAAATAATGATGAGGGCCTTTCTTTTTGGATGGGCCCTTCTTTTTGTCTGTACCTCTGTAGAGGCACAGACTAAGATTCGTATTCTCAGCTCTGACATTACGGATATCGTTAAGCAGAAAGACGGCTCACGAATTTATTATTTGAGAGGAAACGTAGGCCTTCAACAAGATGTGGCGGTAATGACTTGTGATTCTGCCGTATTAATACAGCCTCAAAACGAATTCAAAGCATTCAAAAATGTTCGAATCGTTCAGGCAGACACAACGGTTATCACGGGGAATCGCTTAGACTACGACGGCGAGAGTAGAACATTTACTATCAGCCAGAATGTGCAGCTAACCACCCCATCTTCTCAATTAAATACCAAACAACTCTTTTACGATAGAAAGAGTGCAACCGCTTATTACACTGTTCGTAGTACCCTGTTGAGAAAGTCGTTAGAGTTAACAGCGGATAGAGGGTCTTATAACACAGATTACGAAACGGTATGGTTAAGAGGCAACGTTGAAGCTTTAGATTCTACGTATTCCCTTTACACCGATACGCTCTTGTATTTTCCTAATACCAACAGGTATGAATTTGCCGGGCCTTCCACCCTCCTTCGAGACAGCACCACTATTCTTTGCAGCATCGGCGAATATCTTGCAGAAAGTGCACAGCTCAATCTAGGCCAAGGTGCGAGCATCAGTGCTCCAGGTAATTATATCGAATCTGATTCGATTAGTTATAATCTAAAATCCGAAGCTGGACGACTTTTTGGTAATGCCCTAGTAGCTGATACTGCTCAAGGTCTTGTTCTTGAATCTGAATTTATCGACTATACCAAGGAACCCAACTTTGTCGACGCTCATTTCCCCGTGTATTACCGCCAGAGGATGGGTGAAGACACATTATATGCAAAAGGCGACACTTTGCATATACGAACAGACTCCATGGGATATAGAAAGGTAGACCTACAGCATAATACTTCGTTTTACAGCACCGATTTTCAAGGAAAAAGTGAATTCTTAAACTATACCGAAACTAACGAGGAGTTAACGTTGTATCCTAGTCCTCGTATGTGGAGTGAAAACAGTCAGTTTACCTGCGATTCCGCAGTATTATCACTTCTCGATGAAGCCTTAGATAGCCTGTTCCTGATGGGTAATACTGCTATCGTTAGTTTAACTGATGACTCTATTCACTTCGATCAAGCTGTAGGAAAAGAATTGGAAGGGAAATTCATGGATAACGCGATTCACTCCCTTGAACTGCGCGGGAATGCCCAAAACATCACCCATAGTATCAATGACGATCAGGTTGTTGAGGGTGTAAACAAAACTGCGTGTGCGTATATATCGATATCATTCGAGGATGGTAACGTAAGAAAGATAAATGCGAATAAGGGTGTTGAAGCCACTTATGCTCCTTGGGACAGTGCTAGCGAAGAAATGAAAAGTTTGCCCGGATGTACGCCATTATTTGAGCAGCGTACTTCAAAATTTCAAACCAGGCCTACCCTTCAATGATTTTAGCAATGTTAGGTTTGAAGTAGTTGGGGCCTTTTAAAACCTTTCCATCCTCTCTGTATATAGGCTTACCGTCCTCACCAAGTTTACTCATGTTACTGCGTTGTATTTCTTCAAAAACCTCTTCTATTTTGTGCTGCATACCGTGACTCAAAATAGTTCCACAAAGGATATACATCATATCGCCTAACGCATCTGCAACTTCAACCAAATCCCCGTTTTTAGCAGCCTCTAGGTATTCTTCGTTCTCCTCAGCCATTAGCTTAAAGCGCAAATCAATTAGATCATTGCTAATAGTCGCTTTTGGCGCGTATTCATTCGGAATTCCAAACGTATCGTGAAATTTTTCGACGTGGTTTAATTGCTTTTTCATTTGCTCTATTTTATGCTTCAAAGAAAGTAAATTTGACGCTATGGAGAACATTACAACAGGACATTGGATTTTTGCTGGCATATTCGCCTTAGCGTTTTTGACCTTTCTATTTATCAGTTACCGCAAAGATTTAGCGATGCACAAGATTCACTACCGCAGTGGAGGTATACAAGTCGCTCTATTAATCGTCATCACACTGTTCGTTCTCTTTGTATTCAAGCGCCTTTTCTAGGTGGATAATGGCGTATATTTGTGGTGAGTTTAACCTAGCTCTACCCAAATACTATGACAGATAAGCAGAAGGAAATCAGTTACCTCGATTTCAAGAAAGAGATTCATCACGATTATTTTACCGCCGTTCTATCTCGTGAATGCTCGTTAATGGGTCGTCGAGAAGTGCTTACTGGTAAAGCCAAATTTGGAATTTTTGGTGCCGGTAAAGAATTGGCTCAAATTGCATGGGCTAAAGCTTTTAAAAGAGGTGATTTCCGAAGCGGTTACTACAGAGATCAAACTTTCATGATGGCTCTGGGAGAGCTGGATTCTGTCGGATTCTTTACGTCATTATATGCTGTGACAGATGTTGAGCACGAGCCTATGGCTGGTGGACGTCAAATGAATGGACACTTTGCTACACGCAGTTTAGATAAAGATGGTAACTGGGTTAATCTGACCAATCAATACAACAGTTCATCGGATATTAGCCCGACAGCCGGCCAAATGCCACGTTTGCTTGGCCTCGCCCAAGCTTCAAAGGTTTTCAAAGAAGTAAAGTTTGAAGGTTCTGAGAAGTTCAGTAATGAAGGTAATGAAGTTGCATGGGGAACCATCGGAAATGCCTCTACTTCTGAAGGTCTGTTTTTTGAGACTATAAACGCAGCAGGTGTTCTTCAAGTACCCATGGTTATTTCTATTTGGGACGATGAATATGGCATTTCAGTGGGTGCTGAATACCAAACCACTAAAGAAGATATTTCGGAGATTCTCAAAGGATTTCAGCGCGATGAAAAGGGCAATGGATACGACATCTTCGTCGTTGAAGCCTGGGACTACCCTGCCCTAATTAATACGTTTACTAAAGCGGGACAGGTTGCCCGTGAGGAGCATGTGCCTGTAATGATCCATGTTAAAGGAATGACTCAGCCACAAGGACACAGTACCAGTGGTTCGCATGAACGTTATAAGAGTAAGGGGCGTCTTCAGTGGGAAAAAGACCACGATTGTATCCTTAAGTTCGGCGAGTGGATGATTAACCAAGGTATTGCTACCCAGGAAGAATTGGACCAGCTCACAAAAGAAGCTAAAAAATCAGCTCGCGAAGGCAAGAAAGCGGCTTGGATCATTTACCAAGAGGTACCAAAACGTTTACGCAGTGAGGTGCTATCTATTCTAAAAGCCATGCAACAGCAAGGCGAAAAAGGCATTTTTATAACCAATACCATCAAGGAATTAGAAGCCGTTGAGGATGTAGAAGTCGCACATAGTTTCAAAGCAGCTCGGAAAGCCTTACGTATTGTTCGAGGCGATAACAGGGTTGATACTTCCGGGTTAAAGAATTGGCTTTCATTGAGTAAGGCTGATCAGGAGCGTCGATACAGCTCACATCTGTACAGTGAGAATCCTTCTAACGACTTACTATCCTCTACCCCAGCACAGTACAACGAAACACAGGAGGTAGATGCCAGAATAGTTATCAGAGATAATTTTGATAAACTCTTTGAATTGTATCCACAGACCATGGTCTTCGGAGAGGATAGCGGTAAAATCGGGGACGTAAATCAAGGCCTTGAAGGAATGCAGGCAAAATACGGAGAAACACGTGTAGCAGATGCCGGTATTCGTGAAGCAACCATTATGGGACAGGGTATTGGTTTGGCCATGCGTGGCCTCCGCCCTATTGCTGAAATTCAGTATTTGGATTATTTGCTCTATGCCCTTCAAATCATGTCCGACGATTTGGCGACAGTACATTATCGTACTGTTGGTGGTCAAAAGGCACCTACCATTGTACGTACACGAGGACACCGTTTGGAAGGGATTTGGCATTCTGGATCTCCTATGGGAACCATTATCAATAGCATCAAAGGGATGTATGTGCTAGTTCCACGTAACATGACGAAAGCAGCAGGTTTCTACAACAAATTACTTCAGTTGGACAACCCTGCCCTAGTGATTGAGTGTCTCAATGGCTACCGTCGTAAGGAAATGCTTCCTACCAACCTGGGTGAATTCACAACACCGATTGGTGAAGTTGAAGTTTTGAACGAAGGAACTGACATTACCATGTTGACTTACGGATCAAACTGTTTAATAGCGGAAGCCGCAGTCGCCGAACTCACAGAGCTGGGTGTTAGTGTTGAGCTCATTGATGCACAGAGCCTCATTCCGTTTGATACCAATCATGATGTAGCAGCTTCTCTCAAGAAGACCAATACGTTGGTCATTGTAGATGAAGACGTTCGCGGAGGAGCAAGCGCATTCTTACTCCAGCACATCCTTGAAGATCAAGGCGGCTATCAATATTTGGATGCAGCGCCGAAAACGGTAAGTTCTAAAGATCACAGACCGGCATTCGCCTCTGACGGCGATTATTTCTCGAAGCCTTCGCTAGACGATATGGTTGAGGAAATCTATGCCATGATGAATGAAAAGGATCCGATCAAGTTTCCTGCCATCTAATGAAAGAACCTCGTCTATTTCCAAATACAGTGGCGGGTGTCCTTGAGGCACTTGAAATGAGCTTTGGAAAGGGCATTTATGCAGACCGAGTAGTCGAAAGATTGCTTAAGCAAAATAAAAAGTGGGGTTCGCGCGATCGAAGTTTCGTCGCAGAACATACCTATGAAATGGTGCGTTGGTGGGGCTTATTGTGGGCTCTTTACGACCGTGAACCTTCCACCAAACGAAAGGACTTGCAAAAGCTATTCGGCATCTACTGGCAATGGAGAGGTTATACCCTCCCCGATTGGCCAAAGTTTGATGCGGTGAGAGATTTTCCGGTAAAAGAGCGCCTGGCACAATTAGATCGAATTCAAGATAAGGAGAGCTATTCTGAATGGTTCAATGAGCTTGCATCTAGCCAATTGGGCGATAAATGGCCCGAGATTGCACGAAACATGAACGTTCCCAATACAGTGAATATTCGTGTGAATACGCTGAAGGCGAGCCCTGAAGAGGTGTTAGAAGAATTGGCGGCGCATAACATAGAGGTGCATACGCATCCTGTATTTGAAAATGCGTTTTATCTGAAAGGACGTCCTAGATTAAACAATATACCTGGATTTCAGAATGGAAATTTTGAAGTTCAAGATGCCGGTTCTCAGCAAATAGGATATTTCTTGAATCCTTCCCCGGGTAGTACGACCATTGATGCCTGTGCAGGTGCAGGTGGTAAGACGCTGCTACTAGGTGCATTGATGCAAAATCAGGGTCAGCTCATCGCCATGGATGTTGAGGGTCGAAAGCTAGGAGAACTCAAGAAGAGAACACAAAGGAGCGGTTTAGATATCGTAGATACTAGAGCTTGGGAAGAACCGAAGATTTTAGAAAAACTTACTGAAACCGCCGACTACCTCTTGTTGGATGTCCCTTGTTCTGGAACGGGTGTCATAAAGCGAGAACCAGACACGAAATGGAAACTGCAGCCAGAGCATTTAGAGCGACTTGAGGGTGTTCAAGCCGATATTCTCCACCGTTATCCTAGAATGCTCAAATCAGGAGGTACGCTTGTTTATGCGACCTGTAGTATTTTACCAATGGAAAATGGTCGTCAGGTACGACAGTTTTTGGAAAACAACGATGATTTTGAATTGGTCGAGGAACGTACTGTTGACCCTGGAGCCCATAATGACGGCTTCTACATGGCAAAAATGAAGAAGAAATGAGGACGACAGAACAGGATAGCTTGCATTCAAACCTAGAACACAAGAGTGTTTCTGATTTAGTGCATGGAATCAATTCCGAAGATCAAAAGGTGGCACATGCTGTTGGTGAGCAAATACCCTCCATTACTGCTTTCATTGAGGCTTTGGTGCCTCGTATGGAGCAAGGTGGACGATTGTTCTACATTGGTGCAGGGACTTCGGGGCGACTTGGAATTCTAGATGCCAGCGAATGCCCTCCAACTTTTGGCGTTAGCCATGATATGGTCATTGGCCTAATAGCCGGTGGTGATAGTGCCATTCGCAAGGCTGTTGAAAATGCTGAAGACAGCACCACAGGCGCTTGGAACGATTTACAAGCGTACGAGATACATTCATTAGATACCGTTGTTGGGATTGCTGCTAGTGGCACCACGCCGTACGTTATTGGAGGAATTGAGGCTGCGAACAATCAAGGGCTGTTAACCGGTTGTATTACATGTAACGCAGGGAGTCCCCTAGGAATGGCGGCTCAGCACGAGATTGCCGTAGTTGTTGGTCCTGAGTTTCTCACAGGCTCTACACGTATGAAATCTGGAACTGCCCAGAAGATGGTACTGAATATGATTACTACGGCTACCATGATCAAATTGGGGCGTGTGAAAGGCAACAAAATGGTAGACATGCAACTTTCTAACGATAAGTTGGTAGATCGCGGTACACGTATGGTTGCTGACGCGCTCGGAATCGAGAGTGAATTGGCGCAGGAATTACTATTAAAACACGGCAGTGTAAGAGCTGCTGTAGATTCGTACAACAATGAGCGGAAATAAAAGCAATCAAGATCTCATCGTCGCAGGCCTATTTCGACTGGCTTGGTCCTTTCCCTTTATATTCGTTGGACCGTCCCTTTATATCGGAAAAGGAACCAGTGGTGCATGGTATTGGACCGCTCTGTCTATCGCAATCATGCTTGTCGCTGTATTCCTTGCTGTGAGTGGCCTACGCAAGGTTATGAGTGGCTTCTTCGACGGTAAGTAATTAGATCTTAAATACCTGAGTAACCTGCGTTTTTGAACCTCGGGTTATTTTCAGGAAATAAGTACCCGCAGCGATGTACTCACCGGGAACCCATCGGAATTGGTAACGTCGTCCTGTTATTACCTCACTCGCCACGATACGCCCGTACATATCTCTTAATTCCAGCGAAATATCCGTCGTATTATCGTCAGGTAAGAAGAAGATTAGGTGGTCTGGAAATGGATTTGGATACACAGCAATCTCATTCCCAGGGTTTGAGCTTAGATAGAACCGAGCAAACTTCATATTAGGTATGCCGTACCCAATGCGCTCGTTCTTAGTGTAATAGTGCGAACTACTTACCTCCAAGGCCTTAATAACGTCCTGAGCAGTAGCATTGGGCGATGATTCCCATAGACAGGCAGCAGCTCCTGCAATGATTGGTGAACTAAAACTGGTTCCATTCGCTAGAGTAATGGTCCCATCAGGTCGATACACATAGGCACCTTCTCCCCTTGCACATACATTAGGTTTAATACGGCCATCGGTCGTATATCCGCGTGAACTAAAACCGCTGACGATGCCGAATTGGTTTACGGATCCTACTGTGAGAACGCTGTCCGCATCTGCGGGCATAGTAAGTTTATTCCATACTCCACCTCCGGCATTACCGGCACTTGTAACAACGAGCATTCCAGTCCTCGCTGCAGCTACTGCACCTAATGAGATGATACTCGTACGTCCATCGAGGTCATCAACCGTATAATTATCATCAGGATCGTCAAATTCACTATATCCCAGCGAGCTATTGATGATATCAGCGCCTATGGAATCTGCATATTCTGCTCCCGCAATCCAATTGTACATCTCCTCTGGCGTTTCACTAAGTTCCTTTTCTGTCTTCACCAGTACATATTTGGCAAATGGTGCCGTTCCAACAAAAACACCGTTTTTATCCGCAGCCATAGTACTGAGCACGGAAAAACCGTGCGAAGAACCTTGGTAGACATTGGTTCCGCCTTCCACGAAGTTCCGTGTAGCAATGATCTGACTGTAATCATTGAAGTCTACTGTATTTGCACCTACAAATCCAGCATCTAATACTGCAATGACCATATCCGCACCTATGTATCCAACATTATGTAAACCTTCTACCAGTGTAATTTGATCGGCTTGGTCGGCAGCGATACCGTGATCATAAACCGGATTAATTGAAGTCGTTGTGTACGTATGTCCGCTTACGGGTACAATGTCTTTTACAAAACCTAGTTCCGATAACGCAACCACCTCCTCAGCCGTGGCCTCTACATAAACGCTATTAAGCCATTTTGAATGCGGACCTTGATAAGAAACGACATTTTCAATTGCTCCTAGTCGATCTAAGGATATGGGCAAATCTGAGCGTTTTACAGCTATGTTTTGCTTTTCACGGCGCAGTAAAGCACGCTCTGACAGAAATTCTTGTGGATGATCTCGTTGTTGGAGGTTTTCCTTGGGCGTTAAAAACACACTGTAAGAATAGGTCTCCTGAGCCTGTGTAGCGCTCAGAAACAGCAAATATGCTATTACTATTCTTATGTACTTCATTCTAATGCGCTATAGTTCCACTACCCACCAATTCATCTTCCAAATACCACGCCGCAAATTGACCCGGTGTGATGGCTTTTTCCGGCACATCAAACTCTATGTAAAGGGCATCTTCTTTCTGATGCAATGTAATATCCACCAAAGGTTGACGGTAACGTATACGTCCTCTGTATCGAGCAGTTTGTCCTATTTCAAGCCTCAAGTCTTCGCGAACCCAGTGTACTTCGTGGATACTTATTTTAAGTGCGGTTCTATACAAACCAGGATGATCATCGCCTTGCCCAACATAGATAGCATTGAATTCTGTATTAACACCAAGAACGAAAAGTGGCTTTGGACTACCTCCAATGTTCAGTCCCTTACGTTGGCCCACAGTGTAATAGTGTGCACCATTGTGGCGCCCTCGCTTCTTACCGTGCTTTGGATGGAAATCATACGGAGCTGCGGCCAATTCTAGTGTACTTCTCTCAGCATTAAATAATTCTGCATCTGCGGGAATCTCCCACACATTGCCGGATTTAGGCTCTAGTTTTTGCTGTAGGAAATCGGGCAAACGCACCTTTCCAATGAAGCACAATCCTTGGCTGTCCTTCTTCTCAGCCGTCGCTAGTCCTGCTTCAGCGGCAATTTCACGAACCTTAGACTTTTGCAAATGTCCTATTGGGAACATCGCCTTACTCAACTGCTCCTGGTTCAGCTGACATAGGAAGTAGCTCTGGTCTTTATTGGGATCTAACCCACCCAATAATCGATGGACAGGCTCCCCCTCTTTCTCAAAGGTTTCCTTTCGCACGTAATGACCTGTAGCGACGTAATCCGCACCAATAGACATCGCAGTCTTTAGAAATAAATCGAATTTGATTTCACGGTTACACAGCACATCCGGATTCGGAGTCCTGCCCTTCTCGTATTCGCCAAACATATAATCGACAATACGCTTTTGGTAGGGGCCGCTCATATCAATGACTTGAAAAGGAATACCGAGCTTGTCCGCAACAAGCATGGCATCATTGCTATCCTCAACCCACGGGCACTCGTCGTGTATGGTGACACTTTCGTCTACCCAATTACGCATAAATAAACCTATGACTTTGTAACCCTGCTCCTTGAGCAAGTAAGCCGTGACTGAGGAATCCACCCCTCCGCTAAGCCCTACGACTACCGTAGTTTCAGCAATTGATTTACTCATCGTATTTGGTTTCACTTTCAAGTGTGCCGTACCTGTATAACTCTTTCAAGACCACCTTGTTCTCTTCGAAATAATACCAAATACCGTGCTTTTTCCCATTGTGATACGGACCTTTCGCTATGAGTTTCCCTTCTTCATCAAAGAACTTACACTCACCCTCTAATTGGCCTTCTTCATAGGTGCCTTTAGTCCGCATTGTGCCATTGTCCCATTTTCGAATCCAACTTCCATTTTCCTCATCACCAACAAAGTCGATACGCTGACTAACCCTGCCGTTTTCCCAATAGGTCAATTGTTTTCCTTCAAGTACGCCCATTTTATAATCTTCACGCTGCGTCAATACACCGCTTCTGGAGTAATACGTCCATGTACTGTCTTTCAATTGCGCATTGTAAATCCCCTCGGCTTGAAGGACACCAGATCTGTGGTAAAGCTTCGCATAGCCCACGCCTGTTGTACCTCTGTAGGAGATTTCAGACATCTTACCGCCTTCTCTTTCGAAATAGTAGGTAAATGTGCCCACCGGTACAT
>JBNAAX010000041.1:0-16822 GCA_049631665.1 Schleiferiaceae bacterium
AGCCGTCTGGCATGATCTCAAGAACACCTTCGTTGGCAATGATACCCTCAAAATGGAATTCTTTCGGTCGACGACGGTTGTTGTTGTGATTGTTGCGGTTGCGGTCGTTCTTATGTCCTTTACGGTTTTGGTGATCGCCCTGATGGCGCTCCCTGCGGCCTTCTTTTTGGTCACCACCTTCTGAAGCGGCCTCTTTTTTCGGCGCTTTTTCGGGTCTGGCTTCCTGAGCTTCAGCTTTCGGTGCCTGTGCCTCAGACGCAATATTCAGTTTCACTTTAATAGCATCTACCAACTCGCCTTTTTTCATGGTTTTGGCTTTTGGTATCTCTAGTTTACTGCCCAATTCTTTTAATTCAGGCAATTTGCGCGATTGCAAATCTTTTTCAGTCAACATGTGTGTGGGAATAATTGTAAAAGAAACCGATAGGTAGGTTTCCTTCGATCATTGTTCTACAATAATAGTGAGTTTCGCACTATTGGGTGGGGTAAAGCCGATTTTTTTTCAACTTTGTCAAAATATTTAACCCATGATTCAACGCATTCAGACGCTTTATTTATTCGCCGCTGCAATCCTTAGCGCATTGGCAGCATTCGTACTACCTATGTACGCTTTGGAAGGTGCAACATTTGCTGCAACGGCCAATGCATCGACCTTTGGCGGCTTCGGAGGATCGATGGCATTGTTTTCTGGGTCTATTCTTTTGTACAACAATCGCAACCTACAATTGCTCATCGTACGCTTGGGAATGTTGGTCAGTCTCCTAGTCTTGGGCGCACTAATTTGGATCATTCAAAGCGAAGGTGCCGCAGCCTCATGGGGTTTTGTAGTGCCGTTTGTCAATATTGTATTGGCATTTTTGGCCTCAAAAGGCATACAGAAAGACGAGGCAAAGGTTCGTTCGCTCGATCGACTGCGCTAGGTGTTGTTAGGCAACTGCTCGAGTTGTCTGTTGTTTTTACAGTCCCAATAGAGATGTTGTAAACCGTTGGTTAACCAGATCAGCGGTGCTCCAATGGTATTGTTGTAGTTGAACGCCTGATTGAAGGTTTTCTGACTCAGAGCGACTTCTGGTGCTTTGCATTCGACCAGCACCTCTGGTTTACCATCAATATTGGCGATGATATCACTGCGCTTTGAATTGAACCCTGTTTTTAAGCCACTCTCTACTTGTAAGTGATGAATGCTAAATCCTAAAGCCACCAAGTATTGAACCGCATGCTGGCGCACCCATTCCTCCGGTGTGCATACCAGCCACTTTTTTCGGACGGCATCAAAGATGAGCTCCTGTTCGCCTTCCTCTTTGAGTTGGATGCATGCAGTTAACGCTTCTGGAAAATGTAACGCTGCTCGAGCCACTACTTCATGTTTGAATTAAACTTCTCAGGATACTTGCCCTGGATGTCTTTATAAAATGCGGTCAATTCTGCTTTCGTCTCCTCGAAGGTTGTTGGTGAAATGACCTTGGTGATTCCTGCCCGTTTGTTTTTGTAATCGACAAAACCAAGGCTGATATCTACTCCTGCTTCTTTTGCGATGTAATAAAATCCGCTTTTCCACTTTTCTGCGTAACCACGCGTGCCCTCAGGGCTCACAATGAGATTGATATCGCCTTCTTTCATAAGTTTCGCGCTAGTGGCTACCAAGTTGGATCGTTGTTCTCTGTTTACCCCGATGGCCCCTAACCAAGTGAAGAACCCTAAGAAATACCACTTGGTGTAGAAATCCTTGATAAGGAACTTCATCGGTAGACGCATTTGCCAAAATGTGCCGAGTGCGAGGAAGGTATCGAAGTTTGAAGTATGTGGAGCAGCGATTGTTACGGTATTCCTGGCCTTCTTTTTAATGTCCTCAGGGGCGACAACCTTCCATCCAATGAGGCCTAAAATAATTCGACTAATGATGTATTTCATGGTGCTGTGATAAGGCTGCTAAGATACGTCAAACCAATCTGGAGGGAACCCCAATAGATACGCTTTCTGAGAGGCCCTCGTTAATGCCGTGTAGAGCCATTTGTAATAGATTGGTGACGGCCCATCGGGCAGATATGGATGTTCGATAATGACCTGTTCCCATTGGCCGCCCTGACTTTTATGACAGGTGATCACGTAGCTAAACTTCACTTGAAGTGCATTGTAGTAGGGATCGTTCTTTATTGCTTCGTAAATCTTTTTCTTTGAGCTGAGGTAAGAGAACTTCGCGAGCATTTGTTCGTACAACGAGTTGCTCTGCGCACTGCTCAGGGCAGGGCCTTCAGAACTCAGTGTACTTAGATTGAGGATGACATCGATAGCATCTTCTGAAGGGTAGTCTACATACACTACGGTGGCTTCACAAAAAGTCAACCCATAGCGTTCATGAACGTTTCGGATTGAGCGCACTTCGCCTATTTCTCCGTTGGCAATGAATCCCATTTTTGAGGTTTCAGGCAACCAGAAATAGTTGTTTCGAACTACCATGAATTGGTCCCCAGCACTAATTTGATCTTCTTGAAATTTGATGCGACCTCGTATCCCTTGATTGTAGTTGTTGGCTTTTTTATTGCTTCGGACGACCATGGTATTTCCCTCGCTCTTTGATGCGTAGAGCTGTTCAAAGATTTCTTGCAGGTGGTATCCGTCCTCGACTTGGATAAAGTCTTCTCCAGGAACCAGCTTTGGCGGTTCTGATGAGTCCGATTCAATCAGCTCTCGAAGCTGTGTTGCATTCTTTAAAATGTGACTATCTAATGCTTGACGAACGACCATCCTCAGTGTGTGTTCAGTGGCATTAATCCCCGCGCCAATGAACCAATCTGCGCTGAGCGCTGGACTCTGCGGCTGGCCAACCGGTGGTAGCTGGGCAGGATCACCTACTAAGATTAGACCGTTAGAAGGATCCGAAAAGACATAGGTGAGTAAATCTTCAAGCAACGAGTTGCCGCCTAAAGTGCTGTCGTTGTTGGTTGCTACTAGACCTGCTTCATCCACCACGAAGGTGGTGTTCTTGTGAGGATTGTTCCCCAATACAAAGTTGGCAACGCCTCCATTACTCACACTAGGGCGGTAGAGGCTACGGTGTATGGTAAAGGCATTTTTACCGGCAGCACCACTCATTACTTTCGCCGCACGACCAGTGGGTGCCATCAATACTATTTTTTGTTGGTGTTTTTTGTGTGCAGCCACTACAGATCGCAGAACCGTAGTTTTTCCAGTACCCGCATACCCTTTGACAATGAGAACCTCTGGATGTATGCGCTTTACGCTGAGGTATAGTGCCAATTTCTTGAGCAAAACATCTTGATCCTCAGTGGGTTCGAAGGGAAAGAAACCCTTTAAATCTGCGTATGTACTTTGCGGTGTAAGCAATGAAAAAATATTGTAGTTTTGAGGCGATTAATCCTGAATGATAACAATGAATTCAAAGGTACAACTCGGAATTAAAGCAGTTCTAATCGTAACGTCAGTATTGCTGACCGTACGAATCTACCAAAGTATTATGCAACCTATCAACTTTCAGCGTATTGAAAATACGAGATTGTGTGAGGTTACGGAACAATTAGAGAGCATTCGCGAAGCGCAACTTGCCTACAAAAGCGAATTCGGAACTTACTGTGCATCTATTGATGAGCTTGTTGGGTTTGTAGACACTGGTTTTATCAGCATTATCGAGCGTAAGGATACCTCGTTCATGTACTATGATAAGATTTACCAGAAGGACATGAATAAGGATTCTGTGATCATCCGCGTTCTAGGTCAAGAGTCAGTGAGCACACAGTTGTTCGGTGAAGGATTCATGGCAGAAACCTTGAGAAACATTTCAGGAACAGATTCAACATTTACTATGGATGCTTCTGAAATCAACAAGAATGGTGTAGATGTAGCTACGTTTGAAGTAAGCGCTCCTTACAAAGTTATTTTTGCTGATATTGCAGAAGAATACCCGCAGGCATACAAGAAAGTAGAAAACGACGCTTGGACAATCGGGTCGCTAACAGAACCAACCATCAGTGGTAACTACGAGAACACACGTTGTAAGACAGAATAATATTGATCCAGCTTTCGAATCGGCGAAAGCGGAAAACTGCACATTGTCCATCCTGCGCCAGCAGGATGGACTTTCTTTTTTGGTTAAAAACACCAAAACGAAGCAGTTGTACATGATTGGATTCGTGCCTGCTGCGGAATTGACCGAGGACCCGTTTGAGGAGCTGCTGGCGTCGTTCCCAGAGCTACCGGGATCAGTTGTGAAGGCTCAAGAATTCGCTCAATCAGCACTTTTGCCGAAAGCCCTAGGAACCACGGATAAAAAGTGGACCAAAACATTACTAGGAAGCGAAGCAGATCGCGTTTTTTCTTCCGAATCCCTATCGGTAGAAGTATATGCATTGACGCACAATGCTTCAAAGGGTGTTCAACACAACTGGCTTGTTCAGATGGAGGGCCTTCCGAAGGCCTCAGCGCCGAGGTTATGGGTGAATCTTGAATCGACAAGAGCTACCTACTTCGCAGCGGATGCGAAAGGCTTTCAACTCGTGAATACACTTCCCACTTCTTCGAATGAAGAACTGTTGTACCACCTTGGTAACATTACTGAGCAGCTGGGTTGGGACCGCGAAAAATTAACGGTCGAGGTGTGTGGACTGAATCACCAAAAAGCATTGGCATTTGTCAAACCCTACTTTAAAGTGGTAAAATCAATCAAAGCCGATAAGTATGTCAAGCTCAGTTCGGCGCTGAATAAAGTGGATATAGAATCTTACGGTCCTTTGTTACGATTATGAGAATAGTTAGTGGAAAATGGCGCGGAAAGCGTATTACTGCTCCAAAGAACCTTCCAACGCGTCCTACAACCGACTTTGGGAAAGAGAGCCTATTTAATATTCTCAATAACCGATACTATTTTGAAGACCTTCGCGTCCTAGACTTGTTTGCCGGTACCGGTAACATTTCGTACGAATTTGCATCTCGAGGAACAGAGGAAATTGTGGCTGTAGACATGCACCGCGACTGCGTCCGGTTCATTGCAAAAACGAATGAAGAATTAGGCGCCTCTATACAGACGGTTCAATCCGATGCCTTACAGTGGGTGCGCAGGAATGCTACGCAATACGATATTGTCTTTGCAGATCCTCCCTATGAATGGGAGTACTACGAAGATTTAGCAAAGGGCATTATTGACAACAAGCTATTGGCTGAGGGGGGTGAAGCAATTATTGAGCATAGCGACCAAACCGATTTAAGTCACCTACCTGGATTCACCGAACACCGCAGATACGGTCATGTGAATTTCAGTTTCTTCTCGAATCCTGACGAAATCGAAGAGGACTAAATCAAGAACTCCACGAGCTTGGCAATGGCGCGTCCGCGGTGGCTCATGCTGTTCTTCTTGGCATTGTCCATTTCAGCAAAACTCTTTGTGTACCCTTTTGGGATAAAAATTGGATCGTACCCGAAACCTTGTTGACCAGATTTTTCTGTTGCGATTTTTCCGCGCACAATACCTTCGAATAAATGTTCTTTGCCGTCGATAATGAGTGCAACGGCGGTACGGAATTGCGCCGAGCGGTCTTCTTTTTTCTCAAGTTCG
Organism: Schleiferiaceae bacterium; assembly: GCA_049631665.1. Classification (GTDB taxonomy): domain Bacteria; phylum Bacteroidota; class Bacteroidia; order Flavobacteriales; family Schleiferiaceae; genus UBA10364. Next base: position 5,567 of record JBNAAX010000041.1, read on the forward strand.
CTCAGCACTTTGGCCATGTTTTGTTCAGGGTCTTTGGAAGATCCAGCATAACGGGCACTGTAAACACCTGGTGCACCGTTTAAAGCATCAATTTCTAATCCAGTATCGTCCGAAAAACAGGCCAGCCCGTATTTGTTCCAGACAGTCCGTGCTTTTACCAAAGCATTGCCCTGCAGCGTTGGTTCGTTTTCAGGAATCTCTTCGAGGTCATCGAGTTCACTCAGACCAATAACTTCGTATTTGTGTCCAATTAATTCCTTAACCTCTCGTAACTTACCCGCATTGTGGGTTGCAAAAACCAATTTCATACGCACTCAATGAGCAACAAAAATACATCCTTAATACGCCTTGCAGGGCCAATCTCGGCTTTTATTATTGCCTTCTTTGGTGGTTTTGAATCACACTTTGTTTTATTAGGGATTACTGCTTGGATGCTTATTTGGTGGATCTCTGAGACTGTGCATCTTGCGGTCACCGCGCTCTTGCCTCTGCTTCTCTTTCCGCTTTTTGGTCTGATGGAAGCAAAAAGCATGTCGTCGTACTACGCCCATCCTTTGGTCTATCTGTTTTTTGGTGGGTTTATCATTGCGAGAGCTCTTGAAGAAACCAGGCTGCATTACCGTATTGCGCTCTGGATTTTACGCCGAACGGGTACGGGTAGTCGCGGTCTTCTAGCCGGCTTTATGCTTAGTACTGCCTTCATGTCCATGTGGATTAGTAACACAGCAACCTCCATTATGATGCTTCCTATTGCTACGAGTGTCTTAGCTGTTCTTCCGAAGGCATCCGCTGAAAAAATGGAACGCCCCTTACTCTTAAGCATAGCCTGGGCGGCCAACATTGGTGGAATGGCGACAATTATTGGTACGCCGCCGAATATGATTTTTGCGGGATTCTTAAGTGAGCATTTAGACCGTCAGATAGGATTTGTAGAATGGCTTCCTATCGGGCTGTCCGCTGCATTAACTATTGGGTTGGCAGCATACACGATTCTTTCGCGAAGCTTAAGAACACTTGCGCTTTCGAGTCAAGAACAAAAGGAAACAGAACACTATTTACAACAGGAGTGGGATCGCTTGGGATCCATGAATAAGGCTCAGAGAAAAGTGGCCATTATATTCACCTCGACGGCTTTCTTGTGGATTATGCGACCCTATTTGGGTGCCTTGAGTGCACATATTCATTGGTCGGACACTGGGATTTCACTGCTTGCGGCTGTATTGCTCTTCAGTCTCACAGGAGAATCGGGTAAAAACCTTCTGGATTGGGAGAGTACGTCTAAATTACCTTGGGGCATCTTGATTCTTTTCGGAGGCGGACTAGCCTTGGCCGGTACCTTGCAACAGAGCTATTGGTTTGAGGCTTTGGAAGTAGGAATGAAGTCCTTCGAAAACATACCCATCCTGTTCTGGGTGATGATCATGGCACTTCTAGGAGTTTTCGCTACTGAATTACTGAGTAATATGGCATTGGTCAGTGCGTTGATGCCGCTTGTACTGAGCCTATCGCTGACGTTTGGCTGGTCGATGGAAATTTTGAGTGTACCCTTGGTTTTGGGAGCGAGTTGTGCTTTTATGCTTCCAATGGCCACACCGCCAAATGCTATAGTTTTCTCTACGGGTAAATTGACCGTAAGCTATATGATGGCAAGAGGAATAATACTCAACATCATTGCTGTTGCCATTCTCGTCGCCCTTGGCATGGTGCTCGTTACAATGGGCTAACGACTTGCTCTGGGGATTCGAGTACTTTTTTCGGTAAGTTTTTGAGAATAACTTTTTCTAGCGCTTGAATCCACTCGAGTTTGAGCTGTGTGCGCGAATGTATCAGACTCACCTGTCTGGTTGGTGTAGGCTCTGCAATGGGCTTAATAGATCCTTTATAGCGGTCGTTAAGGTCGATGCCAGTCAAATAAGGCAATAGAGTCATGCCCATGCCCTTATCGGCTAATTTAACCAAAGTGTCGAAGTGTCCACTTTCCATGTGAATCCCGTCGCCATTGAGGTTTTTAGGATTGCACAACGAAAGCACGCTGTTTCTAAAGCAATGACCTTCGTTCAATAAGAGCAATTCATCTGGATTAATTTCCGAGGCCAATAAGAACCTATCCTTAGCAAACTTATGGTAGCTCGGTACGAAAGCCACAAAAGGCTCGTGGTACAGTGGCTTTTCCACGATACCTCGTTCCTCCAAAGGCGTAGCCGCAATACCAACATCGATACGGTCTTTGCGTAGGGCCTCGATCATATCGGATGTTTTCATTTCCTCAACAAACAACTTGATTTTAGGAAATGCTTGGTTGAACTCTACCAAGAATCGCGGCAATAAGCTAGGAGCAATGGTTGGTATAACTGCCAATCGAAGATCCCCCTCGAACGTTCCCTTAATTTGTTTGGACATGTGCTCAAGTACAGCAGCTTCCTGCAATACTTTCCTGGCTTGTTCCAAGATTTTTTCGCCCAATGGGGTAGGTACGATAGGTTGCTTTGAACGGTCGAAAATTAAGATATCGAGCTCTTCTTCAAGCTTCTGAATCTGCATACTCAAAGTCGGCTGCGTAACAAAACAAGCCTCGGCAGCACGCGCGAAATGGCGGTGGTTGTCGACAGCTACGATGTAACGGAATTGAGTAATAGTCATATCTTATGCGGGCTAGGACTTTAATAGATAACAAAAATTGAATGGAAAGTTCATGGCCAATGCACGTTTCGGTACATTTATTCCGTGAACACAGATCAACTCCTTTCCAAGCTGGCCCACACAAACGAGGACCCCTCGTTTAAAAATCCAATGATGCCCTGGTTTCGTAAGATGGTGCACACCTCGCAAAAAACGATGGATCACGCCAAAAAGGCGGCTGTGCTGGCGCATATTTTTGAAGGAGCGCAGGGGCTTGAACTGTTGTTCATGAAGCGTCCTCCTTACGACGGTACGCACGGCGGACAAATCAGTTTTCCTGGGGGTAGAAAGGAAGCAAGCGATTCGAGCTACGAGCAGACCGCTTTGCGAGAAACGGCAGAGGAAGTAGGGATTCCTGAACAAAGCGTGAAAGTGATACGTAAACTGGACCCCCTTTACATACCCCCGTCAAACTTTATAGTACATCCTTACATTGGCTATTCTCGAGAGCTCCCAGAATTGGTCCTGGATCCTAATGAAGTGGTATACACCTTTTCCATACCACTAGAGGTATTGAAATCGGGCGAACTCATTGGAAAGGCTACGGTTCCGACGAAATACGGAAAGATGAAAGTTCCGGCATACCTCTGGGGTGAGGAAGTCATCTGGGGTGCTACTGCAATCATCACGGCAAGAATAGTGGGGCTTTTGTCCTAAGGAGTATATTTGCCGAACCACTGAAATTAGTACACGTGTTAAACCCTTTTAAAAAAGACAGCTTCGGATATAATCTGTTGATCAAAAGAACGGTCATTTTCGTTTTTGGATTAATCACTTGGTACCGATTCTTTCGTTTGAACTCAGTGCAGATTGTCGGTGGAGATAAACTCAAAGATCTACCTGAGCGCGGCGTTTTGTTTGTGTCCAACCACCAAACGTATTTCGCCGATGTAAGTGCGATGTACCAGGTCTTTAACGCAGCAGAAAACAAGGTGTACAACAGAGTGCCTTTTGCAACGCTGTTTCGTCCCAAGCTCAATGTCTTCTTTGTGGCGGCTGCAGAGACCATGAAGAAGGGCTTGTTGCCCAAGCTAATGCAATATGCGGGCAGTGTAAGTATCAAGCGTACTTGGCGAGAGGCGGGTAAAACAATTAATCGAGGTGTAGATCCAAAAGATATTGCCAACATTAAAAAAGCCATGGAAACAGGCTGGACCATTACCTTCCCACAAGGCACCACACGCCCATTCGTAAAGGGAAGAAGAGGTACAGTTCATTTGATTAGAGAGTTGAATCCTGTTGTGGTTCCTGTAGTCATTAATGGCTTTCGTCGAGCCTTCGATAAAACGGGTATGTTTGTGAAGAGCACAGGTAACCTATTAACCATTACCTTTAAGGAGCCTTTGGAACTTGATTTTTCCAAAGAGAATGATGATTTGTTAGACCAAATTATGGTGGCCATTGAACAGGCGCCAGAGTTTTTGAAAATAAAGGAAGAATGAAAAGATTCATTGTAGCATTACTAACCATTGGTGCATTCGCTTCATGTGAACGTGAGATAACAGTTGTTGATCCAGCTGCGTTGGACGACCGCAACATATACATCCGTGCCTACAAGTATTTTGACGGTGATATTGCAGATACAAGCACTGTATATCAAATCAACGGCGACCTCATAAAATTGAGTCATGTTTACATTACGCTCAGCGGTGCAGAGTTTGTAAGTGTTGATGAAAAGGATACTACACGCACAGAGAACGACTTAACAGCTATTGATTTGCTTACCACTTCAGAGGTCAAGCTCGCTCAGTTGCCACGCGGTTCGTACAACGGACGTTTGAATTACCACATCGGTTTGGACAGTGCACGTGCTTATGCCGCACCAGAGACGCTTGAAGAAACGAATCTTTTGGTAAAAGGACATTTGTGGAATGGGCCGGCTCTAGGGCACAGCTTCTTCCAATTAGAGGGTAGAGTTTTTGATCCGAATGATTCTTTGTTCACTACACCTACAAGCACCTTTACTTGGAGAATTGCTACTGAGGATATGGTGATTGAGCGTAGTGAAAAGCGCAATTTCAATGTCGCTGCTAATAAGGATGTATTCTTTGTCATTGACCTAGATATTGAAAAGCTATTCTTGGGCCTACAGCCGTCTTCAACACCGGAAATCTATTCTGATCCGGGCGATGCGGCAGATTACAACAAGGCCCAAATTCTCAGCGATAATCTAAAGAGCGAGTTTGTATTCAAACTTTAGCACAAGGATGAAAAGGCTTCCTTTCGCTGGACTCTTATGTCTCTTCATTCTCGCCGGTTGTAGATCGGGAGATAAGAAGGTTACAGTTGAATTTCAGTGGATTCAAAACGGTGTGCCGTACACCCAAAGTGCCCCCTTCTTTAAAGGAGATACAGCGATTGCTATTGACCTTTTCCATTTCTATGTAAGCGATCTTCGAGCAGGCGATCAGCTCCTAAGCGATGTGCTATTTATTGACCCTAGCGATAGTGCATTTAGCACGTACACTTTGGACCTACAGCTTAAGGCAGATCAAATTAGTTTCGGTCTTGGTGTCCCGTCGGATATGAATGCCATGGACCCAACTTCCTTTGAAACTACACATCCTTTGAGCAGTGCCTTTGCCATGTATTGGACGTGGGCTTCTAAATACAGATTTCTTAAAGCAGAAGGACGATTCAACGCAGGCGGAGACTTAAGCAATGCTTCGACCAATGGTGGTATTATCTGGCATACGGGAACCGATCCGCTGTACAGAACACGAACCTTTGATGTATCTGTACGCCCGGGTGACCGAGTAGTTGTTAAAATAGACCTTGATCTTCTGCTGGGTAATGTAAGTCTGGCCAACGATGGATTCACTCATACCACCGTGGATACCTATGCCACTGCAGAGAAGGTGAGCAACGAAGCTATCGCTGCCATCGGAATAGAGGTAGAATAAGGGGATTACCTAAACAAGAAGCTGATTTTCACTCCTCCCAATAGTGCTGGGGCTACATTGGTGCTTTCATTCAAGCTGTATTGACCAACGAATAAGCCGGAGGTAGGATCAAATATCTGCTCGTAATCTGTGGTTGATCTGTTCTTTTGTCGAATGCCTGCTCCGATGTACCAATCGAGGATCATTTTCTCAGACGGTCGACTTTGATATCCCATAGTGAATCCAACATCCGACCAGCGGAAAAATTCACTTACCGTTGTGTCCATTCCTAAATCATCGAGTGTGGTAAAGTCTTGGGCGTAGTTACGCACGTTTAAATTAAAAGCCACGTAGTACCCGTCTTGGAATGCATTGCCTTCTGGAAAGAATTTGGTATTGAAAAGCGCTGAGTAGCTGACTTTACTCACTGTTTCTCCATCACCGCGTTCGCTGTATCCACGAATGAGGTCCTCGGTCAGATTGTAGGTGGTTAGACCCATACCCGCTTCAATAGTGATATAATCACTGACCTTATGTTCGTAAGAAAGAGGGATTTCCCCTGCAATGAGTGAAGCCGGGCTAATCTTTAATGCGTGATTGTAGCGGCTGTAATACATGCCGCCAAGATTTGCACTCGAACTCGATGGGCTGATCTGTACCGAAGAATTCCCATAGGTCGTTGTACTAAGATCGCGTTTACGAACAATCACAGCTTGTGCATTTGCTTCAACACTCAGGAGGCCTAGGAAAATTAATGAATACAGAAATCTCTTCATACTGCGTTAGTTTATCATTAGGGTGCTGTATCTTACCATCAATGTACAAAAACTTTACCGTTTTATATGACCACTTTTCTTAAGCGCTCCATCACACTGATTGCTTGTTGTTTAGTAGTAACAACAGGGTTTGCACAGGGTTCATACCCCTTATTGGAATGGAGTCCAGAATACAATGCTAGAAGTGCAAAATTCGATCGGATCTTGCAATCTAGCGAACAAGGTTTCTTTACCTACCGACCTGCAGCGGCGTCGATCATTTCAGGTGCTCGCGACGAATATTTCGCGTATTACAATCGTTACGATTTAAGCGAACAATGGTTGCTTAAAAACCCAAGGTGGGAATGGAATGGACGCAGGGTAGACTTTAAGGAAAGTCTAATGCTCGGTGGTGTTCAGTATTTGTTTTACGAAAGCTACGACCGTCAATCGGACACAAGGAATTTGTTGGTTCGAACCTTGGATACCCTCGCGAATCTTAGTGAACCGAAACTAATAGAGACCTTAGATTCAAAACGACGTTCACAAGGAGACTTTACCATTAAAGCATCTCAGGATCGATCGAAGTTCGCGGTGTTTACGAATCCGCCGTACGAGCGGTTTGGAAGTGAAAACTTTTACGTCAGAGTGTACAGTGCAGACCTTGCAGAGGATTGGAATGCCGATATAGAACTTAATGTTCGTGACAGAAACTTCAACATTATCGATTTCGACTTATCGAATTCCGGCGATGTATTCATCCTGAGCGCATTCGACAACAGTCCGAATGTGATGTTACAGAGTGGAAAAGACCTAGAGTACAAACTGATGCGTATTGGCGCCGGCGATAACAATCAAATCACCGAATTCGACTTGGGATTGCGCAATGTCGCGGTGCATTCCTTGGGCATCGAATGTGACCTAAAAGACAACCAAATGGCCATCTCTGGCTTTTACGGTAAACGCAACTTCTATGACATGGATGGAGCACTTTACCTCAGTGTTGATCAGAGTAGAGGTGAGGTCGTTTCGACCAATTTGAATCCGTTCACTCAGGAATTTGTTGCACAATTCAACCGCTTTAGAGCTCGTCGTGGAAAAGGTATTCGCAGGAATTTCGTTTTCCGTCAATTTCTACCAAGACCTGATGGTGGTGCCTATGTAATCGCGGAGGATTACGAGGTTCGCGTGCAAACCGTGCAAACCTCGCGAGGAACGACGACGACCAACTATTACTATTATTATAATGACATCATTGTCCTGAGTATTGATGGAAAAGGCGAAGTTGATTGGTACGCTCATGTACCAAAGCGCCAAAGTTCCATGAATGACGGTGGATATTACCTCGGTTATACCTTCTTGGTGAATGAATCTGGGTTACACTTTGTCTTCAACGATCACCGTAAGAACGCCAAGCGCTGGGGTAAGAAAACACTGCGTGCCATCACTAATGCGAAGAACGGCAATTTGGTCATGGTAAGTTTAAGCCACGATGCCGAGATGGTGTACACGGTTTTAAACAGAAACAAGCGTCAGAAATTTAGAGTAAGCCCTCGTTCTTCGAGACAAGCAAACGACGGCTATGATGGTGCGGTTCTCTTATCTTTGCGAGGCAGCCGTATACGATTCGGGAATCTTTATTTCGAAGAATAAATGAGAGTACATTTCATTGCCATAGGGGGTTCTGCCATGCATAACCTCGCCATAGCGTTACACAACTCTGGTCATGAGGTCAGTGGTTCTGATGACCAAATTTTTGAGCCTTCTCGTTCGAGATTGGCTGCCAAAGGATTGCTTCCTGCCGCTGAGGGTTGGGACGAAAGTAACATTTCCACAGACCTCGACGCTATCATTCTTGGAATGCATGCGCGAAAAGACAATCCAGAATTACTCAAAGCGCAAGCGCTCGACCTTAACATCTTCAGCTACCCTGAATTTCTGTACGAGGTTAGTAAAGACATGACTCGCGTGGTGATCGCGGGTTCTCACGGAAAGACCACTACAACGGCTATGGTATTGCACGCTATGCAGCATGCAGGAATGTCCACCAACTATATGGTAGGCGCTCAATTAGAGGGCTTCGACTGTATGGTAGAGCTGGAAAGCGGTTCGGATTTCATGGTGATGGAAGGCGATGAATACCTGAGTTCACCGATAGATTTACGTCCAAAATTTCACCTGTATCGACCTAATATTACGGTTATTACAGGAATTGCATGGGACCACATTAATGTCTTCCCGACGTTTGAATCTTATGTGGACCAATTCAAACAATACATCGATACCATCGAGCCTGGTGGTGCTTTGATTTACAATGAGAATGATCCTGTTCTCAAGGAATTAGTCGAGCAAAGTGATGCTCCTGTGAAGCGTTTTCCATATTCGTTGCCGGAACACTTTATCGATGAAGGAACTACGTACATCGAAACGGCTGAGGGTGCCATGCCGTTGCAGGTTTTTGGCAAGCACAATCTCAGCAATCTTGAAGCGGCGCGCTGGATTTGTTTGGAAATGGGGCTTCAGGAAGATGATTTCCACGATGCCATTGCAAGTTTCACGGGTGCGCAGAATAGAATGCAACGGTTGGCAGGATCATCCATACCTGTTTTCCGCGATTTTGCCCATGCCCCGTCAAAAGTACAGGCGGCAGTTGCTGCGCTTGCTGAACAATATGGCGATGTTCGCGCAGTACTTGAGTTACACACCTTCAGCAGTCTGAATCCAGAGTTCATACCACAGTATAAAGGAGTCCTTGACCCCGCTCAAGAGCGTTGGGTGTATTACAGTCCCCAAGCTGTCTCACACAAGAAATTACCACCACTGAGTAAGGAAGACGTACAGTCGGCATTCGGGGAGGGCGTGGTTGTTTTCGATGATGCACAAGAATTGGCTAGAGCGCTTGAAAGTAAAGGCGCTATTAAGGCTGTAGTGATGATGAGTAGTGGGAATTTCTCCGGGATCGATCTTGGAAGTTTATTTGCTTCATATTAATGCATAAATTTGCAGCATGAGCAAAAGAGAAATCATAGACTCCAGAGAGTTGAACATCGCTTTGAACAGGCTGTGTTGTAAGCTCATCGAGAATCACGGTGATTTTTCAAATTCCATTTTAATTGGCCTTCAACCTCGTGGGGGACAAGTACTTAGTAGACTTGTGAAGTTGTTAGAAGAAGAATACGGTGTGGGTAGCATTCGTACAGGTCTTTTAGATATCACTTTCTACAGAGACGACTTTAGAAGAAGACCGGGCCATTTACAACCGAACAAGACGAAAATTGAACACCTCGTTGAGGATCAGAAAGTAGTCTTTATTGATGACGTACTGTATACGGGTAGAAGTGTGCGCGCCGCAATGGACGCCATCCTCAGTTACGGACGTCCGTCTAAAATGGAGTTGCTCACTTTGATTGATCGTAGATTTTCACGCGACCTGCCTATACAGCCTGATTACAAAGGCAGACAAGTAGATTCCATAGCCTCACAACGCGTTGAGGTGCTGTGGGAAGAGGTAGATGGCCGCGATGCAGTATTATTAACGGAACCAGCTTCATGAGCGAATTATCAGTGAATCACTTGTTGGGTATCAAACACCTCACGGCAGAGGATATCCAGCTCATTCTAGACACTGCCAAAGAATTCAAAGAGGTCCTTAACAGACCCATCAAAAAAGTTCCAACGCTCAGAGACATTACCATTGCCAACCTCTTCTTCGAAAACAGTACAAGAACGAGGTTGTCTTTTGAATTGGCAGAAAAGCGCTTAAGTGCGGATGTCGTAAACTTCTCTGCAGCATCCTCCTCGGTAAAGAAAGGAGAAACCTTGGTGGATACGGTGAACAACATCCTTTCCATGAAAGTGGACATGGTAGTAATGCGCCATCCTAATCCAGGTGCCGGAGAATTCCTCTCTCAACATGTTGATGCTTCTATTGTAAATGCTGGAGATGGGGCACACGAGCATCCAACTCAAGCACTACTTGATGCATTCTCGATAAGAGAACGCTTAGGAAGTTTGGAAGGTGCTAAAGTTGCGATCGTCGGAGATATTGTACACAGCCGCGTTGCACTATCAAACGTTCTTCTCCTTAAAAAGATGGGTGCTGAGGTCATGGTTTGTGGACCAACAACCTTGGTTCCAAAATACATGCACACCCTCGGTGTTCGCGTGGAGCACAACTTGCAAACAGCCATCGAGTGGTGTGATGTTGCAAACATGCTACGCGTACAACACGAACGTCAAGACATCAAATATTTCCCATCCATCGCCGAGTACCGCGCTCAGTACGGACTGACCATGGAACACCTCGACGCCCTTGAAAAGCCAATCGTTGTAATGCACCCGGGTCCAATCAACCGAGGCGTAGAGATTACCTCTGAGGTGGCAGATAGCGAGCATGCTATTATTCTCGATCAAGTGGAGAACGGTGTTGCCGTGCGTATGGCCGTACTGTACCTCCTCGCTGAGAAGCGTAAACTGGGTAATTCTTAATGAGTTTTGAGTTGGTAGTTTTAGGTGCGGCTAGCGCTACACCGACCTCCAACAGTTACACGACCTCCCAGCTTTTGAAAATGCGGGAGCACTATTTCTTGATAGATTGTGGGGAAGGCGCCCAGAAGCAGTTGCGTCGATCAAAGACTAAATTCTCCCGCATCAACAACATATTCATTTCCCACCTTCACGGTGATCACTTCTTTGGGTTGGTCGGTTTATTGAGCAGCTTCCATCTCTTGGGGCGCACGACACCATTGACGATTTATGGACCTCCCAAACTCAAGGAGATTGTACTGACGCAGTTTAGGGCAGCGGGAACGTTTACCTCTTATCCGATTTCATTTGTGGTTACCCAACACAAGGTGCCTCAGGTAATCTTAGAAACAGAGGCCTACACTGTATCGAGCTTCCCGCTCAAGCATAGAATAGCAACGACTGGATTTAAATTC
>JBNAAX010000042.1:0-8747 GCA_049631665.1 Schleiferiaceae bacterium
CGGGTTTGAACGAGACCATCTCCGAAAGCGAATTCAATGCTTTATTACAAGAAAAATCAACTATAGATGCTCTAGTCAAAAAACATAGAGTATTAACGGTTGAAGAACTTGAGACAAAGCGTGAAACAATAAGAGAGCGCATATCTTTATTGGAGAATAAGGACGAAGAGCTGATTCGTTTAAACAAGTTACGTGAACGATTATTAGTAGACCTTGATGCTCTTGGAAACGATATGCATCTATTGAGAAAGTCGGCTTCAGACCAAATAGAAAAAACACTCAGTGAATATCTCGTGAGGGTAGACCTACCGAAAGCTAGGCTGCAATTAAGTTGGAATCAAACCCCCTTTGGAAAATATGGTAAGTATCTACCAGAACTGTTGTTTGCTGCAAATCCTGGTTCTAATATGCAACCGTTAAGCAAAGTAGCTTCAGGAGGTGAGCAAAGCAGAGTGAAGTTGGCTTTAAAGGCCGTTTTAGGACGTGATTCTGGATTGAGCACACAACTTTTCGATGAAATAGATTCAGGTATTAGTGGTTCAACGGCAGAGAAAATCGGCACGCTAATGAGAGAAATGTCTGTAAATCAACAGATTATAACCATTACACATCTTCCTCAGGTTGCAGCCAAAGGCGATGTACACTTGTTGGTATCAAAATCGCAACAAGACGATTCTACTACTTCGAATGTTGTTCCTTTATCTTTTAGAGAAAGAGAGCAAGAAATTGCTAGAATGCTAAGTGGAGAAAATATTTCTCAGGCCGCTAAGAATCAAGCGAAAACATTGCTCAACGCACGGTAAGTGCTATTTTTGAATTACGAAAAAACACAAAACGTATGTCAAACGGATTACTAGAGGGCAAATGCGGTATCGTATTTGGCGCACTTAATTCAGATTCAATTGCTTGGAAAGCCGCTGAAGCAATACATGCTCAAGGCGGTAAAGTGGTATTGACCAATGCTCCTATTGCAATGCGCATGGGTGAGCTCAATAATCTTTCGGAAGCAATTGATGCTCCGATTATTCCAGCCGATGCAACAAGTCTCGACGATCTTAATGCACTTATTGACGGTGCTATGGAACATTTTGGAGGTAAAATCGACTTCATTCTACATTCTATTGGAATGAGCGTTAATGTCCGTAAAGGAAAGCACTATACGGAGTTGAACTATGACTGGCTTCTAAAGGGTTGGGATGTAAGCGCCGTGAGTTTTCACAAGGTGATGCAATGTGCCTGGAACAAGGATGCTATGAACGAGTGGGGGTCTATCCTTGGATTAACCTATATGGCGGCTCAGCGTACATTCCCAGATTACAATGATATGGCTGATAATAAGAGCTACCTTGAAAGTATCGCTCGCAGCTTTGGTTACCATTGGGGAGTTAAAAACAACGTCCGCGTAAATACAATTTCTCAGAGCCCTACACCAACTACGGCAGGATCGGGTGTTAAAGGATTTGATGGCTTTATCGCGTACGCAGAGAAGATGTCACCATTAGGTAATGCAACGGCAGAAGACTGTGCAAATTACATTGTAACTATGTTCTCTGATCTCACACGACGTGTAACCATGCAAAACCTTTACAACGATGGAGGATTCAGCAATATGGGAGTAAGCAACATGGTAATGCAACAATTCATGGAAGGAGAGGAATAATCCTGTACAATGACATGATACAGAGAGCCGTTAGCCCTTAAGGTTAGCGGCTTTTTTGTAGAGATAAATTTCCGTTTTAGCAAATTGCTCTACAAATTCAAATCCAGCGACTTCTCCAGGCATATTTGAAATATAGTATACAGCATCATTTTCTGTGAAATGGTAATTTGTATATCTCTCAGCAATTGCTGCCAAACGCCAGTTTTCAGAAAGGGCATTTACCTTTATGGTACTAGGCTTATATGACTCGTCGATTGCCTCGAGTGCGTGGATAACATGTTTATCTCTAGACGGACTTTTGGAGAAATAGATACTTAGGCCAATGGCCACAACCCAACTACAGAGGTTCGAAAGTGAAATTACTTTCACCCACTTTTTCCGCTGAATCGACCATGGATACTCATGTTGTGCAAGATGAATGGCGAACCCCATCATCCAGAAAGTCATGGACGGCATAAAGTAGTAATGGTGTTGGCGGTCCATAAATAGGAATGGAAGAGTACCACATAAAGCGAGGAGGAAGAAGAATACACTTCCACGTTGTAAAGTGTAAGCTTCTTTCTTTCTCCACCTAAATACAATAGACACTAGAATGGGAAGAATTAACTGCTTTAAAACTTCTAGAATACTCTCTAAAGCACTACCTGCTTGCTCACGATTACCAGAGAGTGTTGGTAAAATCTGCCTATCGAGATACGTAGAAAAGAAACTTTCAAAAGCCGGTTGATACAGGTAAAAGTAGGAGAAGAGCGTGCTAAAAACGATAATCATAACTGACATTGAAACCAGAGCAGCTTTTCTTCGCTCAGCATACAATGTGGCCATGATAGGCAGGGTCATTAAAGGGAATAAACTTACAGGGCCTTTAATACCTAAACTGAAGAAGAACACTATCCCAGCAAGTACACTCCAGAAGTAGTTCTTTTTCATGGTTCCTTCAAATAGAAGCCATACAACACATAGAACTGCTGCAGAAAGAGGTGCTTCTAACATGTTGTTTTGATGTACCCAAATAACCGTTGGTGTTAACGTCCAAAGCAGTTGAGGGATCCAAGCTCTGTGACCGGCAGGCACAAACAACACCCATATTCTTCTAAGCATCAGCACACTTAGGCCGTACATAGTATACGGGTAGATACGATCAACCCAGGGCTGATCACCGAATAATCGATAGAATATACTGTGCAACCCAAATGAAAAAGGAGGGTGCTCGTAGAATTCCGGATGGATAGTTGGAGTATAGGATGGAACCCATAAGGTGCCAACACCTTCATTTATATTTCTCGCAATTGAAGCATAAGTAAGCCCGTCAAAGAACATACCTTTTGTAAACAAAAGCGGCAGAAGCATTAACGCAGCTAATGCCCAAGAGAACTGATTAAGTCTGTAGTTTATAATGTGACTCATTAGAATTCGCTCTTCATGTGGAAGGTAATCTTATCAAACTTGTCTTGGGCCATCTGCAAAGAAAATTGTGAATCGGCTAAGAATACGAGTCGACCGTACTTGTCTTCGGCGAGATAGCGTTGTTTCAAAGTGGAGAACTCTTTGAGCTGTTCTTCGTCATTACTGTCAATCCAACAAGCTTTAAAGGCAGGAAAGTTTTCATAGGAGCACGTGGCATTATACTCATGTTCTAGGCGGTATTGAATCACCTCATACTGCAATGCGCCCACGGTACCAATAATCTTCCTGTTGTTTTGTTTTAGGGTAAACAATTGGGCGACACCTTCATCCATTAACTGGTCAATCCCTTTATTCAATTGCTTTGCCTTTAATGGATCCGCATTGTTAATGAATCTGAAATGCTCCGGTGAGAACGATGGAATACCTTTATAGTGCAACTGTTCTTTTGAAGTTAGCGTATCTCCAATTCTGAATGTGCCGTTATCAGGTATGCCTATAATATCACCTGGAAATGCCTCCTCAATAGTACTCTTTTTCGAAGCCATAAAGGCAGTCGGAGCACTGACTCTAAATGACTTACCACTTCGGGTATGAACATAGTTTTTATTGCGCTCAAACTTTCCGCTGACTACTTTTAGGAAAGCAATTCTGTTTCTATGGTTCGGGTCGATGTTCGCGTGAATCTTAAATACAAATCCAGAGAATTCATTCTCATTAGGTTGAACTAGTCTTTGTTCAGCCTCCTTTGGCTGTGGCTCAGGTGCTATTTCTTGAAAACAATCGAGCAACTCTCGCACACCGAAATTATTTAACGCGGAACCAAAAAACACGGGACATAGATCACCGCTTAGGTATTCAGAGCGATCAAATTGTGGATATACCGCTTCTAAAAGTTCAAGGTCATTTCTAAGCTCAGTAGCCGCCTCTTCACCTACATATTCGTCAAGTTCAGGTGAACTAATATCTTCGAAAGAGGTTCCCTCACTGATTTTTTGTTTGTTCTCAGCGCTATATAGATTGAGGTTCTTTTCCCACATATTATATACGCCTTGAAAACGCTGCCCCATTCCGATGGGCCAGGAAAGGGGACATAGAGCCAATCCGAGTTTCTGTTCAACTTCATCAATAAGATCGAAACCATCTTTTCCTTCGCGGTCTAATTTATTAATGAACACTATAATTGGTGTAGCACGCATTCGACACACTTGTACCAGTTTTTCTGTCTGAGGTTCCACACCTTTTGCAACATCAATTACTACGATAACACTATCACATGCAGTAAGTGTACGGTAAGTATCTTCCGCAAAGTCTTGGTGACCTGGTGTATCCAAGATGTTGATCTTTTTGTCTTTATAGTAGAATCCCATCACAGAAGTCGCAACCGATATACCACGTTGCTTTTCAATCTCCATAAAATCGGATGTCGCGGACTTTTTGACCTTATTGCTCTTAACGGCACCGGCCTCTTGGATAGCCCCACCAAATAACAATAGCTTCTCTGTTAATGTGGTTTTTCCGGCATCGGGATGGGAAATTATCCCAAAGGTTCTGCGAATGCTGATTTCCTTTTCGATTGACATCTACTATAATTTTGTCGCAAATATACTAAAGCGACCCTCGTCAGTTTGTGGTAATTACTTATACTTGCCACGAACAAAACTTTTCTTCCCGAGATACGTTAGTTTTTAGTGAAGTCGCGTTATTCCATAAAAGATTTAGAGCAGCTTAGTGGCATTAAAGCTCATACTATTCGTGCGTGGGAGCAACGTCACAAACTCATCACACCGAAAAGAACGAATACAAACATTCGCTTCTACAGTGATGATGATCTACGGGTAATCTTAAACGTAAGTATACTTTTAGATCACGATTGGAAGATTGGCCAGATCGCTAAGCTCGCTCCAGAGGAAATCGCAAAATCGGCACTCGAGGCTGATCCTTATGAAGGGAATTACGCTTATGAACTCAACGAGTTGAAATTAAGTACGCTGAACTTCGATATTGAGCGGTTCGAATCTATCATGTCCACTTGCATCGATAAGCACGGGATCCATGATACCTTTCAAAAAGTAATTGGAGATTATATCCAAGAATTAGGAAAACTCTGGCTAAGCGGATCTGTAAGTATTTCTCAAGAGCACTTCATGTCTTCTATGATACGTCAAAAGCTATATTCAGCTCTTGACGAACTTAAAGCGGTCGATAATGGCAAAACGTTCGCACTATTCCTGCCAGCTAATGAACTTCACGAGATTGGCCTTCTCTATCTAGCGTATGTTCTAAAGGAACGCGGTGATAGGGTTTTTTATCTAGGTCAGAGTCTACCGAAGGAGTATCTAACAGACTTGTTGGATAATCAAAAGATAGATGCACTTATATCCGTCTTTACCACAAACCCAGACGTCGAATATTTGCCGGAATATCTGCGTGATTTGGATGATCTTATTCACGATCGTGGGGTAGAGGTACACCTAACAGGGTATCAATTCAATGATTTCTCCGAAAATAAATTTGGAGATAACATACACATTTACAACACTTTAAAGGATTTGACTACCCATATTTAGTGGACATTTAGACTTGTTTAATAAATTTTATTCGATGTTAGACAAAATGTTTGAACATATTGTTTAACTTTGAAAAAGGAACCTTAAACATTATCTTTATGTCTACCGCAGAATTTGGAGAATTAATTGATCGAGAGCACGACTTTTTGCATCAGTTAGCTATGAAGTTGACCAAGCGTCACGATGATGCCCAGGACTTGATCCAGGATACCTATTTCAAGGCACTTAAGAATAAAGATAAGTTTGCCACAGGGACTAATCTAAAGGGGTGGTTGTATACCATCATGAAGAATACCTTTATTAATAACTACCGTCGCAAGAAGCAACAAAACACCTTTGTTGATGAAACTGAAAGCCAATTCTTTTTAAATAGCAAGGAGGCGAGTAGAACGACTCTTACCGACGCGAATGTGGATAATGACTACATTATGGAGCAGATAAATTCCATTGAGCCACATTACACAGAGGCGTTTTTCATGCATTATGAAGGTTACAAATACGAGGAAATCGCTGAGCACTTCAACATTCCTCTAGGGACAGTGAAATCCAGGATTTTCTTAGCCCGCAAGAAAATGATGGAAAAACTCGCCGACCAACGCCACTAATCACAGCCTACCGCCTTTTTACATGAAATCAGTTATTGTCATTGGTTCTGGATTCGCAGGCCTTAGTGCCGCATCCTTTTTAGCCCGAGAAGGGTACGATGTTACTGTTCTAGAGAAAAACGACCAGCTCGGAGGACGGGCCCGCTCGTGGAAAAAAGACGGTTTCACGTTCGATATGGGACCTAGTTGGTACTGGATGCCGGACGTATTCGAACGCTACTTTTCAGAATTCGACACAAAAATAGAAGACCTCTACAATTTAGTTCGATTGGACCCCTCTTATCGAGTGGTGTTCGGTCCAAACGATTACGAGGACCAAAGCGCCGATATGGATGAGCTAGAAGCCATGTTCGACAGATTGGATCCTGGTTCTGGACTGCGTTTGCGTAAGTTTTTGAAGCAAGGGGCGTATAAATACGAAGTCGGTATCAAGGATTTGGTATTTCGTCCAGGTCGATCGCTCACTGAATTTATGGACTTCAGGATTGTCAAGGGCCTCTTTCAGTTGGATATGCTCAAAGACATTCGAAAGCATGTTGCAGAAGTTAGTTCACATCCTAAACTCAAGGCAATCCTCGAATTCCCGGTTTTATTCCTGGGTGCCTTACCACAAAATACGCCTGCGCTTTACAGCTTAATGAATTACGCCGATATGTCCTTGGGGACTTGGTATCCTATGAATGGTATGAACGAAATTATTCAAGGAATGATTCGTGTTGCGAAAGAGCAGGGGGTGAAATTCAGAACTTCAGCGGAGGTAACAGGATTCAAGTATTCGAATAATAGAATAGTCAGTGTGTTGACTAAAGGGGGTTCATTTACCGCTGATATTGTAGTCGGAGGTGCCGATTACCATCATATTGATCAAGTCATCAGTTCTCCAGAATACAGAGAATACACCCCAGAATATTGGGACAAACGCAAGATGGCTCCTTCATCACTACTTTACTACCTAGGTATAAGAGGGGAAGTGCCAAATGTCTTACACCACAACTTGTTCTTTGACCATGAGCTGGACCAACATGCGCATGAGATTTATACGGATCCTAAATGGCCAACAAAACCTCTTTTCTATGCTAGTGCTCCGTCAAAAACTGATGCAAGTGTAGCTCCAGAGGGCTGTGAAAACATGTTCCTTCTAATGCCAACTGCTCCTGGTATGGACGGTGATACAGAGGAAGTCCGAGAAAAATATTATAACTTGATGATGGATCGTCTTGAAGAATTCACTGGTTCATCCATTCGTGACAGGGTGGTTGTAAAACGCAGTTTTGCATATCAAGACTTCAAATCAGAATACAACAGTTTTAAAGGCAACGCATATGGCCTTGCCAATACATTAGACCAAACGGCAATTCTTAAGCCTAGATTAAAGAGTAAAAAAGTGAGCAATTTATACTTCGCTGGACAACTTACTACGCCTGGACCAGGTGTTCCTCCATGCTTGATCAGTGGAGAAGTTGTAAGTAAAGAAATCGCGAAGGACTATCAAATAAAGAAAGCGGTATGAAAGCACTCTTTGACAGCGTAAGTATTCGCACATCAAGAATGACCACTAAAGCGTATAGTACGTCGTTCTCTCTAGGTATTCTAGGTCTTGATAAGAAGTATCATGATCCTATATATGCCATCTATGGCTTCGTGAGATTCGCAGATGAAATCGTTGATACGTTTGAGGACTACCCGCAAAAAGAATTGCTCGAGCGCTTCTGGAAGGATACTTATCTAGCTCTAGACGAAAAGATCAGTTTGAATCCTATACTTAATAGTTTTCAGCAAGTAGTAAATGCCTTTAATATAGACCGAGATCTAATCGAAACATTCTTGAAGTCTATGGAAATGGATTTGTACAAGAACGATTATGACGAAGAAGGTTACAAGGCATACATCCTTGGTAGTGCCGAAGTAGTTGGACTCATGTGCTTGAAAGTTTTCGTAGATGGTGATGAAAAGCGCTATCAAGAGCTCAAGAAGCCTGCAATGCAGTTAGGCTCTGCCTTTCAGAAGATTAATTTCTTAAGAGATTTACACGCAGATTACCATGCTTTGGGAAGAACTTATTTCCCAGGTGTAGACTTGAATGAATTTAATGAACGGGTAAAAGCTGAGATTGAGGCAGATATCGATATCGACTTTAAAGCAGGCTACGAAGGCATAAAAAAACTTCCAAAAGGAGCCCGATTTGGTGTGTATATCGCATACGTTTATTACTACAGTCTATTTAAGAAAATTTGTAACACACATGCAGATATCATTTTGAATGAGCGTGTGCGTATTTCGAACAAAAGGAAGTATGGTTTGTTTATAAGTTCGTACGTTAGACACACCATAAACTGGATATAACATATTACAATGCTTGAACAAGTTATCCTGGTCGATTCGGACGATAATCCGATTGGGCTGATGGAGAAAATGGAAGCGCACCGAAAGGCGAAACTGCATCGTGCATTCTCTGTTTTCGCCATGAACGACGACAACGAAATTTTACTTCAAAGACGTGCTCTGCAT
>JBNAAX010000042.1:8845-16133 GCA_049631665.1 Schleiferiaceae bacterium
TAAGTACCACAGTGGTGGACTTTGGACGAACACGTGCTGTTCTCATCCTCGGGACGGTGAAACTGTGGAAGAAGCCGCCACAAGGAGATTGATGGAGGAAATGGGCTTTACCTGTACGGTCAAACGTATTTTCTCATTCATCTACAAAGCAGAATTGGACAATGATTTAACAGAGCATGAGTTGGACCATGTCCTCATTGCCCGTTACAACGAAGATCCAAATATTAACCCTGAAGAAGTCGATAGTTTTGACTGGAAATCAGTGGATTGGGTGGCTGAAGACATGAAGGCTCATCCTGAGAAGTACACTGAATGGTTCAAAATCATCTATGACCGATTCTTAAAGTATTGGCATAATGAGAATCACGGTATGTAGACGAGCACATTTTAACGCTGCACATAGGTTACACAATCCGGAATTGAGCGCTGCTGAAAATGAAGCAACGTTTGGGAAGTGTAATAATGAATATTATCACGGTCACAACTATGAACTCATTGTTCATGTGACGGGGGATGTCGACCCTAAGACCGGGTACCTTATTGATATGAAAGTCCTTCGAGATCATATTAAACGTGAGGTAGAAGACTATTTAGATCACAAAAATCTGAACGTACAAGTAGAAGAGTTTAAAACGCTTAATCCTACCGCAGAGCATATTGCTTATGTTATATGGAACAGGTTGAGAAGCGCACTCAATGCTGACTTAGAATTAAAAGTGACGCTTTACGAGACGCCACGTAACTACGTTGAATACAGCGGTAAATAAAAGTATTATGACACACCACGAAAACGGCTACACGGCTGAGCAAATAGAACAGTTGGTAGAGGCGCATTTGGGCACTTCAATAGACACTCCATTGCGTTCTGATGCCTTCGATATGTCAGAAGATGAGAAAATCAGTTTGATCGCTGAAAAATTCCGTGATATCATGGACATTTTAGGGCTTGACCTCAATGATGATAGCTTGAACGGTACACCTTTACGTGTAGCCAAAATGTACGTTAAAGAGGCTTTTGCGGGTCTTAACCCTGAGAATAAGCCCGAGATGAAGTTGTTCTCGAACAAGTTTCAGTACAATGAAATGCTCATAGAAAAGGATATCAAAGTCCATTCACATTGTGAGCATCATTTCGTTCCTATTATTGGAAAGTGTCACGTTGCTTACATTCCTAATGGTAGCGTTGTTGGCCTGAGTAAATTGAATCGTATTGTTAGACACTATGCTAAGCGACCACAAGTTCAAGAAAGACTTACAAGGCAAATAGCAGAGGCATTAATGGAAGGTTTAGGCACTAATGATGTCGCTGTATACCTTGAAGCTGACCACATGTGTGTAAAAACAAGAGGTATTGAAGACGACGGTAGTTCGACAATTACCATGTCTTTCCACGGAGAATTTGAAAAAGACATGAACAAAAAAGCATTTCTGGAGTCATTTAGATGATGAAAGAAGTAAGTATTTTTTGGTTTAGACGCGACCTTAGGCTGGAAGACAACGCCGGACTTTGGAAAGCACTGAAAAGTGGGCATCCTGTGGTGCCTATTTTCATTTTTGATAGAAACATCTTAGATAAACTCGAGGATAAATCTGATGCTCGAGTATCGTTCTTATATCAACGATTGACAGAGTTACAATACCAGTTAACAGAGATGGGTAGCTCTTTACATGTATTCTATGGTACCCCAGAAGAGGCAATGAATACGCTTAGTCAAACGTACACTGTAAAAGGTGTATTTCTGAATCGCGACTATGAACCCTATGCTCGTGAGCGAGATGAGTTCGTATTCAACTATTGGAGTGAGCATGAAGTTCCCTTGGTCGGAGCAAAAGATCACGTGATTTTCGAAAAGAATGAAGTAGTGAAAGCGGATGGCACCCCATATTTAGTGTTCAGTCCATACGGTAAGGCCTGGCGTAAAAAGCTGACCGATTACCATGCGAAGGCTTATCCCAACGCTAAATACTTTGAAAATTTTCTCAAGCAACAGCCAATCGCAATTCCATCATTAGAATCGATGGGTTTTAGAGCTACTGAGGTTTCATTGCCATCTTCTAACGTAGACGAAAGTATAATTAAGACCTACGATGCTACTCGAAATTTCCCTGCCAATGAAAGGGGAACTACACGACTTGGCATGCACTTAAGATTCGGTTCTATCTCGGTGCGCAGTCTTTTGCGAAAGGGTCTCGTCGGTAACGACACCTTCGTCAACGAACTTATATGGAGAGATTTCTTTCAAATGGCGCTGTATTATTTCCCAGACAGTCGAGAAAAGGCTATTAAACCAAAATATGACCTCATTCCTTGGGAGACCAATATGGAACATTTCAAAGCTTGGTGCGAGGGCAGGACAGGATATCCAATTGTCGATGCCGGCATGCGAGAATTGAACACTACGGGCTACATGCACAATCGCGTTCGAATGATTGTAGCTAGTTTTCTAACGAAGCATTTGCTTATTGATTGGAGGCTAGGGGAGCGCTACTTCGCAGAAAAGCTATTGGATTTTGATTTGGCCAGCAACATAGGCGGTTGGCAATGGGCTAGTGGATCGGGGCTGGATGCTGCACCATATTTCAGAGTATTCAATCCCACCTCTCAACTTGAGAAGTTTGACAAGCAACTGACGTATGTCAAACGCTGGGTACCGGAATATGGGACTGCCCAATATCCAGAGCCTATTGTAGAACACAAATGGGCCAGAGAAAGATGTTTAGATCGATTTAAGACAGCTTTGGCGAACGCTTAAACTTCTTGAGCTTCGCCTGTATATCCGAAGAGTTTTTTGTCTCTAATCACGTGATGTACATATTCTGGTAGACAGTCCGCCCATCCTTCTTCACCTTCACGTATTTGGTTCAATACCTCTCGTGAGAAAATATTTGTTATGTCGTGATCGAAGTCGTCGATATCAAGAATTCTATTGTGGAAGATGAGATAATCGATGATAGGTCTGAATCGAGGATGTACTTCTGCATCTTCTTTACGCATGATTTTCTCCTCATTGTCGTGATCAATGAAAGGATATACCAGTATTTTCAAGTCCTTCGAGAAAATACGTCCAAATGCTTCTAAAATTCCACCTTGTAATCCGCGGTAGTATTTATCCTTAAACAACTCCGTGAGGTTATTTACACCCATTACCAATCCTTGGCGCTTTTTAGAGAAGCGGCCAAAGTAGTCCACGAGCTTATAATACTCTTGATAATTCGAAATAAGAACAGTCTGACCCAAGGCACACAAGATTTCAGCCCTATCTAAGAAGTCTTGTTCATCAAGTTCCCCGTCAGCCAACAAGTTGTTTAAGGTAATTTCCCACAACACGACAGTTTTATCTGCATCAACTTTCTTATCGTTGGTAAACATGTCGTAACCACATTTGATCATGTCCATATTTACCTTGGTCACAGGTCTAAAAGAACCACGCATTGCCAGCACATGCTTTTTATAGAGCAATTCAGCCGGTAATAGGTTGTTTCCTTCTGGTCCAAAAATGACTGCATCGGTATAGCCGTTCTTAATCAACTGAAGAGACATTAAACGATTGTCCACTTCCGCGAAATCAGGGCCATTGAAGTTGATTAAATCAATCTCGATAGCATCTTTATCAATATTGTCGTAAAGGCTCTCTAGAAAAAGCTTTGGGTCTTCGTAGAACTTGTAAGCTCCGTAAATGAGGTTAGTACCAAGACGTCCAACGGTTTCTTGTTGGTGCTTAGCTTCGTTTTCGTGTAATCGAAAGTGAAGGATGATGTCGTTAGTGTCTCGGGTAGGTGATGTTTGGAAACGGATTCCCATCCAACCGTGACCTTTGAATGTTTTCGCAAAGTTTATCGTGGCAACGGTGTTTGCGTAAGCGAAGTAGGTCTTACTAGGATGCTTGGCTCTATCAAGACGCGTTTCGATCAAACCGTATTCGTGACGAAGCATCTTCTGTAACCTACTTTGAGTGACGTAACGTTTGTCCTCTTCAATACCGTAAATATCATCTGAGAATGCTTTATCATAGGCACTCATTGCTTTTGCAATAGTTCCTGAAGCAGCACCAGCTCTAAAAAATTCACGGACCGTCTCTTGACCTGCACCAATTTCAGCGAAAGTGCCGTAGATGTCTGAGTTAAGATTGATTTTCAGCGCTTTCTGCGCAGTGGTATGGATGGTTCTTGGCGTCATTAATCCTGCTGAGATTAGTTCTTGGTGCTAATTTAAAACTTCCTAACTTCGATAAGTCCGTTTTCCAAGGGAAAATGCGCAAAAAGTAGACCAAATGAGCAAGAAAAGCGGAACACTATATTTCTTAGGTACAGGAACCTCACAAGGTGTACCGGTTATAGGCTGTTCTTGTGAAGTCTGCGAAAGCTCAGATCCCAAGGATCATCGTAGCAGAAGTTCAGTGCACATCATATATAATGGCGTACACCTTCAAATCGACACTGGACCCGATTTTAGGCAGCAGATGCTCAACGTAGGGTTAACACATGTAGATGCCGTTCTATTTACTCACGAGCATCAGGATCACATTGCTGGACTAGATGATACTCGTCCTATCATCTTTAGAACGGGTAACGAAATGTTGATTTATGGTCAACAACGAGTCATCAATAGAATTAAGAAGGTATACGACTATGCTTTTGAGCCCCAGCCTTATCCCGGAGCACCTAGGATACAAGCAACTCCGGTGGAAGACGGTCAAATATTTAGCGTAAACGGAGTAAATATTCAATCGCTCCCTGTGATACACGGAAGGTTGCCGATTCTAGGGTACAGGGTAGGAGAGTTAGCCTATTTGACGGATACCAATAATATACCGGAACCTACGTATGAGTTACTTGAAGGATTAGACGTGTTGGTTATTGATGCATTGCACCACAGAGATCATTTCAGTCATTATAAGCTTGAACAAGCCGTGGAACAAGCAAAGAAAATTGGTGCAAAACGAACGTTCTTCATCCACATGAGCCACTACATGGGACTGCACAAGACAATTTCCAACGAGCTGCCAGAAAACATGTACTTGTCCTATGATGGACTAGAGGTATGCTTTGATTAAGCGTAAAGCGACAAATAACTTCCTTTTACGTAAACACCTTTAACATAGCTGTTTACATCTAACCCTTTAAATGGATTGTTGAAAGCTTTCGACCCCATAGCTGTGATCTGTTCGCTCCCGGAGGCGATGATAGTAAATTCTGCTGTTGCGCCTTCTTGAATAGTTAAATCTGGAAGATTCAGCAAAGACCGTGGTACTGTACTGAGCTTTTCTTGTAAGAGTTCTTCTGAAACCTCGTATCGATCTAATAATGCACTTACAGCGCCTTCTAACCCAGCCATTCCAAATTCGGCATTATCAAACTCACATTGCTTTTGCTCAATATCCTTAGGAAGATGGTCAACAGCAATACAATCTATTGTCCCGTCTAATACGGCTTCCCACAGTATACTGCGCTCAGCATCTGTCCGGATAGGAGGAGTTACCTTAAGTGCAGTATTGTAGTTTTCCAAATCTTCATCAGTGAAGACTAGGTGGTGAATATTGACACTCGCTGTGACATTTAATCCTCTTGATTTAGCTTCTCTAATACACTGAACGCCTTCTACTGTGCTGACTGAAGCGATATGCATAGCACCCTCAGTGTACTCAAGAATGCTTAAATCGCGCTGAATCTGTGTGCTTTCTGAAACTACAGGTATACCCTTTAATCCAATGTAAGTACTTGTCGCACCTTCGTGCATCTTTCCGTTAGCACTTAGCTCATGATTTTCAGGGTGAACCATAACTCGACCAAAGGGCTTGGTGTACAAAAGCCCTAATTTGAGAAGATTGGCATTTGAAACTCCTTGCTTGTAGTCACCGAATAGATGGGCGCCCAACTGGTTCATTTCGAACATCTCGCTCAGCTCTTCACCCTTACGACCTTTAGACAAGGTTCCTACCGGTACCAGGTGAATAGGAAGTGATTCCGATTTATTCAGGATAAACTCGATTCCTGTTTTACTTTCATAATGTGGGTGACCGTTACTTACAACACCTACAGCAGTAAAACCTCCAGAAGCTGCCGCTGCCGAACCGCTCACCAAATCTTCGGACTCCTCATTACCTGGCTCTCCTAAATCCGAGTGCAATTCAGCAAAACCAGTTGTGAGCCAACACCCTTTAAGGTCTATGACGCCTTCAGCTTGTTCTGTTGAGAGATTTCCAATAGCTTCTATTTGTTCATCATTGACGAGAATATCGAGCTCCTGCCCGTTGTAAGGACTTTTAACATCAATGATTCGTGCGTTTTTAAATAGAAACTTCATCGAGATTAGATTTTGACAAAAATAAGCGCAATTAGCGCGCAAAGCAACGCCAATAGCAAGTACAATTTTTCATTGAACAAATTCACTGTAAACCCTTGTGAATACTCACTTTCAGGATTCTCAATGACATCAACACCATCGAGGATAACATTTGATTCGTAAAAATCAGAACCTAAGAAAGGCACATATTCGATACGCGTGCTACTTCCTAACGACCATTGATTAATAGCTCTGTAGAACGGATGAGCCCAATCCTTAGGCATGAATCCTTGCTTGTATAGACGATCCCTCAAAGAAGCAACGACTGCTCCGTTCAGCCGTAACAATGGCTCCTCGTCTTCTCTAAGCTCGTTATAGCTCAAAACTTCTGGCCACGCATTTTGAAGTGAAGGGCCAATGAAGAAGTTTGTGAAAAATGGATGGTTCAACTCCGGGATGGACCTACCACCGTCCTGATTCTGTATGCCCTTTGAAAATTGAACCAATTTTCCACTATATCCTTCGAGTGAAGGAGGAATAAAGTCAAAACCAAGCAATACGACAGTATGGAATCCCACGTAATTAATGACTAAATCACTGCTGTATTGTACCACAGAATCTTCGAGGGTGACAAATTCATTAACAGGTAACGGGACGTTGTTTGAAAGTATCAGACGACGGGAAGGTGGAATAGGACGCCAGGAGTACAAGTTATCCTCATGTATGGAATCGTGTGATATCGTCAAGTCCACAAGCTGTCCGTTAGCAGTTTCATCCAAGGAAATACTGTACGTAGAGTCTGATCTGCTGTCTACCAGCCTGTTATTATTTTCTACCGTCACTTTACCCAGTACCTTCCACTTGAAAGTTTGATCACCGAGAGAATTTGCTTCTTTTTCAATAGGCAGGTTTATTTTGGCTTGCCTCGATGGAATCCAAGCTGGTGCTTGCAAGGAATTATCAAAGCCGTAACTCAATAGAAGAGCACCGGCGACGTGCTCTACA
>JBNAAX010000043.1:0-14779 GCA_049631665.1 Schleiferiaceae bacterium
TGGCACAACGTGGTAATCAACGCCAAAGGTTTGGTTGACGTAGCGCACAAATACCTCAAAAAAGGCCATAAAGTCTACCTTGAAGGACGCATCAAGACTCGCAAATGGCAAGACCAAACGGGTGCGGATAGATACACCACAGAAATCCAAGCAAATCAAATGACCATGCTCACATCTCGTGCCGAGAGTGAGGGCATGTCTTCTGATCAAAGCGGTGGGTATTCTCAGCAACCTCAGGAAGCTCCTGCTCCTGCCACACCTATGCCTGCAGCTCCAGCGATAAATGATTCACAGGAAGAGGACGACCTCCCTTTCTAATTGTCAAACGAAACAGCAGAATTTGGACCCGGATCCTTCCAGTTTAATAAGCACACTTTTTCTTAATTCAGCCAACGGTATGGCCGGATTGGTTGTGCTTATTGCCGTCCTCGTCCTATTGCTCATTTGCTCTGCTTTGATCTCCGGCAGCGAAGTCGCCTTTTTCTCTTTCAACGCTTCTGATTTAGAGGCGCTAGAAGAGAATAGTGTAGATAATGATAAAATAAACGGACTACTTCAGCAGCCTGAAGAGCTTCTAGGGACCATACTCATTGCAAACAACTTTGTAAACGTCGGTATTGTCATCCTTTCCTCTTTCCTGCTGAATGAATACTTCTCTCCAGAAAGTTGGTCGCCATTGGTCGTCTTCCTTGTGGAAATCCTTGCGATAACATCTGTGCTTTTGCTTTTTGGGGAAATTCTGCCAAAAGTCTACGCCCGCACCTCGAGGCTCAGATTTGCACGAATGGTTGTGGGATTCTTGAGTCGCATTCACGGCATCCTTCTTCCATTGAGCAGTAAATTAAGCAAGACTGTGAATCGTCTTTCAATCGAAGGCAAAGGACCTAGCTTGAGTGTTGACGATTTGGAACAAGCCTTAGAACTAACAAGTGACGAAAGCACTTCGGAAGACGAACAGCGCATTCTTCAGGGAATCGTTCGCTTTGGATCCACTTCTGTAAAAGAGGTGATGACCCCTCGTACTTCAGTGGTCGCTATTGAGCAGCGCACAGGATACCATGAGGCGCTTTCTAAAATGACGGAAAGTGGGTATTCGCGTATTCCCGTATTTGAGGAGAATCTGGACCAGATTAAAGGCCTGCTCTATGTAAAGGATTTACTCCCATATATGGATGCCAGCGAAAACTTTGGTTGGCAAGACCTCATGCGTCAGCCCTTCTTTGTTCCTGAAAGCAAGAAAATAGACGATCTACTGGGAGAGTTTCAGCGCAGGAGGGTCCACTTAGCCATTGTCGTTGACGAGTTCGGCGGGACTTCTGGAGTGATCACTCTTGAAGATGTTCTCGAAGAGATTGTTGGCGAGATTTCCGATGAATTTGACGACGATGACATCAGCTACAGCAAATTAGACGACTATACCTTCGTCTTCGAAGCTTCGATTCCGCTCATTGATCTCTGCCGCGTGTTAGATTTACCGAAAGACCGATTTGATGCCGTCGATGGTGAGAGTGATACGCTCGCCGGATTGGTATTAGAGTTGGCCGGTAAGTTTCTAGAAAAAGGTGAAGAAATAAGCCATGATGAATTTACCTTCAAAGTGGAAAGTGTCGACCAGCGAAAAATCATCAGAGTCAAAGTCACCATTACCCTTGAAAGTGAAGCATAACATGAAGAATACCCTCTATCTCCTCTTTTTTGCGATTGGACTTGCATCCTGCGGTTCAGATCCTGTAGCTCGCCCTAATGGGTATATGAGGATTGGCCTTCCCAATAATGAGTACTCAGAACTTCATCTGGAAGGATGCTCATTTGAGAGCACTATGAACCAAGAGGCAAAGATTCTTTATAAGGATTCTGCGAACTGTTGGATAGATTTGGTCTACCCGGGCATTCGAAGCACCATACAGCTCACCTACAAGCCTGTATCAGGAAATCTCGAGGAACTGTTTCGCGATGCCCAAAAGTTGGCATACAAGCATACCGTCAAAGCCTCCGGGATGCGTGAGCAATTCTTTGCATACGACAGCACCAAAGTATATGGTATGTATTATGAAATGTCTGGAGCATCAGCCGCTACTACACAGTTTTATGCGACAGATAGCAACAATCATTTCCTGAGAGGTGTATTGTACCATTATAGCGCTCCTAACCCTGATAGCCTCGCACCAGTAACGACTTTCATGCGGGAAGAGATGTTAGAATTGATCGCAAATCTTAGCTGGAATGAGTAGTCGCAAACTCTTATATGTAGCCTCAACACCGACCGAGGCCAACTTGATCACTAGTTACCTCGAAGGCAATAGTATTCGCGTAGAACTCGAACACCTCACCATGGCCTCAGTACTCCCCGTAGGAGGCAACCTGAGTATTAAGATTTTTGTCTTCGAAGCACAATGGGAACGAGCGCTCGACCTACTTAAGACTTACGTAGCGCGAGAAAAAGGGGATAGCTGATAGAAGCTAGAATACCTATGCTCAATACAAGGTGGACCGGTTGTATCGCTTTTGGAAGACCTAGGAAATAGAGCACCACTCCAATGGTCCATTCTAGACCTACAGCAAACAACAAGGCATTGAAACCTGGAATCTCAACTCCCTTCGCCCTTCTCAAATAGAACAACGCACTGGTTAGTAAAATCACAATCCAGGCAAAGGAGCGGTGAATCCTTGGCATTGCCTGCTCAATACTCGGTATGATTTCAAGACGTTCTACAATACCGTGATCCACGGCTGCATCCACCAACTCTCTAGTCTGAGTTCCGAGAAAAATCTGGACAACTACAGCTACCAATAAGGCAACCAATACCCTGAGAATAGATTTTGGAAGAACCTGTGTACTATTGTCATTTCTAGCGCGAATAGCTAATAATAAGAGCACAATTGCTACCGAGCCCATCATGTGAATCGTTATCTGGTTCGGAACCAAATTTCCATCCACCACAAGCTTTCCCAACCACGCTTCAAATCCCAAGAGGATCAGAACACCAAAAGAAAGTACCGCGTTCCATACGTTCTTGCGCACCTGAACGAGAGCAAGAAGCGTCATTAGAAGTATTGGAAGTCCTGACAATGCACCAATGAGTCTATTGATGAACTCAATCCAAGTATGCACTGGGTTAAATATGGTGTATTCGTGACGGTCAAAGAGCGTCCAATTCTCTTGGTTAAAAACCGCATCAGTCACAAGGTCCGATTTGGCTACCCAAAAGCGTTCCTCGAGAAGTATCATTTGTCCCTCCTCAAAGGTTTTACCTTCTCGCCAGGTCAATGTCTCAACGTCGGTAGGTGGAATATTATACCCAAAACATTGCGGCCAATCCGGGCATCCCATCCCAGAACCCGTGGCTCTTACCACAGATCCAGCAAGGATGACTAAGAAAATGAAAACCAGAGAAACCGTCGCAAGCTTCTTGATGAGCGGACTGACCATAACTTTTTATTTCTTCAAGGTAGCCGAATACAAATCTCCTCCACCAACAGCAGCTACACGCGCCGTTATTTCAGATGGGCTCACCAAAGTTGAATCGTAAGAAACAATAGCGGTACTGTCCGCAAAAGTGATCTCGAAATTCACAATACCAGCACTCTTTCCAAGCTTGCTTTCAATAATTCCCTTACAGCCCATTTCACAGGTCATTCCCGAAATAAACAAAGAGGCTTCAGCATTGGCCGTTGCTTCTACCATGGGCTCAATAGCCGTTGCAGGAATAGTAAGCGACTCTGGTTCAGGAGATGAACAAGACGCAAGGACCAATGTTGCTGCAAGTAGTACAGTGTATTTCATCACTCTATTTTTTTACAAAATTAAGGGCGGTCAGGAAAAGGACTGTGCTTTTTGTTACAAATTTGCCGCATGAGCACTACAAAAGAAAACAACCCCTTACTGCCTTGGTTCATTTTCATTGGACTTGCCTTAATCTGGGGCTCATCATTCATCCTCATGAAACGAGGTCTCGAGAGCTTCACCTACACCCAAGTAGGTACACTCCGAGTAAGTATTGCCGCGCTTTTTATGACGGCCATCGGGTTCAGACACTTTCGATTTTTTCAAAGAAAAGATGTCGTCCCATTACTCATTGTAGGTTTTTTAGGCAATGCTATTCCCTATGTTTTGTTTCCTCTGGCGGTCAACCATCTCGATAGTGGCGTAGTAGGTATTATCAATTCCCTAGTCCCACTTTTCACGGTTCTAATTGGCGGTTGGTTCTTTGGTCAAAAAGCCGGCAAAACCGGATGGCAAGGTGTTGCCGTCGGACTAATCGGTGCTGCGCTATTAATCCTTCCAATGAATAGCATAGTCCGAGGTGCTTTCGAAATGGAGGGCGAACTGGCTTACGGTTTGTTCGGGATCCTTGCCACGATGATGTATGGAACTTCAGTAAATACCTTGAAAATGCAATTGCCGCACTTAAGAGCACTAACTGTGACCACCCTGAGCTTAGCCAGCGCTGCCCCCTTCACCATAATTTACAGTTTAAGTTCTGGCGTTTTCGAAGTTTTTAGCACCGATCCAAACGCGTGGCAAAATTTCGGCTACATCTGTATCCTTGGCATCCTTGGTAGTGGTATTGCAGTAATGATGTTCAACAAACTCATCCAGATGACCAGCGCATTGTTTAGTTCATCAGTGACCTATGCCATTCCTGTGGTTGCCGTTTTATGGGGCGTGTGGGATGGTGAGCAGATTCTCTGGAACCACCTTGTGGGATTGCTCGTGATCATCACAGGTATCTACCTCATCAACAAAAAATAAAATCCCCCACAGCAACGCCGTGAGGGATTATTTTGTCGGAGTAACGACTGTTCTATTTGAACAGTTTTGATTTTACATCTTCATTGAATTCAATCGAATCAACGATGATTGTGAATTGCTGTTGACCGGCACTTTGTTTGGTCACCTTCGGCATTTTCACGCCGCCGAACTCACCCCATTCTTCAATGGTAGTGGTTACCGCCATGTCGCCTTGAGGTGTTTCCGTAGTTTCAGTGCTCTTGTAGAACAAACCGGTAGCTACGTCGAAGTACATGGTCTTATCACCTTCAGAAACTTGGTAAACTGCTTTACCGTCCATCAACGTCTGACCGTCGAAAGTGAACGATTCCAAATCTTCCATCCAGGCCAATTCATCGACAACATAAGCTGCTTGCTCCTTCAATTCTTCGAGCTCCTCACCTTCTAGATCTTTCTTGCCTTGCATTCCGCTTTGCTTACCTACGCCATCCACGTAAGTCATTTTCATTACGGTCATGCCTTGCATGCTCTGCTCCATCATAAACTTGCCAGGAGTCATCTTAGCAGTACGCATCTTGATCTTACCAGGCATACCTGGTATCTCAAGGTGGGCTTTCATATCGATGGCGCTCAATGCTTTTAGAGCTTCAACACCGCCCATCGCTTCATAATAGTTGCCAAAAACTGTCTCAAGGGTCACACCCTCTGGCATAAACAAGAATGTTGGCGCATCAGTAGTTTGGCCTTCTGCATTGAAGTACTCAACAGTACCAAAGGCAGCCAATCCTGCAGCTACATCTTGAGCTTTCCCAACAACAGAGATGGTAAGGTTCTCGGTACGCATGTACTCTTTAGATACGCGCATCACATCTTCAGCAGTTACGGCTTCTAGACGAGCGAGATAGTTGTTGTAGTAATCTGAAGGTAGACCGTAGCGTGCAATATTCAGTGCGAAGTTCGCAGCACTTGATGTGCTCTCAAGTGAACGGCCAAAAGCACCGCTCAAAGAAGCTTTAGCAGCGATGAGATCTTTTTCACTTACTGCTTCATTGCGCATTCTTCCGATCTCGTACAAGAATTCAACGATGGCTGAATCTGTTACTTCATTACGCACCTTGGCAGATGCACCAAAGGTTGAATTTAATTGATCAACACCGAAGCTTGAGTA
The DNA here is from genome assembly GCA_049631665.1 of Schleiferiaceae bacterium. Classification (GTDB taxonomy): domain Bacteria; phylum Bacteroidota; class Bacteroidia; order Flavobacteriales; family Schleiferiaceae; genus UBA10364. The sequence continues at coordinate 5,901 of JBNAAX010000043.1, forward strand.
TGCACCATACGTGAATGCCTTGTCCTCGCGGAGGTTAGTGAACAATCGGCCCGACATACCGCCACCGAGAATCTGATTCGCAACGCGCAATGGCTCGATATCAGGGTGTCCTTGAGGAAGGTCGATGACGTTACCCAACCATACCACAGATTGTACCGCGGATGGCTTATCCACCATAACAATACGTCCTGCTGCAGGTACTGCAGTTTTCTCATAGTCGTGCGACGGCACCTCAGCAGCCTTCCAGCCCTTCAATGCTTTGCTCAACTTCTTCTTAGCATCCTTTGTAGTGATATCACCAATAACCACCATGTAGGCGATGTTTGGACGGAAGTACGTTGAGAAGTAGTTCTTACAATCTTCCAGCGTTACCGCTTCAACAGTTGCCTCTAGCATCACCTCACCATAAGGGTGCTCTAGACCATAAAGAGTTGCACCACGAAGGTTACCAGAGATTGCATCTGGATCGTCAGCGTTTGCCTTCAACCCTGAAGTCATTTGTGATTTCAGCTTGTCAAACTCTTCAGAAGGGAAGCTTGGGTTCAACAATACATCAGCCATGATTTCAATGAGGTTATCTGTGTACTTACTCAAACCGCCTACATTCATTGACGAAGCTGAAGTTGAGAATCTAGCACCCATGAAATCTACCTCTTCGTCCAGCTCGGCCTTTGTTCTGTTTGCTGTACCTGCGCCTAAAAGGTCGCCGGCAATACTTACATAACCTGCTTTATCTCCTTCCACGATAGGATCGCGGTCAAGAATCAAGGACATAGAAATACGTGGCAATTTGTGGTCTTCAACCACGAATACTTTCAATCCATTCTTCAATTCAAAGCTTTCGTACGAAGCAATGGTTGGAACACGAGCAGGACCTGGAGTAGGTGCGCTCGAGCGATCAATGGTAGTCTGGGCCGTCAAAGTGAAGGCCGCTACTACTGCTATAAGGGAATAAATGTACTTTTTCATCTTAGGTCTTATTCAGCTGGTTCTTCACTCTTTGGCAAATAGCGCAATACCACTCGGTTGTCCTTCACAAGGTACTTTTGAGCAACGCGCTGGATATCTTCACGAGTTACACTGCGGTAACGCTCAATCTCAGTATTGATGTAGTTCGCATCACCGTAGTAGGTGTGGTAATCTGCCAACGATTCCGCAATACCTGCCATCTTCGAGTTGCTTTGGATAAAGTTGCTCTCCATTTGGTTTTGAATCTTCTGGAATTCACGCTCAGAGATCAATTCATTTTGAAGTTTTGAAATCTCTTCTTCCAATGCAGGAACCATATCATCAATAGTCTTTCCAGCGTTTGCCAAAGAGAAAGTGATAAAGGCACCGCCCTGCTCCAAAGAGAATGGGAAGGCAAAAACCTGCAATGCTGTTTGATCTTGGTCTACTAAACGCTTGTACATACGTGAAGAAGGGCCTCCACTTAGTACTGAGCTCGCCATCTGAAGCGCATAAGCATCATCAGAAGTCTGCGGAGGCATGCGGTAGCCCATCATGATTGCCGGCAACTGGATGTTGTCGTAAATCGTAGCAGTCTTTTCGCCACCGAGGGCCGGCTCTTGAACTGTTGGCTGAACAACATCAGCACCTCTAGGGATATCCCCGAAGTACGCTGCAATTAGTTCTTTGGTCTTTTCAACGTCAATATCCCCAGCAATACTTAATGTCGCATTGTTTGGAACGTAAAATTTCTTGTAGAAGGCCATGAACTCGTCCAATTGGGCCGCATTTAAGTGATCCATAGAACCAATAGGCACCCAGTTGTAAGGATGTTCAGTATACAAGCGCTTCATCATGTTCTCCAACCAAGAACCGTAAGGCTGGTTATCTACACGCTGACGCTTTTCTTCTTTTACAACCTCACGCTGTGTTTCTACCCCAATGTTCTGGATGTTGGCATGAAGCATTCTTTCGCTTTCAAGCCACAAGCCCAATTCCAATTGATTAGACGGTAACAATTCAAAATAGAACGTACGGTCTTGAGAGGTGTTGGCATTCAATGCGCCACCTGCGTTAGTTACATAGCTGTCAAATTCACCGCGCTTGATGTTTTCACTCCCCTCGAACAACAAGTGCTCAAAGAAGTGTGCAAAACCCGTACGCTCTGGGTCTTCATTTTTACTACCCACGTGATAAAGGACCGTCACAGCAGCGATAGGAGTGCTGCAGTCTTCATGAAGAATTACGTGCAGACCATTGTCTAGATCGTATTCTTCAAAGTCAATTTTGTTTTGGGCGCTCAATGCAGTAGAAACTGCCAGTGCACCCAAGATCATGAAGTTTTTCATTAATGATATATTTGTTTTTAAGGGCTGCAAATATAAAAGCACTACCCTCGGTAGCCTCAAAATGGGGCCTGAAGTTTTTGCAATCTTCCCTCTTTTAACACTTTGTTATTAAATGAGTTGTTTTATATTTGCAGCCCTTAAAACAAGTATAATGTACGCAATTGTAGAGATAGCAGGGCTTCAATACAAAGTTGAGAAAGACCAACGCTTGTACGTAAACCGCTTGAATGTTGAGGCAGGGAAGAAAGTTAAATTCGACCGTGTACTTCTCATTGAAGATAAAGGTGATGTAAAAGTTGGCGCCCCAGTTATAGACGGAGCGAAAGTAGATGCTACCGTAAACGGCGAAGTGAAAGGCGATAAAGTTCTTGTATTCAAGAAGAAGCGTCGTAAAGGTTACCAGAAGATGAACGGTCACCGTCAAACCTTCACTTCAATCACTATTAATAAAATCACTGCGAAAGCTCCAGCTAAAAAAGCTGCAGCGAAAGTAACTGAAGAAAAGGAAGCAGCGGCTAAAAAGCCAGCAGCTAAAAAGCCAGCAGCTAAGAAGCCAGCAGCTAAAAAGGCAGCAGCTAAAAAGGCAGCTCCTAAAAAAACAGCAGCTAAAAAAGCAGAAAAATAATTAAGATATGGCTCACAAGAAAGGTGTCGGTAGTTCGAAAAACGGACGCGAATCAGCAAGTAAACGATTGGGTATCAAAATCTTTGGTGGCCAAGACGCAATCGCAGGAAACATTATCGTACGTCAGCGTGGTACTAAACACAATGCTGGTGAGAATGTAGGTGTTGGTAAAGACCACACATTGTTCGCACTAGTTGACGGTAAAGTGGAATTCCGCAAGAAAAAAGACAACAAGAGCTACGTTAGCGTTATCCCTAACGCTTAATAGCAACTTCGTTTAGACTCAATAAAAGAGCTGTGCCATTGGTACGGCTCTTTTTATTTCCAGGCCTTTTGCAGGAAGGTTCCGAAATCATTCAAAGTCTGATCCAAAGATCTGTAAGGATGAACTGCACCTCCGCTAGCACCGTCGTATTTGACCCTAGAGAAAAGCATAATGCGCATTTGCGGAGTGAAAAATCTTCCGACCACTGGGACATGCCTTAGAAAACCTAAGAAGCGCATACGTTCAAGCCAAGGATTGGCATTAAGACGCTTGATCTTTTTTTTTCCACCAATGGCAGCACCCATGCCATCGACAAGCTCGTAAAACGGCACGTTTTCAGCCACTGCTACTAGAGGGCCTTCTACTTTATGAGTGTGCGCCTTCAAGACCATAGAAGCAACATCACGAACGTCCACTACTCCGGTTGAACCATCGGTGGTTAAGGGCAGTTTACCATCTAGAATACGCGCCCACAATTCCTGCGGGGCATTGGCCTTAGGCCCCATACCTAGAATCACACCTGGACGGACAATAGAAATCGAAAGACCCGCCGCTTGAGCAGCCCAAACCCTGAGCTCACTTGCGATTTTGCCCAAAGCATAGTTAGAAAGGAACGCATCTGACCGGTTCGGATGAAAGTGTTCAGGGCCAATGACCTCTTCTTCACCTAAGGAAACAGTTCCGCCCATAACAGCAATAGAACTGATATGAGTGAAGTGTTGGACACCTAGCATTTCAGCCAGTAGGAGCATCTCATCGGTGAGCTGTTCGTTGGAAGTTCCTTTTGCTGCCGATGGACTTACGTTAATTGTGGCTGCCGCGTGAATTATAGTACTCGGCTGTGGAAGGTTTTCTTTAGTGCAATACTCGTCGATTGCGTTTTTAGTATGATGGGCATCAGAGAGGTCGCAATGCAGCCACTTCACATTTTGGGCCTTTGCAAGAGCTCCACGCTCCAACTCTAAAAAATACTCCACCATATGGACCTGAGCCATAGAAGAAGCAGCTCTTCGCGCGCACAAGATGAGACCTTCAAACCCTTCTGTAGACAATTGGCCAAGAAGCTCTGCAAGGACGAAAGCTCCTAATTGACCTGTTGCGCCGGTAATAAACAAAGTGTCTGTGGAATCCATTGGCAATGTACGCTGTCGTGAAAGTAGTGGTTATTACTTTTGCAAGAGAATTCTTTACTCATGAAAAAATCAGACATCCTCAAGGCACTCGAAAAAGTGGGTACTACAAAAGCGGAAAACATAGTCGCCGCTGACTTGGTACGCAATATTCAAGTTTTTGGTGACGAGGTAATTGTAGATGCCGAGAGCATAAGCCCTACCCTTCAAGCGAAAAAGAAGCTTGAAGTAGATATCATGAAAGCCATCCATGACGAGGTCAATGTCAAGGCTAAGGTGGTCGTGAATATTACCGTGAGCGAGAAAGCCAAAGAAGAAGCGATCAATGTCATCAAGGGAGCCCCTATTCCAGGCGTTCAGAACATTATCGCTATTGCTTCCGGCAAAGGCGGCGTTGGTAAAAGCACAGTTACTGCAAATTTGGCCATCACATTGAAGAAGATGGGATTCAAGGTTGGGTTGATTGATGCTGATATCTATGGTCCTTCGGCGCCGTTGATGTTTGACATTCAACACGCCAAGCCTATGACAGTGAATGTCGATGGCAAAAACAAGATGGGACCTGTGGACGGCTATGGCGTGAAAATCATGTCTATCGGGTTCTTTGCCAACATGGATCAGGCCGTTGTTTGGCGTGGAGCCATGGCAACAAAGGCATTGACGCAGATGATTCACGATACACACTGGGGTGAACTCGACTTTTTGTTAATTGATTTGCCACCAGGTACCGGTGATATACATCTAAGTATGGTTCAAAATGTTCCAGTTACGGGCGCGGCCATCGTGAGCACACCACAGAAGGTAGCCTTGGCAGATTGCCGAAAAGGGGTAGCGATGTTCCAGATGGACCAAATCAACGTTCCAGTATTGGGGATTTTAGAAAACATGAGCTATTTCACACCGCCTGAATTACCGGAGAACAAATACTATTTATTCGGTAAAGAAGGGGCACGAAACATGGCGAAGTCATTGGATGTGCCTTTCTTGGGTGAATTACCATTAATACAAAGCATTCGCGAAGCAGGTGATGTAGGTCGTCCTGCCGCACTTCAAGAGGGAACAAATATTCCGTTGGCTTTTGAGGAAATCGCTCGTAATATTGTAAGCGAAGTTGCCAAGCGCAACGAAAACCTACCGCCAACAGAGATTGTCCGCATTACAACAATGGCCGGATGCTCGACCAAATGATAGAAAAAGTGAGTACGCTAACAGAAAAAATCGAGAAAGCTCTAGACGAGGTTCGTCCGTTTCTTGCCAATGACGGAGGAGACGTCAGTCTAGTAAATATTGATGGCACAACTGTGGAGGTTCAGTTCCACGGGACTTGTGTTGGCTGTAAAGTGAGCGACTTCACGTTAAAAGGCGGTATAGAAACCACCATTAAAAAATATGCGCCAGAAATCGAGCGCGTCATAGCCATCGAGGCTTAAACCACTATTTATTATGCTGCAGATCCAGCGCATCAGACAAGAACCGGAAGCAATCATTGAAGGATTGAAAAAGAGAGGTATTGACGCCACTCAAACGGTGAACGACTTAATCGACCTGGATGCACAGCGCCGTGGAATCCGTCATCAAATGGAAGAAAAGCAGGCGCGTAGTAATGCACTGGCTAAAGAAATTGGCCAATTATTCAAATCTGGTAAAGGTGCTGAGGCAAATGAACTCAAAGCCGAAACTGGTGCCTTGAAGCAGGAAATCAAAGCTTTGAACGAAGAACTTCAAAGCCTAGAAGAAAAAGAACACGACCTCATCCTTACCCTTCCAAATGTTCCTCACGAGAGCGTTCCCGCTGGAAAAGATGAGAACGATAACGAAGAAGTTAGCCGTAAAGGTGAGATTCCAACCTTGCACGAGGGGGCTAAGCCGCACTGGGATTTGGCTTCTGAATACAACCTCATTGACTTTGAATTAGGAGTGAAAATCAGCGGTGCTGGTTTCCCAGTGTATGTCAATCACGGGGCACGCCTTCAACGTGCGATGATCAACTTCTTCCTTGACGAGAACAGAGCTGCAGGTTATACTGAATACCAACCGCCGCACTTTGTGAATGCTGCCTCAGGTTATGGAACGGGACAACTTCCAGATAAGGAAGGTCAGATGTACGAAATGCCGCTGGATGGGTTGTATGCTATTCCAACCGCAGAGGTGCCTATTACCAATATCTTCCGTGATGAAATTGTAAAAGCTGCAGATTTCCCAATCAAGAGTACGGGCTACACGCCGTGTTTCCGTCGCGAAGCGGGCTCTTACGGTAAAGATGTGCGCGGTTTGAACCGATTGCACCAGTTCGACAAAGTTGAAATTGTTAGTATCACCGATCCGGAAAGCTCTTATGCACTTTTAGATGAAATGGTAGCGCACGTGGCTGGTCTTCTGGATAAGCTCGAACTGCCTTATCGTATACTTCGTCTGTGTGGTGGCGATGCTGGATTTACCTCTGCATTGACGTACGACTTTGAAGTATACAGTGCTGCACAAGAACGCTGGTTAGAAGTGAGCTCTGTGTCCAATTTTGAAACCTTCCAAGCGAACCGTTTGAAGCTTCGCTACAAGGATGAGAATGGCAAAACACAGCTTTGCCACACCTTAAATGGATCTGCGATGGCTCTTCCTCGTGTATTGGCTGCACTACTTGAAAACCACCAAACACCAAAAGGGATTAAAATCCCTGAAGCGCTCGTTTCTTACACCGGTTTCGACATTATCAAATAATGCATCGTTTACTACTTCTCTCACTTCTGCTTCTTGGAGTAGGCTCTTGCGCACCGCAAGAATCTTGGCAAGCGGAAATGGTTGATAGGCTAGATTCCATGGTTGTCTTAAGTGAAAGCCATGAAGCTGTAATACAGAGCGTGGATAGCGCTCGAGTGAATACTGCATACCTAGAAATGGGTGAACATCAAGTTTTCTTCCTTGCACAAGTCGATGAGATGATGGCACTGCAAATTCCCAAAGAGGTATTTACAGGGCCCTTATTCCAAATGGACAATTGCGTAAAATACTACGGCCGTGTGGTGGGTAGTTACACGACAGAATTGGACCCCAAATACAACAGCACGCAATTAACCAACCTCCGATCGACAGTCAGAAATGGCGACATTGATAGTGCCAGTGCTGTGAAATACTTCAACGATGAAGCTTTCGTCTTAAGAGATGCCGACCGTAGGATTAACAAGAGCTATGGCGGTTGTTTCGAATGCCTCCGTAAACATGACGCTCTAATGGCCGATTTAGACTCGCTAAAGAACTATATCTTAGCGACCAATGCGCCTGAGTAGATTACTTCTTTTTCTTTTTATTCCGCTGTTTGGCTTGGCCCAGAGGTCACAGCCCACCATGAATATACGTACATGCGACACCCTGATCATGCAGGGACATTATGTACGTGCCGTTGATTGTCTGCAGCCCCATTACAACGCCAATCCTCAAGGACCGAGCTATGAAAAGTTACTCGATGCTTACCTATTAAGTAGCGATACCTCAGCTGCGCTTAAACTTGTCAGAAAGCAAAGCAAACGCTTTGGGGATGCCCGCCCACAATACACGGTCGATTATTGGGTACTCAGCGGGAAACTAGGAAAGAAAGGACCACAATGGGAAGACATTGAATTACAGGTCGTAAAGAACCCATATTCTTCACGGGCAGTCGCACGAGTATTAGAAAAATATGGTCTTTTGAAAGAGGCTATCGCAATCTATGAGTTGGCCGAGCAAAGACAACCCAAACTCAATGTTTCTTTCGAAAGGGCCCAATTATATGCCCAACTCGGGGACATAGACGCCCAGTATAAAGCCTATTTAAAGGCCATCGATGAAAACCGCGGTTATTTGAACAACATCAAATTACGCATGACTCAAAATATCGGAGATGATGTGTCCGGTGCCCATGCTAATGCTGCGAAAGAAGCCCTTATTTCACGCATTCAAGCCGGTGGCGATGTAGGCGTTTTTGAAAGTCTTCTATTATTCGTTTATCGTGAATTGGGCGAGTATGAGCGGGCCTTCAGATGGTTAAAAGCCAAGGCAAAAAGTGACGACTTCAGAGCCAATGAGCTGATGAATATTGCGCGGGATGCGAGGGACATAGAACAATATGAGCTCGCTTCGAGAGTCTATGATTTTATGATTCATTCGAAACCATTCATGGTTCAGGGCGGATGGCTGAATCAGGCACTCATAGAACAACTCGGTGTTCTAGATCGCTTCGATGAAAAACAAGCAGCCATGCTTACCACAGAATTTGACGGCAGCCAATGCGGCAATTGTTTCGGCTGGGAACTAGCGCGTGAAGAATATAAAATCAAGCACCTAACAATTGACAGTGCGCTAGCTGGCGATTATAGAGAGATCATGTCAGCACTGCGTGAACGTTATCCGAGACCGCTATTTGAAGGCTTAACCTACAAGAGTTATGCAAGCGTTCTTCAAATAGCTGGCCGATTCGATGAGGCCCTAATAGAATTTGCCCGAGCAGAAACCCTGCTAGGAGATTCCAAAGAAGGCGACGAAAGCCGATTGGCCCGTGCCATGTGTGCCTTCTATGACGGTGATATAGACTG
>JBNAAX010000044.1:0-14359 GCA_049631665.1 Schleiferiaceae bacterium
AACGTACCAAAAATCGACCAATTCCATCTGGACGAATGAGTGTTAATGTTGCCTTTCTTATTGCTTCAATATTTACTGTTTTAGGTGTATGGGCATTATACAACTTAAACCCAAAAACAGCCATGTATGGGGCTGTTTCTATTTTTCTTTCCGGAAATTACACCAGCATGGTTACTGGATTCTCCAAGAATGCTTTTACAGATAGTAAGAACGCTGCACCTGAGGCACCGTCGATTACTCGGTGGTCACAGCTTAGTGTAACCTTCATTACATTACCTGGTACCACAGCACCGTCTTTTACTACCGGTACTTGCTTAATACCTCCTACTGCTAGGATGGCTGCATCAGGCGGGTTCACGATAGCTGTAAATTCTTCAACGCCGAACATACCTAGGTTAGAAATAGTAAATGTATTGCCTTCCCAATCTGACGGTTGAAGCTTTTTGTCTTTCGCCTTACCGGCAAGAGCTTTAACGTTAGCGCTGATGCTTGAAAGTGGCATCTGATCGGCATGACGCAGGACAGGAACCAACAAGCCATCCTCAATAGCAACAGCCACTCCAATATGTACGTGGTCGTTTTGACGAATGCTTTCGCCCATCCAAGCTGAGTTAATTACTGGGTGCTTCTTAAGCGCTAGGGCACACGATTTCACTACTAAGTCGTTGAAGCTGATCTTCACATCACCTCCAGCATTCATAGTTTTTCTTGCTGCAATAGCATTATCCATGTCAATGTCCATGGTAATGTAGAAGTGAGGCGCCGTGTTCTTGCTTTCGCTCAAACGCTTCGCGATCACTTTTCTCATTTGGCTTACGGGTGTATCCGTAAAATTCTCTACGCCTGCTGGAACCGAAGGAGCAGCAGCCACACCCGGCTGTACAGAAGTATGGTAGGCCGGGTTAAACGAATCTACATCGCGCTTAACGATACGACCGTTATCACCTGAACCTTGAAGCATGCCTAGATCGATGCCTTTCTCCGCCGCTAATTTTCTCGCAAGTGGAGATGCTTTCACTGAGCCGTCTGCTGGTGCGGCAGCAACAGGTGCTGGTGCCGAAGCAGCTGGGGCTGGAGCTGGAGCAGGTGCTGGAGCTGGAGATACTTCTGGAGCTGGCGCTGGGGCAGCTTCCTCTGCTGGAGCATCAGCTGCTGGAGCTGAACCGCCTTTCAACGATTCGATATCTTCGCCTTCATCACCTAGAATAGCCAAAACTGTGTCTACAGGTGACATTTCTCCCTCACCCGTTCCGATGTATAGTAGAGTTCCCTCTTGACCAGGGAATGCTTCGAATTCCATCGTTGCTTTGTCCGTTTCGATTTCCGCAAGCAAATCGCCTTCGCTTACTTTATCACCTACACTTTTGTGCCATTTTGCGACAACACCCTCGGTCATTGTATCCGAGAGACGCGGCATGTTAATTACAATTGCCATAATTCCTATTAGTCTTTAATGAATGGGTAATCTTCCTGAGCGTATACTCCTTGGTATACTTCAGAAGCATCTGGGAAGTCACTAGCTTCAGCGAAGTCAACACATTCCTTCACCAAATCCTTTACACGCTGAGTGATTTCTTCAATCTCTGCGTCGGTCGCCCATTTCTTTTCCTTGATTTTATTCAAACAAAGTGTGATAGGATCTTTTGCTTGGTATTCTGCAACCTCATCTTTGGTTCTGTACTTCTGAGGATCAGACATTGAGTGTCCTTTGTAACGGTAGGTGCGAATCTCCAATAATGTTGGTCCATCGCCCTTGCGTGCGCGCTCCATTGCTTCGTGGACGGCATCATAAACAGCAATAGGATCCATACCGTCTACAGCACGGTTTGGCATTTCATATCCTTCACCCAATTTATGAATGTCTGTGTGGTTGGCTGTACGCTCTACTGAGGTACCCATAGCATAACCGTTATTCTCAACAATAAAAACTACAGGCAACTGCCACAACATCGCTAGGTTGGCAGTTTCGTGCCAAGAACCCTGACGGATTGCACCATCACCCATGTAAGTAAGCGTTACGTTCTTTTTGCCGTTGTACTTATCTGCAAAAGCCAATCCAGCACCTAGAGGAATTTGTCCACCAACGATACCGTGACCGCCCCAGAATCCAAGTTCCGGAGAGAACATGTGCATAGAACCACCCTTACCACGTGACGTACCTGTTACCTTACCCATGAGTTCCGCCATAATGCGTCTTGGATCTTCACCCAAAGCGATTGGTTGAACGTGGTTACGGTAGGCAGTGATCATCTTATCACCTTTTTCCATTGCAAATGCTGAACCGGCCAAAACAGCCTCTTGTCCATTATACAAGTGCAAGAATCCACGAATTTTTTGTTGGATGTACAATGCTGCAGACATGTCTTCAAACTTTCTCCAGAAGAGCATGTCCTCGTACCACTTAAGGTAGGTCGCTTTTGTAATGCGCTTTTTTGCCATTGTCAGATGTGTTTAGTGCGACAAAAATAATCCAAAACCGCACCTAGCAAAAGAGAATACGATTTTAGTTTTAACTAACCGAAAAAGCTGTGAAAGGTTTACTGTGCTAAGAAGCCGTCAATATTGAACGCCATTGAGAAACGAAGGGTATTCTCTAACGGTGAACGCGTCGTAGGACTGGCAGGAATAAGGTAGGCCATATCAATGCTAAATACATTGTAAACCAACCCAAACCCGAGTGTTACATATTGACGGTTTCCTTTGAGCTTGTGCTCATTTAGATAACCGCCTCTTGCAAACAAGAAGTCGTTGTAACGATACTCTAGACCAAAGTTGTAGATATTTTCCTGCAGCATCTCAGCGAAACCGCCTGGTTTCGCACCCGGATTGAAGCTTTGTGCCGCTCCAATCAGCGGTGTCATATCATCCGTATCCACACCGGCAATAATTTCACCATCCGTACCTAATTGAGGTGGAGTTGGAACGAGTAGCCTGTTAATGTCTAGATAAACAGACAACATATTATAGTCGTCAATCTCTAGGTGGTAACCACCGCCAATTTTAAAATTGGTTGGTAAGAAATCTGAATTTCCACTTTCCGAATAGGCAATCTTGGCACCCAGGTTACTGATGGCTAAACCAGCTGAAAACGCCTGACGGCGACCGCCACTAATATTGGTAAAATCACCTTGGTAGTAAAAACCAAGATCAGCGGCACCACTTTGACCGGGTTTGGTTTGGAGACCTTGAACGACCTGGCCCTGGGCAATGTCTGAATAAATCCAACGCAGTGCAGTTCCAGCGCTCCAATGGTCACTTAATTTCAAACCGTATGCAACATCAAAGTAAAACTCATACGGGTTGAAGGTTCCCAAGCTGTTGCCTCGGTCGTCCGTAAAATTGATTTCACCCAAAGAGAAATACCTCAGCGAAGCTGCAATACCTTGACGATCACTTAACGCCTTTGAGTAATTCACGTAAGCGAGGTCAATATCTGGAACAAGGCGTGACATCCAAGGCGTGTAAGACAAAGCCATGTTTGCTTCTTTATCTTCTAGGAAAGCCAATTTAGCCGGATTCCAAGCACTTGAGTTACCGTCGGGAGTAGAAGCTACACCAACATCACCCATTGCTCCGGCGCGGGAGTCTGGACTAACCAATAGAATCGGAACCGCAGTAGTTACTACGTTATATTTAAGATCGTCTTGCGCGTATCCTTTTGTCGCAAAAGCAAAAAGAAGTAGAAAGAGGATGTGTTTTTTCATAGTTATGTGCGTGTAGCAGCGCAAGTTTAACGTATATAAATGAGCTTTTCTTGTATTCTGGCAGATTTTCCATCAACACTTCGCGTCCATACGACTCTTGCATGGTAAAATCCTGGGACCAATTTTCCACTCGGAACATCTGACACATAGAACGTTGGAAGGTCTGCAGTATTTGCTTGAAGCGTCAAATTTTCATTCCACTGCCAAACTATTTTTCCTTGATTATCCACAAGGGTCAGTCGAAGTTCGCCCTCCTGCGCTTTTTGATTGTGCTCTAGGTTGAAGTTAAGTTCACTCGTGAATGGATTAGGAAAGATTTCGAGCTGATTAAGAATTGGCTCCATCGCATCAATAACGGTAAAAGTAATTTCGTCATACCCCCACTGATTCAAGACATCCCACGCTCTTAATGACAACTGATGCTCCCCTGGCGTCAAATCATAGTACTGATAGCTCACGCTTCCCTTAGTGAAGTCATCAATATTTGCCTGGTAGGCAGCATTTACATTGATCGGTTGCCCGTCCAATTCTAACACCACATTATGTCCAATACCTAGCCCTACTGCGTTGATCCCACTTTCGTCCTCCATCAAACCGATGGCCAGCGGATTTGGGTCACTGATACCGCCGCTTGTAAAGGTTGTATCGTTGATAAATAAACGAACCTTTGGTCCCTCTGTATCGGTAATGACACCGTCAAAAACACCACCTATTAATAAGTCGTTTTGCCCTCCCCAAGCATCCTCAGTGGTGCTTGCTGCGTAGGAAATGACCTTAGGGGTCCCAATACTTAAGTTGATGTCCAACGGAATTCTGAATTGTACCGTAAATGCCCCATTAACCACAGAAGCCTCACCTCTAAAGATGGCATTGTTCTGTGTTTTAAAATTAAATACCGAACCGTTAGCATCGTTTCTTCGCGTTTGAACGGATTGAGCTTTATCAAAGAAAGTCAGCCATACGCGACCGTTAAAGTCTGAGTTTATGCCTGAGGCAGAGCCAACGTGTCCCTTAATCTCTACCCAAGACAGGGCAGTTAGGGTATCTTCAAAGGCATTCCACGCTACGTTATTTATAGTATCTAGAACAACGGCATCCTTGGGTTTCGAAAGAGGAATGGTAGGATCACCTATCAAAGAGAACTTGATTTTATCCCCACTGATGTTGTTGTTTTTTGTGTCGCGAAGCACATCGCCTAGACGAGGCACATCAAGTTCCACCATATTTTGATTCAAAAGTCGATTCAAATCGTAGGTACTATTCGTCGCAAATACACTTCTCGTAGTGGAATATAATCCAATGGCGCCTCCGTATGGATTCAAGAACAATTGTTCCCCAGCACTCACTCTATTCGGATCATCGAACCTTGTGAACTCACACGTGATCGTAGTGAACACAGGCAATTTAGTCTCGTTGGTCCAATTGTTAATGTCTTCAAGTTGCAAGATGCGTTCAGTGGCCCACCCTACTTCACCGCCATGGCCGATGTAACTCACCATGAGTGCTCCGTTCTCTACGCTTCTAAACAATGCTTCGCGTGCCGTAGGATAGCGCTGTGAACCTGGCTTCGACTCTTGTAAATATGCGTCCGAATAGATTTTAATAATGTTCATTTCAGGACGGGTTGTGTCGAGTCGTTTCGCCAAAGCATCCTGAACCACCGCAAATTCGCGTTCCCATGCATGGTCTACATCATCCGCAACTAAAACCACATCGCCGCGCCAAGGACCATAGCGTCCATCATCCGTCAAATAACGCTCGATTTTGTCCACAGAGGCTGCTGCCTCCTCAAGGGTATTCACCGGGAGTCGACCGATCCCAAGATCGATATCGTCTACATACCAATTGAGCGACTCTCCCTGATCGAGATAACCATAGTAATCGTCGGTTATGTAACTCGTATACAAAGAGAAGCTACCGTAACTCTCAAAGGTTGGAACGAGATTCGAATTACCTGGCAAGGTGCCCTTGTAATCGTACGATGCATCGCCAAATAATGTCAAGTATTTCAGACCGTCGTTGTTGCGTTGGTTGAGCTCAACTAAAAACTGACGAATCGCAGCGATATCAGGAGTTCCGGCATTAGCCAACGCATAAATTTCTTCGAGCGCCATGGCTCTGGAATTCGTCCCTACAGTTTGTTGAATCTCTGCCAGTCTTTGCGCTTCAGTGAGCAAGGAGTCTGGAGCGATAATCAGGGCGTCAAGACCGGCTAAATCTTCGAAAAACGTCAACTTCCCAGTACGAACATAGGTCGGCTCAAAAGCGCCACTGACGGGTATTGCCGTAAGTTCTTTAAAACCGTCTTCACTGACTTCAAAGCTCACCGTATTGCCGCTTTCCGTGCCATTAATCAGAACAGGTTGTGCTTGATTAGTGATATCAAAAACCAACAAGCCGGAACCCTCGAGTTGAATGGTGGAAATTGAATCTTGATGACGCGGATAGTTTTGGAAGCGTTTTTGGTAATTGGCATTTTGAGCGACCGTATTGTCCGTACGATAATTCACTTTCAATTGGTCCAACCACAATGCAGCTCCGTTATCACTGGTCTTGTCGTAGGTTAAGATTACCTTGTTCGAAGAAGGGATATTCGTGGTCAATCCTCGCTCGATCACATAATTCGAAACTGAACTTGTGGCAACTGCTTGAAAAGAAACACTGCCACCGTTTTGCACGGATAACCTTGTTGAAGATGATGATGACCGCGCCACTGCAGCTATTTCAACTTCCATGGAAGAGGCATTGAGCGGGGTCAGCGGTAAATCAAAAACTTGGGTGGTGGTAAAGTCAAACAATTCACCGAACCAGCGACGTCCTGTCCCAACCAAATTATATAGCGCGGTGTCTCTGTGGTAAAATTGGTTCGAAGAATTTAAAACCCTTGTGGATGCACCCATTAGATCCGAACCTCGTTCGTCCATCGCATAGGATTGCGACGTTGAAGCTGCGCTAACGAGGAAGTGCTCGAAATTCGAGTATGGATGTGCAGTATACTCGTAACGTTCATTCGCTGCATCCCACTGAATACCGAAAGGTCCATTCATGTAGAAATACACCTTAGACTGGCCATCCAGAAGACCATCGCCGTCCAAAATGTAATAGTGAATAGGCGCATTAAAGGCTCGGGATGTATCGTTCAAGTGAGAAAGGACCGATGCCGTTCTTGCCTCAATAACGAGGCGGTCCAAGGCATCTCCTGCGGCTAAAATTCCACGGTCAATAATTTCATCGCCAGAAAGCAGGTGAATACCGGGTTTAGCCGTTCTGAACTGCACATATTCCCCCTGCTCAAAGCGCACCTGGCCAACGAGTTGGAAGGCACAGAAGAAACTAATAAGTATTAAGATGTTTTTCTTCACGTGTACAAACTTACTCCAAGACATAACAAATGCCATGCAAAAAGCGTTTAACAACAAACGATAGTAAGGTGAAAATCGTACTTTTTTTGCTTATACTTGTCTCTTGAAAACACAGCTACATCAATGAACGCATTGAAACAACGCATAATTTTCGCTTGTACAGCACTGATAATAAGCTCTGTAGCCTTTGCTCAGGACGCTCATTTCAGCCAATATTACGCGAATCCTATTTACCTAAATCCTGCCTTCGCGGGTCTGGATAGATGTCCTACAGTTCACACGAACTACAGAAATCAGTACCCTGAACTCGGCGTATACCAAACGTATTCGGCCTCATACGACCAGTATGTGGACAAATTAAACGGTGGTGTAGCATTGATGACTCTTCGTGATGATGCAGGTAACGGTGCGCTTAACCTCACTGAAGTAAGTGCAGTGTACAGCTACCACCTCGAGGTGAATAGAAACTTCACTTTATTGAGTGGTTTTCAAGCTACTTTCCGTCAAAGAAGTCTTGATTGGGGCCAGTTTACGTTCCCGGACATGATTGATCCGTTCTATGGATTTGTTCTTCCTACAAACGAAGTAGCACCAGGAAACAACTTCAACAACCATTTGGACCTGAGTTTCGGTATGCTCGGATTTACGGACAAGTGGTACATCGGTGTCGTTGGACATCACCTTACAGAGCCTAACGAAGCATTCCTAAGCCAGAGTAGGTTGCCAATCAAATTGACAGCACACGCGGGCGCTAATATCCCTCTAGGAAGAAAGCGTCTACACAATAGTCTTCAATCTTACATCGTTCCTAATGTGGTATACCAATCACAAGGTTCAGCTTCACAGTTGACTGCAGGTGTAAGTTTTGCTAGAGGACCGCTTGCAGGTGGTCTAGCATTGAGACAGGGTAGCTTCAATCCAGATGCAGTGATTTTCATCTTGGGTATTACACCTCCAGATGTGCCATGGACATTCGGATACAGCTACGATTACACTATTAGTGATTTGACAAATACACTGGGTGGATCTCACGAAGTTAGCTTGGGTTACAAATTCCCATGCCGTGTGAGAGCAAGTAAACTTAAGGCACTGAAGTGTCCTAAATTCTAAACAGCAACAATTTCAATTACATGAATAAGTTCGTTCAATTCTCAATTGCAACATTTGCAACAGCGCTATTAGCAAGCTGTGCAGGCCCAACATCCAACACCACAGGATGGGCAATTAATGACAAAAAGAATGGTGGTTTTCAAGCCAACCTAAACTACAACGGGCAAGAAATTGGTCCAGGTTTAGTTTTCGTTGAGGGTGGTACTTTCATGATGGGTCAAGTAGAAGAAGATTTTGTTAAAGACTGGAACAATATTCCAAGAAGAGTTACTGTGAGCTCGTTCTACATGGATGAGAATGAGGTAACCAACTTGGACTACCGTGAGTACTTGTACTGGCTGCGTCGCGTATATGATTACGACTACTACCCGGAGATCTACAAGAGTGCACTTCCAGATACTTTAGTTTGGAGAGACAAACTTGCTTACAACGATAACTTCGTGGCAAACTACCTGCGTCACCCAGCCTACAACTACTACCCTGTCGTTGGTGTTAGTTGGTTGCAAGCACAACGCTTTTGTTCGTGGAGAACGGACCGTGTAAACGAAGCTATTCTCATCAAAGAAGGCATCTTAAAAGAAATGCCAGACCAAATGGATGCAGATCACTTCAACACAGAGGTATATCTATATAAGCAAGGCGAGTACGTACAACAAAACAAAAAAGGTCTTAAGGATCTTAACCCAAACAGCGTGTACGGTAAAGAAGGCCGTCCAGTGAGAATGGAAGATGGAATCGTTCTCCCTAAATATCGTCTTCCAACTGAGGCTGAGTGGGAATATGCAGCATATGCAGACGGTGGTAAACGTATTTACAACCGTGTAGTTGATAAGAACAAATACACTTGGAATGGGAACAGCGCGCGCAATCCTGAGAAAGGTAACCGTGGAGAAATTCTTGCCAACTTCAAAAGAGGGCGTGGTGATAATATGGGTACCTCAGGTTGGTTGAATGACGAAGCTGATGTAACAATGCAAGTTCGCTTCTACCCTCCTAACGATTATGGTCTTTACGATATGGCGGGTAACGTAAGTGAGTGGGTAATGGACATTTACCGCCCAGTAAGTTCTAATGATGTTAATGACTTCCGTGCATTCCGCGGGAATGAGTTCAAACACTACGACAAGAACTACCAAGACATTGGTTCTTTAGAAGTATTGCAAGATCCACAAAAAGAAGTACGCAATGGCGATACAGTTATCGTGCGTCTTCCAGGTCAATTACCAACACGTTCAGTGACTGTTGAAGAAAATGTTAAACGTCGCAACTACTCTAAATCAGATTACCGCGATTACCTAGACGGTGACCAAGAAAGCTCTCAGAACTACGCTAATCCGGTACAAGAAGGTGAGGCACCGATGTACGATTACGGCAATAAAACACTAATTGGTAACACTACTCGTGTATATAAAGGTGGTAGCTGGAAAGATCGTGCATACTGGTTGAGCCCAGGTACACGTCGTTATTTGGAAGAAGACCAAGCAACAGATGATATCGGTTTCCGTTGTGCGATGGACCGCGTAGGATTCCAGAACGAATCAAGCGACAAGAGCAAGCGTCCTGTAAAAGTGAAGCAGCACAACTTCAAGCGTTACAGAATGTAATTCTTGTCCCTTAATAAATCTCAAAAGCCCCGCTTCCGCGGGGCTTTTTTGTGATGTACATTGTAGTTGGATTTATCGCTTGAAGAAATGACACCATTCGAAGCCTTTTTGAACTCCTCAGCCGTTACTACGGATACACGCAGTATTCCACAAGGCTCCATTTTCTTTGCGCTGAAGGGGGCTCGTTTTAACGGTAATTCATTCGCGTTACAAGCACTTGAATTGGGAGCAGATTATGCTGTTGTGGACGAACCTGTGGGCAAAGACGAACGATTGATATTGGTAGACAACGTTCTCGACGCCCTACAAGACTGCGCAAGAGCTTACAGAAGGCACCTGGATATTCCTATCGTTGGTTTAACTGGGAGTAACGGTAAAACCACCAATAAAGAACTGTTTCATGCCGTTTTGAACACCACTTTCAAGACCTATGCAACGGCTGGGAATTTCAACAACCACATCGGTGTACCCTTGTCATTGTTACGCATACCACGAGATAGCGAGTTAGCAGTGATTGAAATGGGTGCCAATCACCAGAAGGAGATCGCCCAGCTTGCAGCCATATGTGAACCGACTATTGGCTACATTACCAACTACGGCAAAGCACACCTAGAAGGATTTGGTGGCGTCGAGGGCATTATTAAAGGCAAGAGCGAACTCTACGATTACCTCCGCTCGACCGATGGTCTAGCAATGGTGAACCTCAATGACCCCATTCAAATAGAGAAAAGTACAGGTATCAATCAGTTTGGCTATGGCAAAGGCGAAGGCCTCATCCAATGGACCCCTTCAAGCTCATCTGAATTTGCAGGGGTACACATAGTCCATGGCGAAGCATCCTATTCCATCCAAAGCCAACTGAGTGGCTCCTTCAATGAACAGAACATCGTTGCGGCGGCATGTCTTGGTCATCATATGGGCGTAGACGCTAAGGCAATCAAATCTGCCATCGAATCCTATGCTCCAAAGATGAATCGTGTGGAGTGGCGAGAGACGGCAGCCAATAAGGTGTTACTTGATGCGTACAATGCAAACCCTACCAGCATGAAGCTGAGTGTAGAAAGCTTTGCTACGTGGCACAGGCAAGACGGATTATTGGTGCTAGGTGATATGTTCGAATTAGGGGAAGAAAGTGGACCAGAACATCAAGCGATGGTCAATTACATCCGCGAACTTCAAATGGAAGACCAAACCGTCCTTGTAGGTCAACACTTTGGTGCTACCGATTGGTCTCGCCTGCAGTTTTCAACCACAGATGAATTGGCCAACTATTGGAAAGAAAAAGGCGCCCCGAAGGACGCCTCCATACTTTTAAAAGGATCTCGAGGTATCGCCTTGGAAGCACTCCTCTCCCTCCTTTAGGAATTCTTGATTAAATCTCTTGAGATTACGATTCTTTGAATCTCTGAAGTACCCTCGTAAATCTGGGTAATCTTCGCATCACGCATCAAACGCTCTACATGGTATTCCTTCACGTAGCCGTAACCACCGTGTACTTGAACCGCTTCGGTACTAACCCACATGGCTGCTTCAGACGCTGCAAGTTTGGCCATGGCACTTTCTTTATCGTAAGGCATGCCTTGATCTTTTAACCAGGCAGCCTTGTACACTAGAAATCGAGCTTGCTCTACCTTCATTTCCATGTCTGCTAGTTTGAATGCAATGGCCTGATGGTCGTGAATAGGTTTACCGAAGGTTTTGCGCTCTTTTGAATAGGCCAAAGCAAGGTCCAAAGCACCTTGAGCAATACCTAGAGCCTGCGCGGCAATGCCTATACGACCCCCACTCAACGTTTTCATAGCGAATTTGAATCCAAATCCGTCTTCGCCAATCCTATTTTCCTTTGGCACCTTTACATCGTTAAAGAGCAAGGTGTGTGTATCCGATCCACGGATACCAAGTTTATCTTCTTTTTGTCCCACGACAAAACCGTCCATGCCTTTCTCGACAATGAGAACATTGATACCACGGTGCCCTTTCTCACGATCGGTCTGTGCGATAACCAAGGCAATTTCACAGCTGCCACCGTTGGTGATCCAATTCTTAGTACCGTTAAGCAGATAGTGATCCCCCATGTCGACCGCTGTAGTACTCTGCGAAGTGGCATCAGAACCAGCCTCAGGCTCACTTAAACAAAAACAACCAATGTGCTCACCAGCGGCAAGCTTAGGCAAGTATTTGGCTTTCTGCTCCTCAGTGCCGTAGGTATCTAAACCCCAGCACACAAGACTGTTATTTACGCTCACTACAACAGACGCTGATGCATCAATTTTAGAAAGCTCTTCCATCGCTAGGACATAGGACAAGGTATCTAGACCTGATCCGCCGTAATTTGGATCAACCATCATACCCATGAAGCCTAGCTCGCCGAGTTGTTTGATTTGTTCGTGTGGAAAGGTTTGGTTGGTGTCGCGCTCAATGACACCAGGTAGTAATTCGTTTTGGGCAAAATCTCGTGCCGCATCGCGAATCATCAAATGCTCCTCGGATAGGTTGAAGTTCATCGAAAATTCTGTTTATTATTGGTTTTGTAAATGTACGACGCAACTCTCAATATTTTAGGCCTTATGAGCGGTACTTCCCTCGATGGAATGGATGCTGCTTTGGTCCAATTCAGTGAAGAGAACGGCCTTCAATGGCAGCTTCTCGAAAACTTTGAATTCGGGTATCACGAGGCGCTGAAAACACTAGTAAATAATTGTTTCAAGGACGCCTCACTACAAGCAGAAGTTGACCAAGCATTTGCCGAATGGACCATTTCATGCATCGAGCATATCAAAGAAAAAACCGACTACGAAATTCACGCTGTTGGTTCTCATGGACAGACCATTTTTCACGATCCACAAAACAAATACACCTTTCAAGCGGGATGCTTGGCTGATATTGCACACGCTACGGGCATTCCATGCATCACTGATTTTCGCATGCAGGACGTCTTGCTTGGTGGTCAAGGAGCTCCCTTAGTACCTATGGGCGACCACCTTCTGTTCGGGAAGTACGAAGCAGCACTGAATCTTGGTGGGTTTGCCAATGCAAGTGTCGGAAATCCTCAATTAGCATATGGCGTAGTACATGCCTTTGATATTTGCCCTGCGAACTATGTTTTGAACGCCTTTGCCCGTGAATTGGGAAAAGAATACGACGCAGGTGGAGCGCATGCTTCACGCGGTTCTATCAATCAATGGGTATTGGAAGAGTTAAATAGCCTTCCCTACTTCGATAAAAAGCCCCCAAAGAGCCTTGGCGCGGAATGGGTAGAATCCGAGGTCTTTGATAAAATAGACTACTTGCAGCCCTCAGATGCCCTTGCTACGTATTGCGAACATATTGCTATACAAATCTCTAAAGTCCTTGCAGGAAAACGTGTTTTAGTCACCGGTGGAGGTGCATGGAACGATTACTTATTGGGACGGATAAAAGCGTACGGAGTAGAATTAGAACGCCCTGAAAAAGAGGTGGTCGACTTCAAAGAAGCCATCATTTTTGCACTCCTTGCTTATCTGCGTTTTACAGGGAAGGACAACGTATTAGGAGCGACCACAGGTAGTGGTAAAAATCACAGTTCGGGCAAAGTATTTTGGCCTTAAATAGTACCTTAGGGCTTCCTAAATACAGACGCGATGAAAGAACAACTACGCGCATTTGAAGAGCGCCCTGCTGAAATAGTCTTTAATTGGCACGACCCGCTGACTGAAGCAAAAGGCTGGGTAGTAATAAACAGCCTCCGCGGCGGAGCTGCTGGCGGTGGAACACGCATGAGGAAGGGCCTTACAGAAAGTGAGGTTTTGTCCCTTGCAAAGACCATGGAAATCAAATTTACCGTTGCTGGACCTGCTATTGGCGGTGCGAAAAGTGGTATTGATTTCGATCCTAACGACCCTCGAAAAGACGGTGTATTGCGCCGTTGGTATAAGGCAGTATATCCTTTATTGAAAAACTACTACGGTACAGGTGGAGATTTGAACGTCGACCAGAAAAAGGAGGTGATCCCAATTACCAGCGAGTTGGGCATTCTGCACCCGCAAGAGGGTGTACTGAACGGCCATTACCAGCCTGGAGATTTTGCCAAAGCAAGAAAGATCAAACAGCTGCAAGACGGAGTCAGTCTTAGCGTCACTAGTGAAGAGCTATTGCCTAAGGGCTCAGATTCTATGAAAGTAGGTGATATGATTACCGGTTACGGAACTGCCGTGAGCGTAAAGCACCTTTACGATTTATGGGGTCAAGATGTTTCAGGAAAGCGCGTGATCATTCAAGGCTGGGGCAATGTAGCCTCAGGCGCCGCTTATTACTTGAGCCAAATGGGCGCTAAAATTGTCGGCATCATAGATATCGTTGGTGGACTTATGAAACCTGAGGGCTTCACCCTAGAGGAGATTACAGAGTTGTTCAACAATAAGAATGGAAATGCCTTGAATGCATCAGGTATTATTCCATTCGAGCAGGCCAACAAAGACATTTGGTCCATGGGCGCAGAGGTTTTCATTCCTGCAGCAGCCTCGAGACTAGTCAATAGAATGCAACTCGCACAATTGTTAGACAATGGATTGGA
Source organism: Schleiferiaceae bacterium (assembly GCA_049631665.1). GTDB lineage: Bacteria > Bacteroidota > Bacteroidia > Flavobacteriales > Schleiferiaceae > UBA10364. The sequence continues at coordinate 14,333 of JBNAAX010000044.1, forward strand.
GATCATCTCTTCAGGTGCCAATGTACC
>JBNAAX010000045.1:0-14181 GCA_049631665.1 Schleiferiaceae bacterium
CCTGCTGAAGCTGCTACGGAAGAAGCACCTGCTGAGGCTGCTGCAGAAGAAGCACCTGCTGAGGCTGCTGCGGAAGAAGCACCTGCTGAGGCTGCTGCAGAAGAAGCACCTGTTGAGGCTACAGAAAAAACTGAAGAGTAATTGTGCAAAAGGAGCAGTGCTTTTTACTTGGTAAAATCACAAAACTCCACGGGTACAAAGGAGCGATGGTATTACATATCGACTCGTCTACCCCACAATACTTTAGAGAATTGGAATCAGTATTCTTGGAATTTAACCAGGAGCTGATTCCATTTTTTTTTGCCGAACGGGGCAAACTGAACGGCAAGAAACTCATTATTAAACTCGAAGATATTAGCCCTGACGAAGCTTCGAGATTTGTAGGTTGCAACGCTTACCTACCAGAAGAAATGCTTCCTGCTCCTAAGGAAGGGTTCTACGACAAGGCCATCTTAGGCTATACAGCCTATCACGGTGATAAAGCCATTGGTACCATTACCGATGTAGTGGAGAATACCGCGCAGAATCTCTTTATCATTGAGCACAATGAAAAAGAGTTCCTTGTTCCTGCCGTAGAAGCTTTTATTCAAAGAATTGAACATCCTGAGAAAATCGTTTATCTTGAATTGCCCGAAGGTTTATTGGACCTTTAATCACAGATGAACGAACAGAAACCATACGATCCAAGGTACTTACACTTGATTTTCAGCGCATTGCTGATGATTCAGTTGGTATTGACCTCCGTAGTACTCTATGTAGCCAGCGATACCGCTAGCGTCTTTTTATTACCGTTTGCAGGCAATACATACGCTATTCCTGGCATTGCTTTTGTCCTTGTTCTGTTGGGACGTTATGTCTGGAACAATGGAATGCGCGAGATTAACACTACCGAAGAACTGTTTACCAAGCTTGAAATTTTGACCAAAATCCATATTTGGAGATGGGTATTGGTTCAATTGGGCACTTTGATTCTTCTCACCTACACACTGATAGAGGGCAACTTCTATTATTTCATTTTTGCCTTGGTAAATATTGTCTATTTCTTCACCTTGCGTCCCAAGATATTTGGACTCGCAGGAGAACTATGAAATTTGTAGGCCCTTTTCAAATGAAACAATTCAGCGTAGCGCACGACAGTTGTGCCATGCGCGTGAATACCGACGGTTGTCTTTTGGGAGCAATTGCCGGTGAAAATCACCACCACGATTCGGTTCAACACATATTAGACATCGGTACTGGAAGTGGTGTAATTGCGCTTCAAATGGCCCAACGTTTTAACAATGCATTCGTAGATGCAGTGGAAATTCATGGTCCTAGTGCAAAGCAAGCCACAGAAAACTTTAAGGGCTCACCTTGGAACAACAGAATGATCTGCTACCACGAGCCATTACAAGATTTTGAGGCGAGCGTTTCTTACGACATCATAGTCTCGAACCCACCCTATTTTGAATCGGGCCCAACGAAACTAGATGAAGGCGTTGCGAATGCCAGACATGCGTTAACCTTGGATTTTAATTCACTTATTCAGCATGCTTCAAGGCTTTTGAAGGAAACAGGGTCATTTTGGTGCGTATTACCTGCAGACCGAGCAGATCAAATGATAGAAGCGGGCATTGAAGAAAGCCTACACCCGGTATCTATATACGCCATCCGACCTAATAGCGATCGCGCTGCAAACCGAGTTATTCTTGCTTTTAGCAAAGAAACTTCAGCAGAAACGACCCGTAAAGAATTCGTGCTTTACAAGGCCCCGCAAGAATACACCGACGAGGTCCGTGAAGTCCTTAAACCCTTTTACGGCAGTCTCTAATAGCCGCGGTATTCAACGGTTTTTTCCGTGAATTTCACGCCGTAATCTGCAGCCAATTCAGCCAATATTGGATCATACCATGATTTTGTCATAGGACGTTGCACACCAACAGAAGCCTTACCTTCCAAAACAATCTTTGTGGCAATACCCAATGGAAGTCCAACAGTGCCTGCCATCGCCGTACTATGGGAATTTTCTCCTTCTACCCCCATTGAGCTTTCAATCATATGAAGGAATCCGTCCTGCTCCCAACCTATTTTGTGATACATCACAATGAGGTCTTTGTCTTCAGGCTCCATGCTCCATACTTTCCTAAGAATAAACTCTAAACACTGAGCAGGAGTGCCTTGGTCAAAATCAAAAGTGGAATCAGAAAATATACCGGCCCATTCAAGCTTCGCAAAAATCTCAGAATCTTGAGGAATACTCAAGTAGTACTTGAGCTTTAACTCAACGCTATCATTGGGATTGTAGGCTAAAAATAAATTGGTGAAATCCCTGAATGACATCTGCTTTAGTCCCTTGATTACATAAGAATCATCGGTCATTCCAAGGCGAACAAAACAATCCCAAGCACGAGCGTATCCTGGTCTGCGTAATGTTCCACGGTACAAGGTCTCCACTTCTGTTAATCCATAAGCCTCACGGTACTTCAGCGAATCTCTATTGGCTAATCCTTCAAATCGGCCATAACCTTCAACATTCATGAATTCGGTTCTACGAAACACCATGTGTGGCGGGATGTACTTGTATTTGCCTTCTTGCAGGAACTTCACAGCGCCCCCCTGCCCCGCTAAGACCACATTTCTAGGATTCCAAGTGAACTTGTAGCGCCAAGGATTAGTGCCTTCAGAACTCGGACTTAAAAGACCACCAGTAAAGCTTTCAAACAACTTAATTTTACCCCCTTTATCTCGTATACCCTCTATAAGTTGCATTGCACTCATATGGTCGATACCGGGATCTAAGCCACATTCATTCAAAAAAACCAAACCTTGTTTTTGTGCCTCCTGTGAAAGGGCTTCCATCTCTTTTGTGAGATAAGAGGCTGTAATCAGATGTGATCCGTGTTTAAGACACGCCTTTGCAACCGCTAAGTGCATGTGTGCTGGCACCATGCTGATAGTTATTGAACAGCTAGAAATCTCTGTGTCTAAAGCAGCAACATCGGTGATATCTAGTTCTCCTACCGAGCAACCATCGCTTGAACCGCCCAAACGTGCTGATGCAATAGATTTATCACGGTCTACTACTCTTAATTCAATACCATGAGACTGCACTAACCCTTTTAAATAAGGGACTAATTTCTGAGTGCTCAGTCCAGCACCGATGAGTAATACTTTGGTCATTTACTTTGAGATTTCCCCTAAAATACCACACAAACCGCATGTTTCAAATAAAACATTATCAACAACTAATGTTATTTTTATCACAAGGGTATTTTAGTTCTCTGCGTGTATCTTCACCCTATGAAAAAACTAGTTGCCATTTCTGGTGCTTTGGCTGTTGCACTGGGCGCGTTAGGAGCTCATGCCTTAAAAGAAGTATTAGATCCAAGTTCATTAGCGTCTTACAAGGTTGCTGTATTGTACCATTTGGTGCACACGTTGGCCCTCCTCGCTGTAATTCAAGGCAACTACAAGAAAGTAACTGTTGGGTTATGGACCTCAGGCATAGTTCTATTCTCTGGATCCATTTACTTGCTAGCAGTGGATGAACTTATGGGTGTGAAACTTTCGTTTTTGGGACCCATTACGCCCCTAGGAGGTCTTCTCTTTATAGCGGGTTGGCTCAGTCTGATAGGCTCAAACGAGACAAATGTGGATAAATAGTTAGTAGCTCGGGTTAAAAATTAGTTAGAAGCTGAACTCCTATTGAATTACTGCGTTTCTTTGTAATACCTATTACATTTTAAGAACCACAGTAATAATGACTTCTAAGAACCACCTAGAAGCCTTAGATGCATTGCATATTAAGGCCAGAGAAGTATTTAGCAACCTTCACCCTGATGTGCTCGAGGCACACAGCATTTCCAAGAATATGGCGGTGCGCACAGCGCACGGAGCCATCGCAATCAACACCGGTAAATTCACCGGTCGCAGTCCAGAGGATCGCTTTATTGTAAAAGACTCACTCACCGAAGATGCCGTTTGGTGGGGACCTATCAATAAACCCTTTAATCCGGAGAAGTTTCAATCGCTCAAAGCAAAAATTTGCAACTACTTAAATGATAAGGACATTTATGTACGTGATGCATTCGCTGGTGCTCACCCATCCTACCGACTGTCCGTAAGAGTGATAAATGAATACCCCTGGTCCAATCAGTTCGCGGGCAACATGTTTATTCAACCTACGGAAGATGAGTTGAAAGATTTTCATTCGGAGTGGACCGTAATTAATGCACCTGGTTTTTTGGCCGATCCAGAGGTAGACGGTACACGTCAATCAAACTTTGCCATAATTGACTTCACCGATAAGTGCATTATCGTTGGCGGCACAGGATATACCGGAGAAATCAAGAAAGGTATCTTCTCTGCACTCAACTTTATACTACCCTACCAAAAGAACGTATTAAGCATGCACTGCTCTGCCAATGTCGGACCACAAGGCGACACGTCTATCTTTTTTGGTTTATCCGGCACAGGTAAAACTACTTTAAGTGCAGATCCAAACAGAAGACTCATCGGGGACGATGAACACGGTTGGTGTTCGGACAATACCATTTTCAACTTCGAAGGTGGTTGCTATGCTAAGGTCATAGACTTAAGTGCTGAAAAAGAGCCAGATATTTACAATGCGATCCGCCCCCATGCCATTCTCGAGAATGTCATCCTGAATGGTGATGGCACAGTAAAGTTTGAGGATGCAACTATTACTCAAAATACACGGGTCAGTTACCCTATTGAACATATCGCGAATATTCAACCGGGGTCGATGGCGGAAAATCCAAAGAACATATTTTTCTTGACAGCCGATGCCTATGGAACGCTTCCTCCCATTTCAAAATTGACCCCAGGACAAGCCGCCTACCACTTTATTAGCGGATATACGGCGAAAGTAGCGGGCACTGAAGAAGGAGTGAATGAACCCAAGGCGGTTTTTTCAGCTTGTTTCGGGGCGCCATTTATGCCCCTACACCCTACCTATTACGCCAAGATGCTTGCCTCAAAAATGGAAGCCGCGGGCGTGAATGTTTGGTTGGTAAATACGGGATGGTCTGGCGGTCCATACGGCACAGGACATAGGATGTCTTTAAAACACACCCGTCGAATCATCACAGCAGCAATGCAAGGGGAACTCGATGCAGTTAATTATATCCAACATGAGGTATTTGGTCTGTATATGCCGACTTCATGCCCGGAAGTGCCTTCTGATATTTTGGACCCGAAAAACACCTGGTCAAATCCGGAGGAATACGATGAATATGCAAACGAATTGGCGTTGAAATTCTCGAACAACTTTAAACAGTTTGAGAGTGAAGCCACAAACGAAATACTTGAGGCCGCACCTCGAGTATTGATTGGAGCAAAATAAACTCCAAGTGTTAGATGTGTCTGTAAGGGCGGCCGTTGGCCGCCCTTACTTGTTTAGAACATCGTTAATAACTCGGTCCGTATTTCAGGATTATGCAAAACGTACTGCGTTTAAAATGAATAATTTGAAGGAACTCAAAACGTTTGCCCATGCCTGCAAAGCGCAAAAAAGTATCAGCAACAAAGATTTTTGTGCTCGATACCTCTGTCATCCTTTATGATCACAATGCTATTTTTTGCTTCGAAGAGCACGATGTAGTTCTGCCAATCTCAGTATTAGAAGAACTTGACGAATTCAAGAAAGGACACGATTCCAAAAATTACGAAGCACGCGAATTCATTCGTACTCTTGATCGAATTACCGAAGGCAAAGACTTTACGAATTGGATACCACTAAACGGAGATACACACGGCAATATGAGGGTCATTATGGATACCTCACACAAAGGCATTGATGCCGAAAAGGTGCTTGGGCGTAAAATGGACCACCGTATCATAAATGCGGCTTTGAACATCCAAGATCTAGAACCAGAGAAATCCACCATCCTTGTCACCAAGGACATCAACTTACGTCTCAAAGCCAAAGCCCTTCTTTTAAAGAGTGAAGACTATTTGACGGGTAAGATTAAAGACATGGATGCCTTGTACAAAGGCAAGTCCGTGGTAGAGAATTTCAATACTGCTACTCTCACCAAATTGTACGCGGAGAAATCTCTAGATATTGATGAGGTACTCAAAGAAAACCCTGAGTTCACGCCTTTTCCAAACAGTTATTACGTTTTAAAATCGGAAAATTCCAGCGGCCTTGCCTACTATAACGCCATTGATAAAACGCTTGATCATGTAGAGAAGCGGGCTGTTTACGGTATAAAGCCAAGGAATGCTGAGCAAGCCTTTGCCATACACGCTATTTTGAATCCAAATGTGAAGCTGGTAAGCCTAACGGGAGTCGCCGGAACAGGAAAGACACTTATCGCATTAGCAGCCTCTTTAGAGCAACGCAGAGACTTTAAGCAAATCTATTTAGCACGTCCCATCGTTCCCCTATCCAACAGGGATCTAGGGTATTTGCCCGGCGATGCAAAAGAGAAAATAAACCCATACATGCAGCCGCTATGGGACAACTTAAAGCTCATTAAAAACACATTCAGCGACAGAGACAAAGAGTACAAGCAACTCGAGGCTATGGTGGAAAAAGAAAAGATTGTCATTACCCCTCTAGCATATATCCGTGGACGTTCTCTTGCGGACATCATATTTATTGTCGACGAGAGCCAAAACCTTACACCGCACGAGGTGAAAACGATTATCACAAGGGCTGGAGACGGTGCGAAGTTCATATTCACCGGCGATGTTGGCCAGATTGATACACCTTATCTGGATGAACAATCCAACGGTCTAAGTTATTTGGTGGACAAGGCGAAAGGTCAAGATATCTACGCACACGTAACATTGGAAAAAGGAGAACGAAGTGAATTGGCCAATCTTGCTAATGAACTCTTGTAAATCGGCACAGATTTTGATTTTAACCTAAACACATAAACCTCTATAACATGATCACCCTCTATACCGCAGTTACTCTAGACGGCTACATTGCAACCACTGATGGAAGCGTAGACTTCCTAGAAAACCCTCGTTACCAGCTCCCTGATGAAGATTATGGGTACACGGGGTTCTACGAAGGGATTGATGTTGTGGCCATGGGCTACAACACGTACAAGCAGGTAATTAACTTTGAGGGAGAGTACCCCTATCACGGCAAACACAGCGTTGTTTTTAGTCGTACCAATACTGTTGAACCCATAGCAGGTGATATCGAAATTACTGAAGCTTCCGAGGAAAGCGTCATTCAGCAATTCAAGAGAGAAGGAAAAAATGTTTGGATTATTGGCGGTGGTGCTACAAACGCACGTGTACACCAAAGCGGTCTTATTGATCGAATGATCCTCACCTACCTTCCAATCACGCTCGGTGCTGGAATCCCCCTATTTAGAGAGAACAACGCAAGTTTAGAGTGGAAAAATACAGGAACGCGGACCTTTGCCAACGGCCTGGTTCAGATCACCTTAGAAAGAAGGTAATCCACCTGAAGATTAAGGTCTCCAAGCGAGCCGTTATTCTCGATAATAGTATCACTTTGAGCCCGTCTATGGGCATCACCCAATTGATTAGTTAAACGCGCTCTTATTTGACTTTCGTTCATCTCTGTGTTGCGCGCGATCACCCGAGCTATACGCACATGTTCATCGGCTACAATACTTACGACATGCTCACAAGTAGGATCGCCTGTTTCAAGAACTAAGGCACTTTCTTTGAAAACCACCGTGCTCCCGCTGTTGAGTTTCCAATGTTCAAAATCCTCACGAACGGCTGGATGAACTAAGGACTCTAACTTTTCTTTAAGCTTACTATTGCCGAAAATTTTTTCGCCAACATAGGTCCGATTCAATTCACCCTGTGAATAAGCCTGTTCACCCAATAGCGCCGTTATCCCTTGAACCAAGGTGGGATTAGTACACATGATTGCTTTAGCGCGCTCATCACTATAATACACGGGGTATCCCTTGCTTTCAAGCATTGCACAGACTGTGCTCTTGCCCGAACCAATACCACCAGTGATACAAATTACTCTAGATTGCTTCATTGCCCTATGCGTTCAACCCTATTTGGCGTTATAGAAAGTACAGAAATATTCTCTTTCACCGGTTCTGCCACAATAATGTAATTCGATTCATTCTGAACTGCGGAAAGTGTGATAAGCTCTTCGAAGGTTCTCGAAATCAGGGCCTTCTTAGGACCACTGACCCAAACCTCTACATCTACAATTTGACTTCCTAAAACCAGAGGAACTTCAAATTTATCCTCCGTCCACAGTGCGCTTGCTCCACGTACTTCAATTCGCTCCTCGGATATCGAAGTTAAACTGGACCCTAAACCTTCCACAGGAAGATCAAAGGCATGGTTACCGTCCCAAAGGAAATCGGGTAAATTCACATGCAATCGCGCTCTGAATACCGCCTCAGGAGAACCAACTACATCAATACTGTCCGGTTCCACAGTAATGGCGTGCAACCACTTATATCCCTCCGGGAGTTGAATGTTTTGAAGTCCCTCTATGGATATTGGTACTCTAGTTCGCTCCAATGTCTCACATGGGAATAGCACCTCAGCTGTTGCGCTTGAAAAAGAATAAACGCCTCTGTATACGCTATTGAGTTGAGCTATAACCTCAGCACTCTGGACGACAAGCATACCTTCACTTTTTAGAGTGAAAGCCGTGGCTTCAACAACCACGGATTCTTTATTAACCTCCTGTAATCGCAGCGCATTAATTCCGGAAGCACTTACCTCTACATTCAAAGCAATCGATGTGTCTGTGATGAATTGATCCTCTACAATAGAAGAAGGGCTGTTCGCATAGATCACTACGGTAGTGCTTCGCTCTGCTTTACTGACAGTAATCAGCGCCCAGACGACACTAGTCAGCGCCAGGAACGACAAGAACTCTCTATGGAACAAACGTTTGAACATGGGCTAAAAAAACCGGCCAAAGCCGGTTTTTAAATTATTTGGATTGGTACTGGGCGCTTAGCTCTTTACTAATAGCACTTTTCTCAACCTTTAATCTCGAATTTTCAGTTTCCAAGACAATATGGGTATCGCCTACTTCAAGAATCTTTCCGTGAATCCCTGAAGTCAATACAACACGATTGCCTTTTGTAACCTCACTGCGGAATTTTCCTTCTTCCTTCTGTCGCTTCATCTGCGGTCTGAAGAAGAATAGGTACATGACCAAAACGATCATGATTAGGGGTAAAAAGCTCATGGCTCCCTCTGCCCCAGCTTGTAGTAGTAAATGTGTCATTACTTATTAGAAATTACGGTTGATGTAATGTTCAATACTTTGGTCTGAGGTACAGCATTAGTAGTAAGCGTTACGCGCTTGTCTTGCTTGCCCGCTCGTCCTGATGAATTGAAGCTCACTTTGATTTCACCCGTAGCACCTGGTGCAATAGGTTGACGTGGCCACTGTGGTACTGTACATCCACACGAGCCTTGTGCATTAGAAATGATTAGCGGACCCTCGCCTTCGTTGGTGAATTTAAAGGTATACTTCACTACTTCACCTTCTTGAATCTCACCGAAATCGTGGAAGTCTGACTCGAATGAAATTGCTGGAAGTGCTTCCATCATTGTTTCTGAAGCTGGCTCTGTTGGCGCTTCAATTCTATCTGCAGCATTATTACATGCTGTAAAGACTAATAATCCTGCGGCTAGTACAACTAGTTTTTTCATTGTATTTAGTTTATTCAATTATTCCTCGGCCTACCTTTTGGAGCAAGCCTTCTTCACGCAAATTAGTAACGATTTTGTCAAGTATACCATTGATGAATGAAGAACTTTTTGGCGTGCTGTATTCTTTTGCCAAATCCAGGTATTCATTCATGCTCACTTTAACGGGAATCTCCTCCATTCCTCGCCACTCTGCAATACATAATTTCATGAGTACCACGTCTAATTTTGCAATGCGGTCGCTCTCCCAGTTTTTACTCTTGCTTTCTATCCGAGCCTCACTATCCACGGCGAATTCAAAGTACTTGCGCATCAACAGCGCTCCGAAAGCAGCATCGCCCTCGTCCTTGTAAAGATTAGGGATGATCAATCCTCCTTGGTCGTTCCAACTGGAAATGACCTTACCACTCATCATCTGAGCTGCATCAACATCATCGCTCCAACCCACATGCATATCTTCATAAATATCGTGGAGCAACTCATTCTCTGCGATATGCTCTTGGTAGATGTATTTGATGAAGCGCTTTTGTGCTCCGAAATCATCACGAGTGGCCAATAACTTGTCGTACTCCTCACTCTCAAAGACTTGTTCCCAAAGCCCTCTGAAGTGGTTATCATAGGCGCTCCAGTCCGCATGCACACCTTCGCTGAAGGCAATCAACCTCGCATCGTTACGAACAAAATCAAAAAACGGAATGTCTGTAAAAGCTGCAATACGATCCGCCAACGCACTATCGGGCACCTTTCGGCTGCGCACTTTTTCAAGTCGATCACTAGCAGTCCTATGAATACGCAACAAGGCATGGATATCCCAGATGAATAAATCATGTACCTCTTCTAGACTCTTGTCTAAGTTCTTAAGTAATGTCGCAGCACCAAGTTCATTATCTGAAGCATGGGCATAGAGGTGGTGCAGAACCTTAATTCTGATGTGTCTCCTTGTGATCATAAAAATTGGAAAATATTGGGCATACGATTCTTGCTCAACAGAACTGAATTCATCAAAGTCTTGTTATTTTTGAACGACCGCATGCAAAGAGCTTTCTTTGGCACAAATATACTGCGGAACGCACCTACGAAACGATATGCAAGCACTAAATTATCTTAACAAATACTTCATTAAGTACAAGTGGTTGCTCGGCGCCGGGGCTTTCTTTGTCATCGTATCCGTCATCTTCAAGCTCTTCCCTGCCCTATTGATTCGCAATAGCTTCGATACGATCGCAGAGGTCATTGAAAATTACAAGACAGGAGCCGTTCAAAATGAGCTCGTTAGGTGGGAACTCATCAAATACGGTCTGTTCATCATTGCCTCGGCAGTGCTACAGGGGATATTTATGTATTTCATGCGTCAGACCATTGTGGTCATGTCAAGGCACATTGAATACGATTTGAAAAATGTGGTTTTCGAACAATACCAGCGATTAACCCAACGATTTTTTAAGCAAAACAACACGGGCGATTTAATGAACCGCATATCCGAAGACGTGGGAAAAGTCAGAATGTACGTGGGTCCGGCCATTATGTACGCACTCAATACAGGGTTTACGATCATTTTAGTCATCTCAATTATGATCAGTGTAAGCCCGAAATTGACGCTGTTGACCTTAGCCCCCCTTCCTCTCTTAGCTTTCCTAGTATATAAGGTGGCCAATTTGATCAATGTCAAATCCCTTGCTGTCCAACAGCAACTGAGCACGCTGAGCACTTTCGCACAGGAAAGTTTTTCAGGCATGCGTGTCATTAAATCCTACCACAGATTACATTGGTTCAATGCGAAATTCAAAGCGGAGGCCATTGAATACCGTTCTGTGAATGAAGAACTCTTCCGAGTAAACGCAACGTTTCAGCCCATCATGATACTCATGGTTGGGATCTCAACGCTCATCACCATTTTCGTCGGTGGTCAATTGTACTTCGCTGGAGAGGTCAGTGCAGGAAACATCACCGAGTTTATCTATTACGTGAATCTTCTTACTTGGCCCATCGCCTCCATTGGCTGGGTGACGAGCCTCGTGCAAAGCGCAGCGGCCTCCATGGAGCGCTTGAACGAATTCTTATCGGAAGAACCTGATTTCAAATCGGGCGATTACCAGCCGTCTAGTTTTCAAGGAACAGTCACGTTCAAAAACGTCAGCTTTACCTATCCAAACAGTGGTATTCAAGCCTTGGACAATGTGAGTTTCACCCTGCAAGCAGGCCACAGCCTCGGCATCTTAGGCAAGACAGGTTCTGGAAAGAGCACCATCACAGCCCTTATGGTTCGCCAATACGACCCCACCGACGGCCAGATATTGATCGATGGTGTCGACGTAAAAGACTGGCACTTGCCGACGCTTAAAAAATATTTAGGATGGGTTCCTCAAGAGGCCTTCCTATTCAGCGATACCATTGCTCGCAACATCGCCTTTGGATTGGATGAATTCAACCAGAAACAAGTCGAACAAGCAGCGATGGCTGCTGGTGTACACGACAACATCATTAACTTCCCAAAACAGTATGAAACAACCGTTGGTGAACGAGGTGTTACCCTAAGTGGCGGACAAAAACAGCGCGTGAGTATTGCTCGTGCCCTGGCAAAATCTCCGAAGCTCATGGTATTTGACGACTGTTTAAGTGCAGTAGATACTGAAACAGAGGAACTCATTTTGGGAAACATCAAAGAAGCCACCGCTTCCATTTCTTCAATGATTGTGGCACACCGAGTGAGTAGTGTAAAGCACTGCGAACAGATCATTTGTCTTGAAAATGGTCAAATCATCGAAAAAGGCACGCACGAAGAACTCGAGATTGCAGGGGGGCATTATAGCGAGCTTATCAGTCTCCAATTGGACCAATAATCCAATAGCCATAGGAACTCAGGCTGTTAATTTCTTTTTTAGCATTTGGCAATGCATTCACTTACATTTGAGTGCTTGTAAACGATATATCCATGGGTAGAATAATTGCTGTTGCCAATCAAAAAGGAGGCGTAGGAAAAACCACTACAGCCGTTAACCTCAGTGCTGCACTAGGCGCTTTGGAGAAAAAAGTACTCATCATTGATGCTGATCCCCAAGCAAACGCTACGAGCGGCTTTGGCCTCTCGCACGATGATGCGACACAAGGCACCTATGAACTCATTGAAGGGGCAAGTAAAGCCGCTGACCTTATCCACACTACCAACACACCGAATGTAGATATTGTCCCAGCCCAGTTAGATTTAGTGGCGGTTGAGTTAGAAATCATCGACCAGCCTAAAAGAGAATTTTTCTTAGCCAATGCGCTTGAATCGGTTCGCGACACTTATGATTATATCATTATAGATTGTGCGCCATCTTTAGGACTCATCACCCTTAACGCACTCACCGCAGCCGATGGGGTTTTAGTACCTATCCAATGTGAATATTATGCGCTTGAAGGTCTGGGTAAACTCTTGAATACGATTAAAAAGGTGCAAGAGCTTCACAACGAGCACCTGAGTATTCAAGGCTTATTGTTGACCATGTTTGACTCTCGTCTACGCCTCAGCAACCAGGTTGCGGAAGAGGTGAAAATCCACTTTGAAGGGTTAGTATTCGAAACCATCATTCATAGAAATATTAAGTTAAGTGAGGCGCCATCGCACGGCGAGCCTATCATTGCGTACGACGCAAGCAGCAAAGGCGCTGAGAATTACCTAACTTTAGCACAAGAAATAATCGCAAAAGGAGCGTAAAACTATGGCTAAAAGAGCAATGGGGAAAGGGCTATCTGCCATTCTTGGCGATGAAGCAGCAAAGGTCAATAAAGTAACGGACAAAGGAGCTGAGAAGCTCGTGGGCTCTGTTGCGTCTATTCCTGTTGATAGCATCACTACCAACCCTTTTCAGCCTCGTAGTAACTTCGATAACGACGCACTTGTAGAGCTCGCTCAGAGCATCTCTGAAGTCGGAATCATTCAACCCATTACCGTTCGAAAGAATGGGATGAAGTTTGAACTCATTTCAGGTGAACGTAGGTTTCGCGCCTCGCAGATGGCGGGATTGCAAGAAATTCCGGCCTACGTGCGTTTGGCGGACGATAGACAACTCCTTGAACTTGCCATCGTAGAGAATCTGCAACGCGAAGACCTCGACCCTATCGAAATGGCCTACTCGTGCAAGCGCATGATGGACGAACTTGGTCTTACCCAAGAACAAGTGGCACAGCGTCTTGGGAAGGGACGTTCCACTGTCACGAACTTCCTAAGGCTACTGAAGCTTCCAGCACTGATACAAGCTGAATTAAGAGATTTACATCGAAACGAAAGCGCTGACGAAAACAACGATGGGACTACTAATGTGGTCTTCACCATGGGTCATGCTCGCGCCTTACTCAACCTACCCACAGAAGAGACTCAGATAGATCTCTATAAGAAGATTTTAAAGGAAGGACTAAGCGTTCGTAAGGTAGAGGCTTTAGTGAAAGCTATCAAGTCTCCGGAGGTTCCTCAACCCAGACCAGAGAAACCGAGCGAACTGCTTCGTTTGGAAGGTCAGTTGACCGAATATTTTAGCACCAAAGTAGCCATCTCACAAGGCGCTA
>JBNAAX010000046.1:0-13652 GCA_049631665.1 Schleiferiaceae bacterium
GTTGTCGTTGTTGTTGTTGTCGTTGTCGTTGTTGTTGTTGTTGTTGTTGTCGTTGTTGTTGTTGTTGTTGTTGATGTTGTTGTTGTTGTTGCAAGGATTTCCGTTGGCGCCATAAGAGCTGCCTGAAAGCCATTATCGATGGCAAGCAACATCGCCAATAAAGCAACAATCGTTTTACCCGAGCCTACATCTCCCTGAACCAGCCTGTTCATTTGTGCTCCTGTGGCTACATCCGCTCGTATTTCCTTCACCACTCGCTTTTGTGCGCCGGTAAGTTCAAAGGGTAAGTGGTGGTTGTAAAAGTTTAAAAAGGTTTGACCAACTTCTGCAAAAGGGTAGCCTTTAATGGCACTTTTATTTCGCAATTTGTTTCTGAGCTGCGTGAGTTGAAGGAAGAAAAACTCTTCAAACTTGATTCGTTTTTTGGCTGCCTCCAAGTGCTCTCGCGAGCTTGGAAAGTGAATCCAAAACAGGGCTTGTTTTTTTGAAACAACACCGTGCTCCTTGGCAAATTCAGTCGTGAAAGGATCTTTAATATGCTCCAGTTCTTTGCGAAGTAAAGCTTTCATTACCTTGGCTATTCCCTTGGAATTCAAGCCTTTCTTGGAGAGTTTGTCGGTGGTTGAGTACACCGGTTCAAGAGCGGATTGGGTCTCACTACTGAGCGCTGGGGCTGAGATTTCTGGATGGGGGATACTCTTTTTGCCATTGAATGCATTCACCTTTCCAAAAACCACCAGAGGGGTATTCAGTTTCAAGGAGCGGCGAATCCACTTTGCACCCTTGAACCAAACGAGCTCGATGAATCCGGTTCCGTCCGTAAAGGTCGCTACGAGTCTTTTTTGGCGTGGCGGCCCCACTTCTTCAATCTTGGTAATCTGACCTTTGACCTGCACTTCCACAGGGGCCGCGGTCAGCTGAGCGACTGAATAAAACTGCGTTTTATCGACATATCTAAACGGATAATGTTCAAGAAACTGTGCTGTCGTTCGAATGCCAAACTCCTCTGCCAACAAGGCTGCTCGATCTGGTCCTATACCGTCTGCGTAGACTATGGGAGTTTGGGTAGTGCTCATCGTCGTAAAAGTAAGTATCTTTTGGCCGAAGAAAAATGCAGAATCAGAGTTCTCAAATATTTCGAATAGGCACACTATTATTAGACGGCGCGTTACTCCTGACCCTCTTTGTGGTCATAGGATTGTGGCGGTTTGACGACTTACGCATTTCGAATCCTGAATACTACAACTACTACCTACAGCTTCTCGTGCTCACCTTGGTGAGTTGGTACGGTGCCGGTCGTTGGGCGGGTATGTTTTCTTATACCAGTGGGTTGGAGCAGCGCAATGTGTTGGCCAACGTCGTCCGTGGTGCACTAGGACAGATGGCTATCCTCGCGATAATTGTGGTAGGCTTGAAGGGCTATTACTACAGTCGTTTGTTTTTAGCGACCTATTTCAGTCTTTTCTACGCCAGTGCGATCGTCTACCGTTTAATTTTTGTCCAATTCTTACGCAACCAAATGGCCAAGGGCAAATGGCAGCGAAATTTTATCATTTCCGGTACACATACTACCACCGAGGCACTATTGAATTTAGTAGCTGTCCGACCAGAATTAGGTTGGCGCCATGCGGGAACGGTCGATTCCAAGGAACTTGATGGTGAAAACGTTCGCAACGTTCAGGACATTATATGTGGCTATGCGCCAAGCTCAAAAGAGTATATAGCAGTACAGCGATACGCCATGGAACACGGCATGAGATTCAGATTTTTACCCGAAATGGGTGCGAATTACGCCGGTGAACTCTTCTTAGAATCCCTCGAAGGAATTCCGTTGTTTTCTGAGCGTAATGAGCCTTTGTCTAATTGGACGAACAAGGGCATAAAACGCATTTTTGACATCCTTTTCTCGGTAGTATTCATTGCCACTGTTTTATCGTGGGCCCTGCCTCTGTTTGCCCTTGCCCTTATATTGACCGGAGCGGGTAATCCATTCTTCATGCAATCTCGTGAAGGATTGGAAGGCAAAAGATTTACGGTGCTCAAGCTGCGCACATTAAACGATAACGGCACGAGCAATGCCTTGCAATCTTGGATGAGAAAGGTTGGGGTAGACGAGCTTCCACAGCTTATAAATGTTCTTTTAGGCCAAATGTCATTGGTTGGTCCTCGTCCGCACACACCGGGTGATGGGGTGCTGTACGCTAAAAAAATCGGCAGTTACAAAGTACGCCATTGGGCCAAACCTGGCCTCACAGGCCTTGCTCAGACGAGAGGTCTACGAGGGGGCGATAGTGCTGCAAACGAGCAGTTGCTTGAAGCGAGAATTCGAGCAGATATTTACTACGTCGAGCATTGGTCACTACTGCTTGATTTACGCATACTTATTGAAACCATTGTGCGCACTTTATTTGCGCCATCAACCCTGCATCAGAATTAACTACAATGAAGTATCCTTCACTTTTAGACCGATTCAAACAATACGTTCAAATAGATACACAAAGCGACGCTAGTTCGCCAACTGTACCATCCACCGCTAAGCAGAAAAACTTGGGCGAATTGCTCGTGCAGCAGCTTTTAGAGATGGGTGTGGAGGATGCGCACATGGACGATAAAGGATATGTCTATGCCACGGTGCCTGCTAGTGCAGGTACGGAGGATAAGCCAGCGGTTTGTTTTTGTGCACATATGGATACCTCGCCGGAATACTCCGGCGCAGGAGTAGTACCAACGCTTCACGAAGATTATGACGGCGGCGAAATCCACCTGCCGAAGGGAGGGATCGTCCTTACTCCGAAGCAATTTGGCCCCTTGAAAGAAATGAAAGGGCATACCATCATCACTTCTGATGGTAGCACACTTTTGGGTGCCGACAATAAAGCGGGTGTAGCAGAGATTATGACCGCAGCGGAACTGCTGATGAAATCGGATCGACCGCATGCTGCAATGAAAATCCTTTTCACCCCCGATGAAGAGATTGGACGCGGTGCGGACCATGTAGACCTTGAAAAACTTGGGGCCGATTTTGGATATACGATGGACGGCGCAACAAAGGGCTCGTTAGAAGACGAAACCTTCTCGGCGGACGGTGCAACCATTATTTTCCGTGGTGCCAATACCCACCCAGGGTACGCACACAAGAAAATGGGCAATGCACTCAAAGCTGCAGGCGTGTTCTTAGGCTCTTTGCCACGCTCTGAGTGGGCGCCAGAATCGACTAAAGGCGAAGCTGGTTTCGTTCATCCTTATGAGATAACGGGTGGGGTAGAAGAGGTGCGCATTACCATGATCTTAAGGTCTTTCGATACAGAAGACTTGGAGCCCTACGCCGCACTCTTAAATACCTTAGCCAAGCAAGCGTCGAAGGCGGTTAAGCGGACCAGCTATGAAGTGATTATTAGCGAGCAGTACCGCAATATGAAAGAGGTTTTAGACAAGTATCCTCATGTTGTAGCATTTGCAGAAAAGGCAATTGTAGCAGCAGGTCTGCCTTTGCGCAAGAGCAAAATTCGCGGCGGCACTGACGGTTCGAAATTGAGTTTTATGGGCCTTCCGTGTCCAAATATTTTTGCTGGTGAACACGCATTCCACAGCCCGTACGAATTTGTTTCCCTTCAGGATATGGAAAGTGCGACAGACGTGATCGTCAACCTGCTTGAAATCGTTGCTTTAGAAGGCTAATGAAATTAACGAGCGGCGTACGCTTTGTTCAAAGCTGCTGCCAAGCGAACACCAGCTTGTGTCAAACGCTGGTTTAGCAATTCCGTGTTGTCATAGATGTAACGGTACCCCATTCGCTCAGGATCACCCATGGTATCGTAGCACTGATCTCGCGCCACTACGCTCTCGCGAATCCAATCTTCTAAGGATGAGTTTTGCCATTGTGCCACCTGGTCTTGCTTCACTTTTGCCATAGCCCAGTCTGAGTACTCCGTGTAGCTCATCTTCCAATAATCAATCATTTCGCTATCCCAAACGCGGTGTAGGTTGGATTTGCGGTAAAACCATTTGACTTGAACCATATTTCCGCCCATATCTGTGCCGCGACCACAATGCAATGGTTGATGCACATCTCCAATCAAGTGAGCGATGGCACGAAGCGCAAATCCCTCATCGACGCTGTACTGCCCAGTTTCAATCTCCGTTAAAAACTTATCGATTGCCATCCAGATATCACCTTCAGAAGGATGCTTGTGCGTATCCATCGAATCCAGGTGTAAAATGGTACAATAGTGATATGGCTTTAGTCTGTCGTACGAACGTTCACTTTTAATAAAGTCCATCCAATTGGCCACCATTGCGAGGTCTTCACCTTCTAAAACGTCTAGAATATGCGCTTTTACCTCTGGGTTTAGATAGTCCATGGCAATATGACCAACTACTAGATGGCCAGTTAGACCCCAACCAAAAGAATTGAGACTCAATAGAATAGCAAAAATAGATGTGAGCTTCTTCATGTTATAATGCTTGTGAAGGTTTGAAGTATCCAATAATACGGTCATATCGCAAACCCATACTACGGTTGTACATAATTAATGTGTAATCGTTTCGCGTCTGCCAATGTGTGCCTTCAGTCAGGGCCGTGCTAATGCCTCCGTTTTCCCCAGGATGGGCAAAGACATAATTGTAATACCCTTGTTTCAGCAAGATTTTTTTACTGTAGGCGCCACGCTCTCGATTGTAATCCATTCTAAACTCCGGCAAGAGTTCCCAATCACTAAGTTGCCCATACACATAAACAGACTCATCCAACTCAGGACTTTCAAAGTAAAAATCGACCCAGCAATAATCGCCTGCTAGGTCAGGGTTACCGACATCAGCGCGATTGAAAAAGCGCCTTCCATTAATGTCGTTTTGGAAACTGTATACGGCAATGGAGCGGTTCTTCTTTTCATAGAGGTATACTTCCCAGCACGTATCTAGCCTTGAAGTTTTTACACCAAGTCCGACCTGATTCAAACGCTTCGTATCAAAAGTGTGGAATTCTGTACCACCGTCGAAGGATTCGCTGCCCATGAAATTATAGGTGAGTAATCCGTCATTAATAAAGGTAGGTTTGAGGTTGTTCTTGGCATTGTTCCACCTTCTGTTCTGTAAAATACTTAAGTCGAGGTCCATGAAATAATCTTGAACGGGATAGCCGGCGAGGCTAACTGTGGCACTTATTTGCTGCTGGGTGGAGAATTCTTCCATATCTACTGCGCGGCTTACACTCACTCCGGGAATAACCAAGCTCTCGTAAACGATGAACCTTCGGCGGATAATCAGGTCCTCAGGATCGTCGTTTTGAAAAATTTCGATGACGTAGTTGCCACTTACACGCGGCTTTGTTTCAGCATTAGGAAATTTAATGGAATAGTGGGTGTACGGAACGAACGTTCCTACGCTTATAGCGAAGTTGTTCATGTAGTTCCCTTCGAATCCTATGAGGTATTGATTAACTAATAAGTCGCTCTTCTCCCAGTTCTTGGTACAATGGAATATGCGGTAGCTGTAATTGTTCCATTCATACGCGAGGTCGTCAAAGCTCAGCTCAAGCCCCTTGCGGGCTCCCAATTCATATGCAGGAAAGTCTAGGGGTTCTCCTTCAGGTGATATCTGGACACTTTTTAGATAATCATAAACCACTGTATCGTTTAATACTTGGGCGTTGATCGAACTGAAAATCATCAGTGTGACCAATGTCATATACCTTGTTAGCATAATTGTTAAATAATCTTGCCCACTAAGGTACAATTAGTAGCGAAAAGGATAGGGATTCCCAACGCTGTAATATATTTTTGCAGCCTAAAATCATACTGAAACGTACGATGTCTCAATCCTTTAAGATTCGCAAGGGTTACGATCTTAAGTTAGTCGGTGCAGCTGCACAGACTGATTTGGGCGCAGTTAGCGCCTCAACTTATGCCGTAAGTCCCTTAGATTTCCCTGGAATCACGCCGAAATTGGCGGTGAAAGCCGGGGCTCAAGTAAAAGCGGGCGACACGTTATTCTTTGACAAGGATCGTCCCGAAGTAAAAATTTGTTCACCAGTTTCCGGAGAGGTAGCAGAAGTTAAGCGCGGTGCCAAGCGTAAAATTTTGGCAGTTGTTGTTTTAGCGGACAGTGAAGTTGCCTACGCAGACCACGGTGCGCTCGATGTTGCAAAAGCCGATCGCTCTGCGGTTGCTGAGCATTTAGCCAATACAGGTGCCGGCGCATTCATTACCTCTAGACCTTACGGTGTAGCAGCGAGCATGAACGAAGAGCCACGTGATATCTTCGTAAACGCAGTTCAAAGTGGTCCTCTTGCTGGGGATCTCGCCTACCAGTTGGCAGGTAAAGAAGCTGAGGTTGCTGCTGCTCTTAATGCACTTGGTGCATTGACAACGGGTAAGGTATACGTGAGTCAGGCTGATGATGTTGCTCCTCTAGATTGTTTGAGTGGTGAAGGTGTAGTTAATGCCACCTTCTCAGGAAAGCATCCTAAGGGGTTGGTTGGAACACAAATCGCACAAATTGCTCCTATTAATAAGGGTGAGGTAGTTTGGACGGTAAATGCTGTTGACCTACCTGTAATTGGTCGTGTTGTGCTCAATGGCCAGTACGCGCCAGAATACAAAGTGGCGGTTACAGGTTCTAAAGCAACGAACAGTGGTTATGCCACCATGCTGCAAGGGGTAAACCTTGCTGCTTTTAATTCGGCAAATATTAATCTCGATAACACTCGCGTAATTGCTGGTGATGTGCTTACCGGTACGCAGATGGATGCGGAAGGTTTTATGACCTTCGGAAAGTCTCAAATCACAGCGATTCCAGAAGGAAACCAAACTGAATTCTTCGGTTGGGTACTTCCAGGCTTTGGTAAGTTCTCAACGAATCGTGCATTCTGGGGATGGTTGTTCCCAAATAGAAAGTACGATTTGGATACCAACATGCACGGTGAAGAGCGCGCATTTGTAGTGACAGGGGAGTACGATAAGTTCATTCCTATGGACATTTTCCCGCAGCAGTTACTACGCGCCATCTTGATTGGTGATATCGAGAAGATGGAAAAGCTGGGTATTTATGAAGTATTGCCAGAAGACTTCGCACTTGCAGAAGTGGCTTGTACTTCAAAACTGCCGTTGCAACAAATCGTGAGAAACGGTTTGAATGACCTTAGAAAAGAAATGATGTAATACGCCATATTATGAAGTTTGTACAAAACATATTCGACCAGACTAGACCGCTTGTTGAAAAAGATGGCAAGAGAAACATCCTCTACCCATTGCACAATGCATTGGAGACGATGGCCTTCGTTCCTGATCACACTGCCCACTCGGGTGCGCACGTTCGCGACGCGATCGATTTGAAACGCACCATGGTGACAGTAATTTTTGCTATGGTTCCTGCACTCCTTTTTGGAATGTGGAACATCGGCCGTTTGCACTACGGTGCGATCGGTTTGGACAGCACATTATTAGATAACTTCCTATTCGGTGCCTTAAAGCTGTTGCCACTTATTATCGTGACGTATGCAGCCGGTCTTGGTGTGGAAATTTTCTTCTCGTGGAAGCGCAATCACCCTGTAAACGAAGGTTTTCTTGTTTCAGGTTTGTTGATTCCATTGATTATGCCAGTAGACATTCCACTATGGATGGTTGCTGCCTCAACTATTTTCGCTGTACTTATCGGTAAGGAAGTATTTGGTGGAACAGGTATGAACCTGTTGAACCCAGCACTTACGGCACGTGCCTTTGCATTCTTTGCGTATCCAACGTGGATGTCGGGTGATCAAGTATGGATCAATACTTCAGGCGGTGATATCGTAGACGGTTACTCAGGTGCAACTGCCATGGGTGATTTGGCCACTACGGTAGGTCAAGGCCTTGGCAATCCAGCAACCGAAACAGTTATGGCCCAGTTCGGTCCAGAAGGAACATACTCGTTGATGAATGCATTCTTGGGATTGATTCCGGGTTCTATTGGTGAAACTTCAGCATTGTTAATTCTTCTTGGAGGCTTGTTCTTGATTTTCAAGGGTGTAGGTTCTTGGAGAATCATGTTGAGCTTCTTCGTAGGTGGGTTAGTAATGGCAGGTATTTTCAATGCCTTTGCAGTGAACGAGTTTATGGGATTGAATCCTATCCACCAGTTGATGTTGGGTGGCTTCATGTTCGGTATGGTCTTCATGGCTACTGATCCTGTGAGCGCCGCTCAGACGGAAACGGGTAAATACATCTACGGTTTCTTAGCCGGATTCTTCGGTATTATGATTCGCGTCTTCAACCCAGCATACCCTGAAGGTATCATGTTGGCGATTCTTTTCATGAACGTAATGGCGCCATTGATTGACCACTACGTTGTAGAAGCAAACATCAAACGTCGCGAGAAGCGTCTAGCTAACGCCTAAACTACATAACACGATGAACGTAAATAGTAACGCATATACTTACACATTCGCCACAGTGATGGTGGTGTTGGTAGCTGTGCTTTTGTCTGGAGCATCTCTTGGTCTTAAGAGCAAGCAAGCTTCAAACATTAGCCAAGAGAAGAAACAAAGCATTTTGGCTTCTATCGGTATCGAGGTAGATCGCTCAGAATCTGATGCAGCCTTTGGAGAGTACATCAAGCAAAGCTTGACCCTTCAAGGCGGAACAGTAGTATCTGAAGATGCATCAGCAGCTTTCGATATTGATATGGCCGCAGCCATTAAGGCAGGTAACATGGACCGTTCTGTTCCATTGTACGTAGCAGAGAAAGAAGGTGATACTTACTACATTATTCCAATGCGTGGAAAAGGTCTTTGGGGTCCGGTATGGGGCTACTTGGCCTTGGAAAGCGACGGTAACACGGTAGTTGGTGCAACTTTTGACCACAAGAGTGAAACGCCAGGTCTTGGTGCCGAAATCACGACGCCAATGTTTACCGACCAATTCCCAGGGAAGAAAATCTCTGAAGCGGGAATGTTTAAATCGATTTCAGTAGTGAAAGCAGGTACTTCTGCTGGCGATTACGCTGTAGATGGTATCTCTGGAGGTACTATTACTTCAAACGGTGTAAATGACATGCTTACAGACTGTCTTGCACCTTACGCTGAATACTTCAAAAACATCTAAGCCATGAGTACAGAAGTAAAACAAAAAGAATCGTTGTTCTCCAAGAAAAATCAGAGACTACTTTCTGATCCTTTCAATGACAACAACCCGATTACAGTTCAGGTACTGGGTATCTGTTCTGCACTTGCGATTACGGTTAAACTTGAGCCGGCTATCGTAATGTCACTTTCTGTAATGTTTGTATTGGCAGCAGGTAACGTAATCATCTCGTTGATTCGTAACCTTATCCCAAATCGTATCCGTATTATCGTGCAGCTCGTAGTAGTTGCCTCTTTGGTAATCTTGGTGGACCAATTCCTAAAAGCCTTCGCCTACGATGTGAGTAAGCAGCTTTCTGTATTCGTTGGTTTGATCATTACGAACTGTATTATCATGGGACGCTTTGAAGCCTTCGCGCTTGGTAACGGTCCATGGAAAGCTTTTTTGGACGGTATCGGTAACTCTATTGGTTACGGTGTCATTCTTATCGCTGTTGCCTTCTTCCGCGAACTGCTAGGTTCCGGTGCATTGCTTGGCTTCCAAGTGATTCCAGACAGCTGGTACATCGCAAACGGAGGATTCTATGCCAACAACGGGTTCTTCTTGTTCCCTCCGATGGCTTTGATCGTTGTAGGTCTAATCATCTGGGCGCAACGTGCGAAAAACACAAAACTCATTGAAGAAAACTAAGCCGACATGGGACAAGAATTAATCAACTTATTTGTTCGCTCAATCTTTATTGAGAACATGATCTTCGCATACTTCCTCGGTATGTGTTCTTACCTCGCAGTATCTAAAACAGTAAAAACTGCTGTTGGTCTAGGTATTGCTGTAACATTCGTATTGACCATCACTCTTCCGGTGAACTGGTTGCTTGAAAACTATGTTTTGAAGCCTGGTGCATTGGCTTGGTTGGGTGAAGAGTTCGTAGATGTAGACCTTAGCTTCCTTTCGTTCATTATGTTCATCGCAGTTATTGCTTCGATGGTACAGTTGATCGAGATGATCGTTGAGAAATTTGCACCTGCACTATACAGCGCCTTGGGTATCTTCTTGCCGCTTATCGCTGTAAACTGTTCTATCCTCGGAGGTTCACTCTTCATGCAAGAGCGTGCCTTTGGTACTATCGCTGAAGCGGTAGTATACGGTATCGGTTCAGGTGTGGGTTGGTTCTTGGCCATCGTTGCTATCGCAGCCATCCGCGAGAAAATCCGCTATTCAAACGTTCCTGCTCCTCTGCGCGGTCTCGGGATTACCTTCATCATTACTGGTTTGATGGGTATCGCGTTCATGAGCTTTATGGGTATTAAATTATAATAAGTACAGTAGCTATGTTTTTATCTAGCACAGTAGTTCTTTCATCGGTAGTTGTCTTCGTACTCGTTATCCTTTTGTTGGTGACGATTCTATTGCAGGCAAAAGCGCGTTTGTCTCCAAGCGGACCGGTAAAATTGAACATCAACGGAGATGATGTAGAAGTAGAATCAGGAACGACCCTGTTGAACACTTTGAGCAACCAAAAGATTTTCTTGCCATCTGCTTGTGGTGGTGGTGGTACTTGTGGTATGTGTAAGTGTCAAGTAACTGAAGGTGGTGGTGAAATCCTACCTACGGAAACAGGATTCTTCAACCGTAAGGAGATTGCGGATAACTGGCGTCTTGGATGTCAGATTAAGGTGAAGAACGACATGAACGTTAAAGTACCTGAAGAGATCTTCGGTATCAAGAAGTGGGAGTGTGAAGTTGTAAGTAACTACAACGTCGCTTCTTTCATTAAAGAGTTTGTCGTAAAACTACCGGAAGGTGAAACACTAGACTTCGAAGCTGGTGGTTACATCCAGGTAGATGTACCTGCAACAACGGTAGATTTCAAGAACATTGATATTACGTCTCACCCGAAATTGGGTAAGGCTCCTGACGAATTCCAAGCAGAGTGGGATAAGTTCAAACTATGGGATCTTAAGATGGTGAACCCAGAGCCACTGTTCCGTGCGTACTCTATGGCCAACCACCCTGCAGAAGGTAATATCGTAATGTTGAACATTCGTATTGCTACGCCACCGTTCGACCGCAAGAAAGGCGGATGGATGGATGTAAACCCAGGGGTTTGTTCTTCATTCGTATTCGATCAAAAGCCAGGCGATAAAGTGACTATTTCAGGTCCTTACGGTGAATTCTTCATCAAAGAGACAGATGCTGAAATGTTGTATATCGGTGGTGGTGCTGGTATGGCTCCAATGCGTTCGCACTTGTTCCACTTGTTCCACACGTTGAAGACTGGCCGTAAGGTGAGCTACTGGTACGGTGGTCGTTCTAAGCGCGAGTTGTTCTACCTTGACGATTTCCGTCAGATAGAAGAGCAGTTCCCGAACTTTAAGTTCCACTTAGTATTGTCAGAGCCACTACCAGAGGACAACTGGAATGCTAAGGAGAACATGGATGACGAAGGTGATGGCTTCGTAGGTTTCGTACACCAAGCGGTAATCGATAACTACTTGAACCACCATGATGCACCAGAAGATATCGAGTTCTACTTCTGTGGACCACCGCTAATGAATGCAGCGGTTCTAAAGATGGTAGACGACTTCGGTGTACCACCAGAGAACGTTAGTTTTGACGACTTCGGTGGTTAATCCCAAAGATTTATTCTCAAAGCCGCTCCGCCAGGAGCGGCTTTTTTATTTTTATCCCATGAGATACATCCTTTCTATTCTTATTGCGACCGGAATACTGACTTCTTGCAGTTCAACTCCTGAATTGGTGCAGGTGACCAACCAAGGTCCAGCCCAGGGTTCCACCTACAGCATATCCTATCAGGTACCACAAGGTGTTGACTATCGCGAGGGCATAGATAGCATTCTCAAAGCGATGGATCAGCAGATGAGCCTGTGGGTAAGCGACAGCGAAATCTCTCGATTGAACCGTGGTGACTCTGTTCGCATCAGTACGGCTTTTGCGCGTGTTATTACCTTGTCAAAATTGTACACTGAACTCACTTCTGGCCAATTTGATATTACCATTGCTCCCGTCATCAAAGCCTGGGGATTTTCAGGTGGAGATTACAACGACAATGTCAATGTAGATAGCCTTTTGCAATTTGTGGGCAGTGCTAAATTGGCCTTGCCTGAACCAGATTCACTCTATGCCTTGCCTGAAGGGTTTCAAGTTGATGTGAATGCCATTGCACAGGGGTATACGGTGGATATTATCGCCGATTATTTGGCTGCTAAAGGTGTAAGTAATTACATGGTTGAAGTAGGGGGCGAGGTGCGTTGTAAAGGCGAAAATGTGAAAGGCCGTGGATGGCGCATTGGTATAGAGAAGCCTGTGGAGGACCGTATACCAGGTCAGTTTCAGACCATCATTGCCTTAGATTCTATGTCGCTCGCCACGAGCGGCAACTATCGCAAATTCTGGGTTGATGAAAGCGGTCAGAAGGTGGTGCATACGATAGATCCGGAAACCGGTCAGCCGGTGATTAGCAATGTCTTATCAGCGAGTATTATCGCTTCCAATGCGACCTTGGCAGATGCATTAGCCACAGCATGTATGGTTGCAGGGCCAAATGCATTGCAATTGGTTGCGCAATTTCCAGATGTTGAAGGCTACTTTATCGTTGGCAACGTGAAAGGTGAATTAGAAGTACAGAAGACCGAAGGATGGTCGGCGTACGAACCCAATTAAGCTTGTTCAAGGTTGTTCTCGCACTGATTAGGGTTCTTTCCGCAGTACGAACACGTCTCCCCATCTTGGTTTAAGAAAGGACTTTGCGAGGCACAGGTGCCTGCGAATTCTCCATCCTTTTTCGCCCAGATTTTAATAGCAATTCCCGCTACGCCAAGACCGAGCAGTACTACAGTGATTCCGATGAGTTTTAAAGCTACCATAAGAGGGTAATTTTGATGCTACAAAGGTACAACGTAGAGTTGGAATTTTGAACCTATATCAATTGCCCGGTTTTCTTGGTGAGAGGATAAATAATCGCGGTCTGTGAAGTACATTTGTAGGACCAGAATAACATTAAAATCAAACACATATGAAAATTACTGTTGTTGGTGCCGGTAACGTAGGTGCTACAGTAGCTGAGAACATGGTTCGTCGTGAATTGGCTGAAGAAATCGTACTGCTTGATATCAAGGAAGGATTTGCAGAAGGTAAAGCGATGGACATGAACCAATGTGCTACTTTGAACGGCTATGATTCAAAGGTAGTTGGCTCGACCAACGACTATTCAAAGACTGCCGGTTCTAAGGTGGCTGTCATCACTTCTGGTATTCCTCGTAAGCCAGGAATGACACGCGAAGAATTGATCGGTACGAATGCTAAGATCGTTCAAACTGTTACAGAGAACTTGATCAAGCATAGCCCGGACATCATCATTGTTGTGATTTCTAACCCAATGGATACCATGACTTACTTGACGTCTAAGACTTCAGGTCTGCCTAAAAACCGCATCATCGGTATGGGCGGCATCTTGGATTCAGCTCGTTTCAAGTACCGTTTGGCAGAGCAACTAGGTTGTTCTCCTAACGACCTTCAGGGTCAGGTGATCGGTGGTCATGGGGATACGACAATGATTCCTTTGATCAAGCACGC
>JBNAAX010000047.1:0-13464 GCA_049631665.1 Schleiferiaceae bacterium
AGGACTGAATGACTACCCGTTTTCTTTTTTGACCGTTGGAATGACGTATTGGTTAGACGTTCACATATAATCTCAACCAAAGTCCTAGCGGTACTAGTGTAGTTTTCGCCTTGTTTAAAGCTTCAGTTTTCCACTTCTTCTGCGCCTCAGTATCGCCACGCTTCTTGTACGTACGGGCCAATTCATAGGCCTTACGAACCTCATAGAGTTTAAATTCCTTCTCACTGATGTGACCGAGCTCTTTAGCCTTAGCCACTGCACGCATCACCTTATTTACGTGCCCTTCTGCATCTGCAGTCATACCGAAATCCAATCGGTACTTCAGCGTCGCCTCTGGCAGCATCTTTGGAAAATCGCCACGGCTAAGTACTCTTAAATGCGCACCAACATCTTCCTGGAGGTTCCTATCGTTTTCCCAAGCGTAGTCAAAACCACTGCGCATAATGATCGTTGAAGGAACAATCGGGTTGTAGCTCAAAAAGGACCGCAGAGAACTGACCTGGCTGCAGGCTCTCTTGCGCGTACTATTTTCATTATCGGGCGTCCACTCCAATATTGGTGTGTAAAACCACTGGGTCTTTGGATACTTTAAAAGCCCCTTCATCCCTTGCTCGAGCTTACCAGGCAACCACACATCGTCCGCATCCAAAAATGCGTAGGCATCGCCCGTCGCAGCAGCCATTCCAGCATTCCTAGCTTTTCCCAAGCCTGAATTTGCCTGACTAACGATTCGTAAAGCGAGGTTGGCTTCAAATTTTGCGGCAACTCTTCGAGTATGGTCTGTGCTTCCGTCGTCCACCAAAATCACCTCAAAAGGTCGAACACTTTGACGCACTACACTCTCAAGACATTCCGCAAGGGTGGACGCAGCATTGTATGCAGGTATGATTACAGAAATTCTCATTAGTGGGCAAAGAATGATTTCGGGAACAGACGAGCTGCTAGTTTTTTGGCTGGCTTTTTCAAGCCGAGGTAAATAAAAAATTGACCCAATAATTTAATAGCGCCACTTCTGAGCAAATACCGACCTAACCCTTTTTTATACTCCTTAAAGGCCTTGTATAATCTGCGGTTATTGCGCCAGACCTCAGCGCTGCGGTCCATGGAGAACACATTGGCTGCCCACCACATCGCCACTTGGCCACGGGCGGCATTGATGGTTTCAAGCGGTGCAAAGCTTTCCTTTTCGAAGATGGTGTACATCTCTAACAGTTCGTCAAAAGCTCTGTAGGAGCTGATGGCGCGGCTGCGTTGTGTTTGTGAATGAAAGCGGAATTTGTTTCGCGGCCGCGCATGAAAGACAAGATCGCCGTATTGTAAAAGCTTGGCGTAAAAGAGCCAATCTCCATTCAGGCGCCAATGCGTCGCTGGAGCGCCAACTTTATCGAAAGCTTCTTTGCGCATTAAGATGCCGCTGGCGTTAGGGATGGTGTTGGAAAAGACCATGTGTTTGGCCACCTCGGTTTTCCCTTCGTTTGTGAAGTCTTTGGCCCATTTGGCAGTATCGCCAAAGATGAAGGCATAATCGTCTTTAAAGTCCCGCAGGAATTGGCCGTTCTCATCCACGAGATGGCTGTGACTGTAGGCGATTACAGCGTTTTCATTGGCCTCCATACTCTGTACGTGAAGCGCAAGCATATCTGTATCGCAATAATCGTCGCTTTCGGCAATCCACAGGTATTTGCCCTTGGCCCAAGCGGCTCCTTTGGCCCATTGCGCGAAAGGACTGCCAGAGTTTTCTTCGTTGAACAATGTGGTCATCCTCGAATCTTTTGCTGCCCATTTTTCGAGCACAATTCGGCTATCGTCCGGACTACAATCGTCCATCAGCAATACCTCAATATTCGTATACGACTGAGAAGCAATGCTTTCCAAGCGTTGATCCAAGAAAGCAGCATGGTTGTAATTAGGTACGATTACGCTCACTAGTGGACCATCCGTAGGCAATGCTGCTAAAGGTTTTGAGGAGGTCGTTGTGGCCGATTCTGGACTTCGCCTTGCGAAGCCTTCCATCTTCCCTGGACGGACCTTGCAGAATTGGTACAGAGAGAACCAACTTTTACGTTGAGTATCGATATCTGGGCTGACCAAATCTTTATACTGTACCATGCGTACCTCTACTCCACTGTTCTTAATGTTAGTAGTTGCCGCTTCGTTATAAGCACGCACAAGCTCACGAGCAGTTTCTTCAGTGAGGTCACTAAAAGCTTCCCCTTCCACGCGCTGGCGGCGAAGCAAGCTTTGAACGATCTCCTCTTCATCGCGGAGTACCCAGATCACCTTCGCCTTCGGAAAGCGGGCAAGCCACCAAGGCAGGGTAAAACACAAACGAGGGTCCTTTACAGCCCAGGGGGCGCTGTGCGCAAGGGCTAAAGAAAGACGGCGGCCTGAAGGATGTTTGAGATGCGTGCCATAAATATCAAGGTCGGTAAGTTCAGACTGAAAATTTGAAGCAGCATCTAAAACCGATTCAAGTCCAGGCGGCGACCACCAGTTTCCACCGGCAGTTTCCAGGATACGGTCGTTAATATCTATACCGTAGAGCGCTTCGGAGTTGTGATCGAGAATGGTTCCTACATGAACGCCGGCCTCGCCCAAAGCGCGAGTCACCATAGTGGTCCCACTGCGGTGCATGCCTAGTATGAAGACGGGTTGCTTGATTTTGGGTAGAAACATGTATTTTCGGCTCCGATGCGTAACCCAAAGAAACTCGTTTTTATCCACATCCCAAAAACTGCCGGGACATCCTTGCGATTATTGTTGGAAAGCAACTACAAGGAAACCGAGCGTAGGGCCATTTACAGCCATCAAGATTTAGACGAGCAGCTCGCATCCGCCCTAAACGATCCCAAGGTCAAATGCATCTACGGTCATTTTCCCTTACGTCCCGTCATTGCCGAATCAAATGCCACAGTAGTTACACTTTTCCGAGAGCCTATCGCGCGCTCGATGAGTCACTATAACCACTACAGCAAGCGCATGAATGAAAAGCATGCACAGCTCATGGAAGGGATCGACAGCCCTGAGGACTTCACCAAATTGGTTCAGAGCAACAATCGTCAGACGGCGTTTATGAGCGGCTATTTGAACCAAAAGGAGTTCTTGGAGGATAAAGACGTATTAGAAAAAGCATTGGCCAATTTTGACCGATTGGACGCCGTTGGCTTCACTGAACACTATGCAGCGTCTATCGCCTACTTTGGCGAGCAGTTTGGCTGGAAGAACACCCTTGTGGAGCACCACAACAGCGGCGGTAAGAAAAAGGAAGTTGCCGCAAAGGCAGTTTGGGAAAGCATGAACGAATACGACGTACCGCTCTACAATCAGGCTATAGAACGTTTTGCTGGAATTCTAAACGACTACCAAGGGCACAAAACTCGTGTTCCGAAGCCGCCACTACTTAAGAGAGTAAAGGGCTACTTACGTGCTCTGAGTTCGAAATTCTGACCGAGATACACGCGTCTTACCTGCTCATCTGCAGCCAATTCTTCTGCGGTACCACTTTTTAGAATTCGACCCTCGAACATCAAATACGTGCGATCCGTGATGGCCAAGGTCTCTTGAACATTGTGATCGGTAATCAGGATACCGATGTTTTTCTTCTTCAAATTGGCCACAATCATCTGAATATCTTCTACTGCGATTGGGTCTACTCCCGCAAAGGGCTCATCCAACAAAATGAACTTTGGCTTGGTAGCCAATGCACGTGCGATCTCCGTGCGGCGGCGTTCCCCACCGCTGAGTAAATCACCCCGAGTTTTGCGGATGTGCTGCAACCCGAATTCATCGAGCAACTCTTCAAGACGCTCGTTGCGCTCTTGCGTATTCAAGCCCGCCATTTCCAAAACACCAAGGATATTATCTTCTATGCTGAGCTTGCGAAATACCGATGCCTCCTGGGCCAAATAACCAATGCCCATCTGCGCACGTTTGTACATCGGCAGCTTTTGGATGGGCGTACCGTCGAGCAAAATTTGACCGCTAAATGGTCGTATTAGTCCAACCACCGTGTAGAAGCTCGTGGTCTTTCCTGCTCCATTTGGACCAAGCAGCCCTACAATCTCGCCTTGATTTACCTCAAAACTCACGTCGTTGACCACGGTGCGAGAGCGGTATTTTTTCACGATATGTTGTGCTTCTAACTTCACTTAAGACATCTTCACTTTAGCCTTGTTCTTAATGATTCTACGACTTACCGTGATGCTGATCTGGTACAAGATAAGCACGGGTAGCGTCACTAAGATTTGCGAGGCAATATCAGGCGGGGTAATGATTGCGCTGAGCAACAAAATACCCACGATGGCATGCCTGCGGTAGGTTTTCAATAATTCTGGAGTTACAACGCCAATTTTGCTCAGGAAGTATACCACAATTGGAAGTTGGAACAGAATACCCGTAGCCAACGTCACCGAACTCACCATACTGATGTAGGATGTAAGATCAATGCGGTTAAAGATTTCTGAGGAAACGGTGTAGGTACCTAAGAATTGGACACTCAAGGGAACAATTATATAATAGCCAAAGAGCACTCCAAGGATGAAAAGAACCGTGGTAAAAAGGATCACCCCACGCGAATTCTTGCGCTCGTTCTCGTGAAGGCCCGGTTGGATGAAACGCCAGATTTCCCAGAACACGTAAGGGAATGCTATGATGATTCCAGCGACCAATGAGACCCAGAGGTGCATCTGGAATTGGCCACTCATTCGCATATTCAATAACTCGAATGGCATCTCGTCAAAACAAAATACATCACCACCAACAAAGCCAGAAAGCCAACAGAAAAAGGTATAGGTCGGAAAATCCATCTGTTTGGGACCGAAAATGATGGTATCAAAGATAATTTCCTTCGAAAGGAAGGCTACCACAGCGAAAACCACAATGGCTATGGAGGCGCGCATTAAATGCCAGCGCAACTCACCGAGGTGATCCAAAAAGCTCATGTTGTTTTTATCGCTACTCATGTTGATAACACAGAATTGTGGTCAAAAATCCGAAAAACATTCTGATGTACCTTCACAATCCTTGATTAAATCCCGTATCTTTTAAGGAAGAACAAATACATCGCAGAGCACATGTCCTCGAATCATTGGGAACATCACCTAAAACAGTTTTTTGGTTTTAGTGATTTTAAAGGAAACCAGAAAGCCATCATTAAAAGCCTTGCATCAGGTAAGGATACGTTCGTGATTATGCCAACCGGTGGGGGTAAAAGCTTGTGTTACCAACTTCCCGCCCTTGCAAGTGAAGGCACGGCCATTATCGTCAGTCCACTCATTGCACTGATGAAAAATCAAGTTGATGCGATACGTGGGCACAGCGAGCAGGACGGTGTAGCACATGTGTTAAACAGCTCATTGACCAAGGGTCAACTGGAACAAGTTCATGCTGATTTAAAATCTGGACTCACTAAGTTGTTATTTGTAGCGCCTGAGAGCTTGAATAAATCAGCGAATATAGATCTTCTAAAGGCCATAGAGATAAGCTTCTTTGCTATTGATGAAGCCCACTGTATCTCAGAATGGGGACATGACTTCCGCCCGGATTATAGAACAATCAAACAAAGTGTTCAAGCTTTGGGTAGAAAGCCCATCATTGCATTAACTGCCACGGCCACACCGAAAGTGCAAGCAGATATCATGAAAACATTGGGTATGGAAGACCCGCAAGTGTTTTTATCAAGCTTTAACCGCCCGAACCTCTACTACGAGGTACGCCCCAAACGCGACATCGACAGAGACATTACCAAACTGCTCCAGGCGAACCAAGGCAAGAGTGCCATCGTCTATTGTTTATCTCGTCAAAAAGTAGAGGATCTTGCCGAGCAACTGCAAGTGAACGGCATCAATGCCCTGCCCTATCATGCGGGATTGGAAGCCAGCAAACGTGTGAAGCACCAAGATGCCTTCCTCAATGAGGATTGCGATGTCATTGTGGCAACCATTGCCTTTGGTATGGGTATCGATAAGCCAGATGTTCGCTTTGTATTGCATTACGACATGCCAAAGTCCCTAGAAAGTTACTACCAGGAAACAGGTAGAGCAGGACGCGACGGAGGCGAGGGATCGTGTATCACCTACTTTGATATCAAGGATATTGAGCGTCTACAGAAGTTCCTGAACAAAAAGAATGTAAGCGAGCAAGAAATTGGGCGTCAACTGTTGGAAGAGGCCACGGGGTATGCGGAAGCTGCGACCTGTCGTCGCCGAGCCATTCTCCACTATTTTGGAGAGGATTTCCACGAGGACGACTGTGACAAGATGTGTGACAACTGTCGCCATCCAAAAGAAAAGGTCGAAGCCTCTGAAGAATTATTGGATGTTATCGCTGCAGTAAAAGAAACGCACGGAAAGTTCAAAACCACGGAGATTGTCAATATCCTACGCGGTCAAAGCTCAGCCGTTCTTGTGAAGAATGATGCAATGAGCTTACCGACCTGGGGCAAGCAAAAAGATAAAAGTGAAGTACACCTTCGTGCGGTTATTCGACAAGGCATCATCCGCCATTACCTCTACAAAAACATTGATGCCTACGGCACCATACAAATTACCGAAAAAGCCGCTTCAGGCAAACTTCCCAAAGCATTCCGCGTAAGAAAAGAGCTCGATTATGACGTTCTTAATTCAGCGGCGAGCGCTCCTACTAAAGTAGTAGCCGTTGACAAGCAGCTGTTCAGCATACTCAAAGATCTCAGAAAGAAGATCGGGAATGCAAAAGGGGTCCCACCTTATGCCGTATTCAGCGAAAATTCCTTGAGCGAAATGGCGACCATTTACCCATGTCATCTTGATGAACTCAAAAACATCCAAGGTGTAGGTGAAGGGAAAGCACGTAAGTTCGGCGCCAAGATGGTAGAGGCCATAGAAAAGTACGTGGAGGAAAATGATATTGACCGTCCACAAGATATGGTGTTCAAATCGGTGGCCAATAAGAGCGCTCTGAAAGTATACATCATTCAAAGCACTGACCGCAAACTGCCGTTTGAAGATATCGCGAAAGCAAAGGGTCTTCAGATGGACCAACTGCTCGAAGAAATGGAGCGGATCGTAACGAGCGGTACTAAACTGAATATCGATTATTACCTAGAGGATATTCTCGATGAGGACAGCATTGAAGAGTTGTTCGACTTTTTGACCGAAGATTGTGAAGAAGGTTCCATAGAGGAGCTCACTGAAGAGTTCGGCGACGAATATGAAGAAGACGAGTTGCGATTAGCGCGTTTGAAATTCTTCTCAGATGTTGCGAATTAATCAAATACAGAAGCATTAAAAAAGCCCGCAATTGCGGGCTTTTTTAGTTTTTGAATAGTTCGCCAAGTAGTTGTGGCGAATGCTTGAACTTCAATTGCTTTGTGGCTTTAGAGAAGGCCAAGATGTTTTGGATGCTTTTTTCAGAGGCTCCTACCTCCAGATGTTCATAAGGTAAAGTTTTTCCCATGGGCTTCGTTTGTGATTTTAGGTATAACGCCGCCCTGAACACCTTAGTATGTAGCTGCTTAAAATTCTAAACTGATGTTATGCTTCACCATTAACTTCTGCATGTTGCTTACTGCATAACGCATGCGTCCCAAAGCCGTATTGATACTTACATCAGTCTCTTCTGCAATTTCCTTAAAACTGTAGTTACAAAAGATGCGCAGCTCCAAAACTTTTCGCTGATCCTCAGGTAAGAATTTGATCAATTTGTACAAATCCTCATTGATCTGTGCTTCAATCACCTCTTGCTCATAGCTTTGATCCACTTCCCCGTACGTATCGAACACCGTGAACTCTCCACTGGGTCTAAACTCCTTCTTGCGCGACTCGCGGCGGAAGTGATCCAAGGTAGTATTGTTTGCTACGCGGATGGCCCAAGGCAGGAACTTACCCTTCTCTTCATAATTATCCTTTCGAAGCGATCGAATAATCTTGATAAAGGTTTCCTGAAATAGGTCGTCAGCGACGTCTGCGTCTTGAACTTTTGAATAAATCTGCAGGAAAATGCGTTTTTGGTGTCTACGAATCAACACCTCAAAAGCTTGCTCATTTCCGCTACGGTACTGCGCCACTAAGTCGTGGTCTTCCAGTTTTCCTAATTTCATACATCAAGGATTTAGCGTAGCAGTCTCTCTATAAGCAAGTCATTTATTTGCTGTGAATATACGGGAAAGAATCAAATACTATTCCAAAATCATCCATTTCTCAGGAACTGTAGGTCCATTTTAAGGTTACATTTGTGGTTTCACTCCAATCAGACATGACCGAATTCATAGAAATTAAGCGCGCCGCGGTACACAACCTCAAAGAAGTTAGTGTAGATATTCCTAGAAATCAGTTAGTTGTTATCACCGGTGTGAGTGGATCGGGAAAAAGCTCCCTGGCTTTCGACACTTTATTTGCTGAAGGTCAACGTCGCTACGTGGAGAGCCTAAGTTCCTATGCGCGACAGTTCTTAGGAAAATTAGACAAGCCGAAAGTAGAGTACATCAAGGGGATTCCACCGGCCGTGGCGATACAGCAGAAGGTGAGCAGTAAAAACCCTAGATCGACGGTTGGCACCACTACAGAAATTTACGATTACCTCAAGCTGCTTTATGCGCGAGTTGGACGAACTTACAGCCCAGTTTCTGGGGAAGAAGTAAAGCGCCATCAGGTCGAAGACGTCATCGACTTCATTGATACCAAAGAAGAAGGCACGCGCTTTTTAATCGTCGCTCCCGCTACCTACAGCGACAGAACCGCTATCCAACATTTGACCATTTTAGCTTCACAAGGATTTGCAAGAATGCTTGTAGACGGAGCAATTGAGCGCATTGAGGACGTTATCGAAGCAGGCACCTATGATGAAAAAGTAATTTCACTCGTCGTAGATCGTGCCGTCGTGCGTCGCGGCGACCAAGAAAACATTCATCGACTGCAAGATTCCATACAAACTGCCTTTTACGAGGGGCGTGGAAGCTGTTTGATTGACTTTATGGACGAACAGCCTCCCGTTGAATTCAATAACCTTTTTGAGTTAGACGGTATGGCGTTTACTGAGCCTACCGTGCACTTGTTCAGTTTTAACAACCCTGTGGGTGCTTGTCCGACCTGTGAGGGATTCGGCAGCATCATGGGCGTGGATGAAGACTTAGTCATACCCAACCAGACATTAAGTGTCTATGAAGGTGCCGTCGCTCCTTGGAAGGGCGAGACTATGGGTAAATGGAAGAACAAGTTTATCCTCGCTGCGAGTGAAGTAGGTTTTCCCGTGCACCGACCGTATATGGACCTCTCCGAAAAAGAAAAGGAGGTGCTCTGGGAAGGTGGTAAAGGATTCAAAGGGATCAACGCATTCTTCAAACACCTGGAAAGTAAGAAGTATAAGATCCAGTTCCGAGTCATGCTTAGCCGATACCGCGGACGCACAAAATGTACTACGTGTAAGGGAAAGCGTCTCAAACCTGAGGCTGGCTATGTAAAAATTGGTGGTGTAGCCCTGCACGAACTTGTAGAGTTACCACTGAATAAATTGGCCGATTTCTTCAAAAATCTCAACCT
This sequence comes from Schleiferiaceae bacterium, assembly GCA_049631665.1. Taxonomy (GTDB): domain Bacteria; phylum Bacteroidota; class Bacteroidia; order Flavobacteriales; family Schleiferiaceae; genus UBA10364. The sequence continues at coordinate 9,516 of JBNAAX010000047.1, forward strand.
GGACGAGCGAGAGGCTGAGATTGCGAAACGACTACTTACCGAAATCACAACTCGTATCGACTTCTTGATGAATGTAGGCCTCTCCTACCTCACGCTGAACAGAACGAGCAACACCTTAAGCGGTGGTGAAAGCCAACGTATACAACTGGCAACGTCTTTAGGTTCGGCATTGGTTGGTTCGCTTTACATCTTAGACGAGCCTTCTATCGGATTACATCCTTACGATGCAGAGCAACTGATCAAGGTCATTCAAGCCCTGCGCGACAAAGGCAATACGGTTGTAGTTGTTGAACACGAGGAAGCCTTCATGCATGCCGCTGATTACCTTATTGATATCGGTCCAGCAGCAGGAAATCTCGGCGGAGAAATTGTTGCAGCAGGCCTACCGGATGCTGTTTTAGCGCACGAAAGCAGCTTAACAGCAGGTTACTTGAGCGGAAAAATGGAAATTCCACAGCCCAAAGAATTGCGTAAAGCCACTGGTCATATTCGTTTAGAAGGCGTGCGACAGCACAACCTTAAAGGGTTTGACGTCGATATACCGCTTGGTGTATTCTCTGTAGTAGCCGGAGTAAGCGGGTCCGGGAAAAGCACACTTATCAAGAAAATACTTTATCCTGCTTTAAAGAAGCATTTGGAGCACGTAGGTGAACGCCCCGGGCTACACAAAGCCCTTACCGGTGATTTAAACAAGATTGCCCATGTAGAAATGGTGGACCAAAATCCTATTGGTAAGTCTTCCCGTTCGAATCCAGTAACCTACTTAAAAGCCTACGACGATATCCGCAACCTATACGCTGCCAATGAGCTTTCAAAAGTGCGCGGTTACAAGGCCAAACACTTTAGTTTCAATACGGACGGTGGACGCTGTGACACCTGTAAGGGAGAAGGTGAGGTCACCATAGAAATGCAGTTCATGGCGGATGTTCACCTTCCTTGTGAAGATTGTAATGGGCACCGATTCAAGGCTGAAATCCTGGAGGTCAAAATCCACGACAAAAGTATCTCGGACATTCTCGAATGCACTATTGATGAGGCTATTGAATTCTTCAGAAGCATCAAGCAGACAAAAATTGCGAATAAGCTCCAACCCTTGCAAGATGTAGGTCTTGGTTATGCAGCCGTTGGACAAAGTAGCTCCACACTCAGCGGTGGTGAAGCGCAGCGTGTGAAATTGGCCTACTTCCTCTCCAAAGGCGATAAAGCGGGTAAAACATTGTTCCTCTTTGACGAGCCCACAACTGGGCTACACTTTGACGATGTTAAAAAACTACTCGTGGCGCTCAATGCATTGGTGGATATGGGACATACTGTCTTGGTCATTGAACACGATCTCGATGTGATTGAACGTGCCGATCATTTGATTGAAATAGGCCCCAAAGGTGGTGAAGAAGGCGGTCAACTTTTATTTACTGGTGCACCCGAAAACATTTCTTCGGTTCAAAACAGCCCCACGGCCCACTCGATTTCAATTAAAAAATAGACTAATCTCATTGAGACACTTACACGTTCTTTTTGATGTAGGAAATGCTCATTTTTCATTTTTGACCGCTGAACAATAGCTTGTTACGAACATAATACGTCCTTGAGAGTTATAACAATAGCATACCTTAATTAGGTAGCTTAGGTTTATTGGTTTGGTGAATGGTCCGCTCTGCGGGCCATTCTATTTTTAGCCAATTCCTATTGTTGACTCTTCCAGTGGTACATCAGTACGGCAGCACTCACACTGACATTTAGAGAATCTATTGCATCACCAGCCATTGGGATGATTACATTTTCTTCGGCAGCGGCATTCCACGATTCACTTAATCCACCAGCTTCCTCTCCGAGTACGATAGCACACTTTTCAGACCAATGAACATCGAACATTGAAGTTGCATTGTCGTGCAAGTTGGTAATATATATGGACATACCTAATGACTTTAATGCTGGGATCAACTCCTTGCTAGTCGCCGAGATAATTGGAACTTCGAAAAGCGCTCCTGTGGCATTACGAATAACGTTTGGACTAAATGGGTCGAGCGGAGCATCAGCAAGAACAACAGCATCTACACCAGCAGCACACGCTGTTCGGAGTACAGCGCCTAGATTGCCCGGTTTTTCTATCCCTTCTAAAATTAACAGACACCTAGCCTCTTCCACGACGGAACGCTGCTGCTCTAGCCCAATTTCTGGGACTTTAAATACTGCAACAGCAAATTCTGTAGTATTTCGGTAAGCAATCTTATTGAAGACCTTAGGTGCTGCTAGATAATAACCCGGGAAGGCCATGGTGTTCAAGGGAACATCACTCCCATCCAGCTGCCAGAGCTCTATAGGTTCCCAGCCACAAGCCAAGGCTCTATTTATTTCACGAGCACCCTCTACGACACAAACCCCACGCGATTTACGTTCTTTTGATTTAGTGAGTAATTGGACAATGTCCTTTACTTTTGGATTCGCAGTACTCGTTATTACTAAGCTCATAATTATGGCAAAAAAGAATAAACCAAAGAAAATCAATTTAGAGGACTTGGGCGGCTTTGTATTCAGCACAAATCCTGATTTCGATTACGAGCAAAATAATGAGGTGGAATCTGTTCGTCCTTCAGACCAATTGCTCGAGCTTCACTTCGAAAAAAAAGGTCGTGGCGGCAAGCAAGTAGTGATTATTCGCGGTTTTGAAGGACCCGATGAGGAGCTTGCGGCGTTGGGTAAGAAACTGAAGCAAACCTGTGGCGTAGGTGGCAGTGCCAAGCATGGAGAGATCATTCTCCAGGGAAATGTCCGAGACAAAGCACGCTCGTTTCTTGAAAAAGAAGGCTTTAAAACCAAGCGAATAGGCGGGTAATTCTGCTCAACAATGCTAAGCAGTCCAGTTGTTCTCTTTTCCTTCACGGATCGTTGCTAATGCTCGCTCGTAGATCGCCTCGTACTTCGGCACCACAGCATCTATGGAGAATTCTTGGGCGCGACGATAGGCATTGGCTTTAAACTCTTCGTGAAGCTTGGGATTCTGCAATAACGTCAAACTGTGCTCTGCCATCGTCTCTATATCACCAGTGGTCGCCAAGAAACCCGTCTCACCGTGCACATTAACTTCGCTAATACCACCTGCATTCGAACTAATGACCGGAACTTTCGCAGCCATAGCTTCTAGGGCCACCAAACCAAAGCTTTCTGTGGATGAAGTCAATAAGAACAAATCCGACATGCATAGCAACCTGCGTATTTCAGAGGTCTTCCCCAAGAATTTTACTTTGGAATAAATGTCTAAATCTTTCGCCTGTTGTTCCGCCTTTTCGCGCTCTGGCCCCTCACCGATCATCAATAAAATGGCATCTTCTTTCTGCTGTATGCGGAAGAAAATCTCAATGATATCTGGAATGCGTTTTACCGGACGCATGTTTGATATGTGTGAAATAACTTTCTCCCCGTTGGGTGCAATCTGAGATTTAATGCAAGGTCCGTCCAGGTTGTAGAGATCAAGATCAACGAAGTTCGGAACCACTTCAATGTCTTTTTTGATAACAAACGAACTTAGAATATCCTTTTTCAGGCTCTTACTAACTGCAGTTACGATATCGCTCTTGTTTATAGAGAAGGTCACCGCAGGCTTGTAAGACGGATTCTTACCCACCAAAGTGATGTCCGTCCCGTGAAGTGTAGTCACTACAGGGATGTAGATTCGTTTCTCTAACAAGATTTTCTTGGCCATGTACGCTGCGTAGGCATGCGGAATGGCATAATGAACGTGAAGTATATCAATACCCTCAGTGAGCACCGTGTCCACCATTTTAGAACTTAGCGCAAGCTCATAAGGCTGGTATTCAAACAACGGGTAATCGTTCACGTTTACCTCGTGGTAATAGATGTTAGGCTCGAGAATATCCAAACGCACGGGCTGGCTGTAAGTAATGAAATGAACTTCATGGCCCTTTTTGGCCATCTGAATACCAAGTTCAGT
>JBNAAX010000048.1:0-12780 GCA_049631665.1 Schleiferiaceae bacterium
AGAACAATATTGCATTCTTTGGAAATGCAAAAGGCAACCCACTATTGGAAGCTGCACAGAAGAACATTGATGTTCAGAAAGCACGTGTGGAAGAATTGGTAGCCCTTCGTAAGCTTTTCAATTCTCTATTGAAATAAAGTACCATGGACTTTAAGCTACAGGCGCCATTCAAGCCAATGGGTGACCAACCCACGGCAATCAATGATTTGGTGGAAGGCTTAAACAGTGGCGAGCGCGACCAGGTATTATTGGGGGTGACCGGTTCAGGGAAAACCTTTACCGTGGCAAACGTTATCGAACGTACACAACGCCCAAGTCTTATTCTCTGCCACAATAAAACCTTGGCAGCACAGCTTTATGGTGAAATGAAGGAATTCTTTCCTGAAAATGCTGTGGAATACTTCGTCAGTTACTACGATTATTATCAACCGGAGGCCTACGTACCTTCTTCAGGACTGTACATTGAAAAAGACCTGAGCATCAATGATGAGATTGAAAAACTCCGACTGAGTACCACCTCTTCCCTATTGTCAGGGCGCCGCGACGTAATTGTGGTTGCATCCGTCTCTTGTTTGTACGGAATGGGAAATCCTGAAGCGTTTAACGCGAGCGTTGTGAATTTGAAAGTTGGAGAAATGATCGGCCGACAGGCACTCCTTCACAAATTTGTCAATGCGCTGTACGCAAGAACTACAGCGGAATTCAAGCGAGGCTCTTTTCGTGTTAAAGGCGATACTGTAGATATCTTCCCAGCCTATGCAGAAACGTACTTTCGCATCAGCTTTTGGGGAGACGAAGTAGAATCTATAGAGCACATGGATCCCATCAGTGGATCCAGAATAGAGCATATGAACGAAATGCGTTTGTTCCCAGCAAACTTGTTCGTTACAGAAAAGGATCAGCTACAAAATGCCATTCATCAAATCCAAGACGATTTGATGTCTCAGGTCGACCACTTCAGAAATGTTGCGCGACCTCTCGAAGCTAAGCGACTCGAGGAGCGAACCAATTTTGATTTAGAAATGATTCGGGAGCTGGGTTATTGTTCAGGTATTGAAAATTACAGCCGCTATCTCGATGGGCGCGCACCAGGTGTACGCCCTTTCTGTCTGCTTGATTATTTCCCGGAGGACTTCTTGCTCGTCATTGACGAAAGTCATGTGACCATCCCGCAAGTTCGAGCCATGTATGGCGGTGACCGTTCTAGAAAGGAAAACCTTGTGGAGTACGGATTTAGACTACCTGCGGCTTTGGACAACAGGCCATTGAAGTTTGAGGAATTTGAACGGATACGCAATCAAGCGCTGTTCGTGAGTGCCACTCCTGCAGAATATGAACTTGAACTCAGCCAAGGGGTCTTTGCAGAACAAGTAATACGCCCTACAGGCCTACTCGACCCGGTAGTAAGTGTACGTCCGAGTAAGAATCAAGTGGATGATCTCATGGAAGAGATCCACAAGCGTGTAGAACTTGACGAACGTGTACTGGTCACGACACTGACCAAACGAATGGCGGAAGAATTGACCAAATATTTCACCCGGTACGATATACGATGTCGTTACATCCACAGTGATGTTGATACGCTTGAACGTGTGGAAATTATGCGCGATTTACGCCTGGGAGTCTTTGATGTTCTCATTGGTGTAAACTTGCTTCGTGAGGGCTTGGACTTTCCTGAAGTTAGTCTAGTGGCTATTATGGATGCTGATAAAGAGGGTTTCTTGCGCAGTGAACGCAGTTTAGTCCAGACCATAGGACGTGCAGCACGCAACATTAATGGTCTTGCTATTCTCTACGCAGATAAAATTACCGATAGCATGCAGCGCACCATCGATGAGACTGAACGCCGCAGAAAGAAACAAGACGAATTCAATAAAGCCAATGGCATCGTTCCTCAGGCGTTGAAACGAAGCAGGGAAGAAATTCTCAGCAAGTCCAGTGCTGTTGGTAGAAACGTGGAATACGAAGTAAGCAAGGTGAACCTCAAAGCCGCCGAGCAAGCCATGAATTATACCACTCCAGAAGATCTGGAAAGCAGCATACGGAAGGTGCGCAAAGACATGGAGGAAGCTTCGAAAACGCTCGATTTTATTGAAGCTGCAAGATTGCGCGATCTATTAATCGAACTCGAAGGAAAAAGGGAGAAACGCTAAAGAAATGCCTATGTTTTATGTCATTTTAGGAATGGGCCTACTCTTCTTCGGATTAGGGTTCATGATTACTGAAAACAATGCCAGTTCTTTGCTCAGTGGATACAACACCATGAGCAAGGAGGAGCAGGAACAATTTCCTTTAACCGAATATCTAGAGCGATTTAAAGGCTTTCATATCCGATTCGGCGTCCTATTCACTGTCCTTGGTATTGTATTTTATGTGACCAATGCAGAGCTCTTGGGCTGGCACATGGGCATTACTCCTATTCTTGCCTACATCTATTTTTTCTATCAGACCAAGGATTTGAATATGAAGGTGGAGTCCCAGAAAAATTCATTTAAAGTGGGCATCGCAGTACTCATTGGCACACTGGTTTTCGTCATCGGCATGTTTTATTGGTCGGATCGTCCCTCAAATGTTGTGTTGGACGGTGATATTCTGAGAATTTCCGGACCATACGGAATAGACTTGCCGCTCGATAAAATTGACTCTTTGGGTATCTCAGAATCCCTCCCTGAGATTTCGACAAGAAGACACGGGATTTCTACAGGATCAGTTGCTAAAGGCAAGTACCGCGGACCTGAAGGTGATTACTTGCTATTGATAGATAAACCTTACGAAAAGGTGCTGTGGATTGGCAGAAAGAGTGCTGATCCGGTGTTGATTTCACTCAATGAATTGGACGAAGAAAAACTACTGCTTGAACTCAAGGAATCCCTAGAGCTTGATACCCCGTGAGTTTCCTCGCAGGTACACTTCGATATAATTTCTTAAGAACCCCATTCCGTAGCCTTCATTCATAGTATTAGTGGTCTTCACAGCGAGCAAAGCCACGCTTAAACCTTCTTTTTTAAGAGCACTTAAAAAGACTGCAATCATATAGCTCACATAAGCTGCGAAAGGAACCCCGAGCATACTTGAATCTAAAGCAAACACAAGTAGAAATAGAATCGTGGATACGTAACGGAATGCTGTAAACGCCAAAGGAAACAAGTGCGTGATTTTCAAATTCCCAGGATGCGCTTTTGCCAATAATGGTCGTGCTGCACCAAAGCGAAATACTTGACGACGGAATTGCTTTAATGTAGCACGGCGCTTGTGATACACATGCGCCTCTGGAATGAAACGGCTAATGGCACCTACCTTCTGCAAACGAAGGCTTAGTTCTACATCCTCACCACAGACGAACTCTTCGTCGTAACCGCCAACTTCCTTAAAAAGTGCAGCCGACACGCCCATGTTAAATCCTCTCGGTTGATACGAGGTAACAGAAGCTTTTCCGCCACGAATACCTCCGGTGGTAAGGAAGGAGGTCATAGAAAAGTTAATGGCCTTTTGAAGATCAGTAAAATCAGCCGAAGCCGCATCTGGCCCGCCAAAGAGTGTGGTATCCGGGTACTCGGAAAGGAAGGCGTCGATACCTTTGAGGTATGCGCTTGGAATGATACAATCCGAATCCAGGAAGATGAAGTATTCAGCCTCAGCGAGCTCAGCAGCGCGATTGCGCGCATCACTTACAGGTAGAAACTCTTCGTAATAGATTTGAAGCGGCAGCGTATCGAAATACTCCCCGAGAACTGGACGCAGTTCATCCCCTGGAGTACCGTCGCCAAGGATGACTTGGTATTGATCTTTGGGGTAATCGAGCTGCTCTAGGCTTGCTAGAAATTCAGTAACCTCATCCGGACGTTTAAACGTTGGCGAGATTAAAGCGTACTTCACTTTTGCCATTAGAGGCCTATTTTTTTATCGACGGTATAATCGTGCTTTTTCGTGCTTTCGCGCAGCAATAGTTCTGCGATGAAACCCACGCCAAACAATTGGACACCAATGATATTCAAGGCCAATAAGATGAAGAACAACGGATTCTCGGTAATCAGACGTGCCTCTACCCCTGCGCCCAAGGCCCAGAGTTTATAAATCCCTAGGTAAGCCAACAGCAGCGCTGAAAGCGCGAACATTAGGGTACCAGCAGCACCAAAGAAGTGCATAGGACGTCTTCCGAATTTACCTATAACCGCTAGCGTTGCCAAGTCTAAAAACCCGTTTATAAAGCGGTCTAGACCGAACTTTGTAGTACCGTACTTTCTAGCTTGATGCTGCACCACTTTCTCACCAATCTTATCGAAACCCTTGTTCTTGGCTAAGAATGGAATGTATCGGTGCATCTCGCCGTAAACGTCAATATTGTGCACTACTTCTAGCTTATAGGCTTTTAGTCCACAATTGAAATCATTCAATTTAATCTTGGAAATTCTTCTCGTGGCAGCATTAAAGAGTTTCGTTGGAATGGTTTTGCTAAGTGGATCATAGCGCTTTTGCTTCCAACCACTAACTAGGTCGTAGCCGTCCTCTAAAATCATGCGACGCAGTTCCGGAATTTCTTCAGGGCTGTCTTGTAAATCCGCATCCATGGTAATGACTACATCTCCAGAAGCTGCCTTGAAGCCTTGATTCAGTCCGGCACTCTTACCTTGGTTTTTACGGAATGAAATGGCTTTGACGTTTTCGTTATTGCCACGTAATTCCTCTATTACCGCCCAACTATTATCCGTTGATCCGTCGTTGACAAAAATGATTTCATAGGAATATCCTTCCCGTTCCATCACCTTGGCGATCCAATCAGTCAATTCAGGAAGACTTTCATCTTCATTGAATAAAGGAATTACAATACTTAAGTCCAATTTACTCATGCTCCTTCGCTCCCAGTATTACAGTGCTGGATTGTTCTTTTTCATTGCTGCACCCACGATTAATGCGATGATGGCATTAAACATTACTGAAAATGCAGCACTCTTTAATTGACCTGCAACACCAAACGCATTGCTGCCTTCGATACGCCCAATGATTTGCTCTATTTGCTCATCGCTCATCCCTGATGTTTCGAATCTCTCGTAGGTCGTTTCAATGATCAAGTCCATGGTTTGCACAGCAAACTCAGGATCAATGATGGAAAACAACAACACGGTAAATGCAGTACCAATCAATGTTGCCACTATCCCCGTGAGGATATAGGAAGAAAACGCTTCTTTAAAAGTTGCATAGCCTTCATTACTCTGCTTGAATTTTCCCACTGCAAAAATACCGAAACCGATTGCTAAGAAGAACAATACTATCCCTGGCCAAGTAGCGGTAAACACCGAAGCATCAACTAAATAAGCATATAGTATGTAAGAGATATTCAGCAAGGCCAAATAGGTTCCGTACTTAATTGCGATTTGTTTCATTGCTTCATTCATAAGGCGTTTTATTTGAGTGTTTCACGCAAAGATAACCGAACAGGCCAATAATTTTAGTCAATTCATTGCTTTCTACATCTTCGGAGCATTAACTTTGCACCGGGCAAGTCTTACACAACCAGCTCCTAATGAATCCCCCAGGGCGGGAACGCAGCAAGGGTAATTGGTCGTAGCGGTGTGATGTAAGTAGCTTGCCCGTTTTTTATGCGCTTATTTTTGAAGTTTAGTGTACTTTTGAGCAACATTTAACAACACAACTTTTCCTCATGAAATTTTTCATTGACACAGCAAACCTTGCACAGATTAAAGAAGCCCAAGATCTTGGAGTTTTGGACGGCGTGACCACCAACCCTTCATTAATGGCTAAAGAAGGAATTAGCGGTGAAGAAAACGTACTTGCTCACTACCGCGCCATCTGTGGGATTGTAGACGGCGATGTAAGTGCAGAAGTAATCTCTACAGATTTCGAAGGCATGGTTCGTGAAGGTGAAGCCCTTGCTGCCTTGGACGAGAAAATTGTGGTTAAGATCCCAATGGTGAAAGACGGTGTGAAAGCATTAAAGTACTTCTCAGATAAAGGTATTAAGACAAACTGTACGCTGATTTTCTCGGCGGGACAGGCCTTGTTGGCAGCTAAAGCAGGTGCCACTTATGTGAGTCCTTTCATCGGTCGTTTGGACGATATTTCTACTGACGGTCTAGGATTGATTGAGAGCATCCGCGTAATCTTTGACAATTACGGATTTGACACAGAAATCTTGGCTGCTTCAGTTCGTCACCCAATGCACATCATCGAATGTGCGCAAATTGGTGCCGATGTCATGACAGGTCCTCTAAGCGCAATCGAAGCTTTGTTGAAACACCCATTGACGGATATTGGTCTAGCGAAGTTTTTGGCTGACCACGCAAAAGCGAACAGCTAATCCAACAGAAATTAAAATAGTAAAGCCCTGCAATTGCGGGGCTTTTTTTATTTTCGACTAAACCGATTTGGGTATGATCTACACACTTTATCCCGACAGTATCGACCAGCAAAAAATACAGGAATGCGTTACACGCCTCATTGCAGGTGAAATCGCCATTATTCCAACCGATAGCGTTTATGCCGTTGTAGGTGATTTCATGAATGCCAATGCATTGAAAAAGCTCGCTGACATCAAAAAAGAATCGGTAAAAGAGGCTGAATTCTCTTTTTTATTTACCAACCTAAGCCAAGTATCTCAATACACTCAAAGTGTAGGCGGCGCTACCTTTAAGTTCATGAAGCAATGCCTGCCCGGACCGTATACACTGGTGCTAGAATCAAACATTACCCTCGCAAGAAAACTTGGGCAGAAACGGAAGACCATTGGTGTTAGATTACCTAATAACGGCATTGTACAAGCACTAGCAGAAGCCTTGGGACGCCCTTTAGCATCAGCCTCTCTTCACCACGACGATGAAGTCCTCCAATATCCTACCGATCCGGAAGAAATCATTGCCAACTATGCGGATAAGGTTGACTTTGTGATTAATGGCGGCTGGGGTGATAATATCCCGTCAACTGTCATTGATCTTACCACAGCATCCCCTACTCTAATCAGAGCGGGAAAAGGCGATGTTGAGATTCTTGAATAAGACGTCGTACCTGGTTGCGGTCTAGTTTACCGCTTTCTAAAAACGGTAGTTTATCTGCACTGAGCATGAATTTCGGCTGTTGATTTCGAGGCACATCTTTCAAGAGCTTTTTTACTCTGCTTTCAGAAACTCTCCCTTCAACAACGATAACAACCGCTTCGCCATACACCTCATCTGCTATCGAAGATACACAGACAACGCAGCCGTTGGAATGATAATGCGATTCAAGAACAGCCGGGTGAATCTTGAGTCCACCGGAGTTAATCACATCGTCAAGTCGTCCGATAAATTCAAAGGAACGAGCATCAAATAGACGCACTAAATCATTGGTTTGCAATGCTTTAACACCTAGATGAGGTGCATCAATTACCAATACACCTTCTCTAGTAGTAAATAGAACACCGTCTACTGCCGAATACACTTTTTCCGACAACGATCGAAGCGCCACATGTGAAGCTGTCTCGGTCATTCCATAGCCCACGTAGAGATTAATTCCGTCCACAGGCGCTATATCACCAACAGGCGCTCCTCCTAAAAGTATGGCTCCGCTAAAGTCGCGCAGCGCGTCATTTTGCATTGCTGCCTTAAACTGTGCAGGTGTGCACGGAAGGAAATCTACATTTGGAATTTCTTCTACAGCAAGCTTGGGCGGTAACAAGTGTAAGGTCAACCCACCAATGAGCGCCCGAACAAGCATCATACTCCCACCAATGAATTGAGCAGGCAGAATAAGAGCAGCACTAGCTCCAGGTTTCAAAGAAAAATGGTCCAAGGTTCTTTTAGCTGAAGCCTCTAAAACGGTTTTTTGGAGGACAATTGTTTTTGGAAGTCCCGTACTACCACTAGTATGAAATTCCATTTCATTTTGCGTCGATATAAAATCAACGATCTGATTTTGAACTGTTTGAAGCCAATCTGGGGCCGATTTTACAGCCAATATTTCCTGGAGAGAATACTTCCTCTGCTCAAATACAAATATGGTCTGCTCGTATGAAGCCAATTAGGTACAGTTTTTGTTTCTTGTGGTTGCGATGTCCAAAATTAGAACAATATTGCTATTGATTTTGATCACGTGTGCGACAACATTGTCTGCAAGCGTGCTCGCACATGGCCAACATTGGGTTACGGTGATCAGTAAAAACAGTGGTCAACCCGTTGAAGGGGTCAGTATTACAGTCAACAATAGCTATATAGCAACTACCGGACCCTTAGGTCGTGTTCTTATTATTGACCTTCACGAAGGAGATGTAGTTTCCTTCTTCCATACCTCATACGCCCCACGTCACTATAACTTTAAACAATTGCAGCGTGCGAATTTTGAAGTTGGGCTCTACGAAAGTGTGCTAAATATTCAAGAGGTCGTCATCAAGGCCAATAGAATGGAAGCCGACTTCAAGCACAACCCACAAGAAGTAAGAACCATCAGCGCCAAGCGCATGAACAGTCAATTCATTGGAAGCAGCGCAGATGCCCTAAGCCTTGACCCTAACGTCTTTATTCAAAAAAGTCAAGCCGGAGGTGGATCGCCTATGATTCGCGGTATGAGTACCTCACGGGTCTTGATACTCATTGATGGTATGCGATTAAACAATGCCATTTTTAGAGCTGGAAATGTGCACAATGTCATCAGCCTAGATCCATTGAGTATTTCTGATATGGAGGTAAGTCTTGGGCCAGGATCGGTTTTACACGGCTCTGACGCCCTTGGCGGCACCATGCACATTAACACCTACGACGCACACTACGGGGATAGCAGCGAAGTACTTCAAAGCTTAGTCTACGACTTTAGCAGCAACAACGCACAGCTCACACGTCGTCCAAATTTCAGGATAAACTACGGCGGGCTAAACTGGGCCGGTATGACTAACATCACCTACAGCCAGTACAGCGATGTGAGAATGGGGGCACGTATTTTTTCTTGGACACCAGCAAATTCAGTAGAGAATTACTTGGCCGTGTGCGAACCAATCACGTTCGCCAATCTCGATACGCTTCGCAAACCGATGGATCCCCTAATCCAGCCAAAAACAGCCTACGACCAAAGAAACTTCACTCAGAAATTGAAGTTTAGAGTTTCAGAAACCAGCGAACTAAAATTCGGGCTATACTTCAGCATGCTTTCTGATGTAAACCGCTACGACAGATTCATTGAAACCAAGAACGGTTCTCCGCGTTACGCGTGTTGGAATTATGGTCCACAAATGTGGTCGATGGCAACTGTGGCCTACGAAGACCGCAAAAGCACCGCATTGTACGACCGTATAAAATGGGCTGCTGCCCTTCAGGGATACCAAGAAAGCAGAGATGTAAGACGCTACAGAAGCCCAGCAGGTCGTGTTCAGACAGAATTGATCCGTATGGCCCAGGGCAATGTTGATGCGACCAAGAAGTTCTCGGAAAAACTCAGCATGAGCTACGGTGCTGATTGGAACCTGAACCTCATTCAGAGTAGTGCCTACCATTATGCTGCATCGAACACAGATAGCACCTGGCAGGCTCAGTCTAGATATGCTGACGGTTCACGATGGTCTAGTTCAGCAGCATTTATAAGCGCCCTCTATAACCTCAACCAAAACCTATCCATCTCAGGTGGAACCCGTCTGAACCACATTCATATGTTCACCCCGATCCGATTCAATGGATTCAACCACGATGCTACTTGGAATTTTCTTGCGCCAAGCGGCTCTATCGGGGCGAGTTACTCAAAGAAATCATTCAAATACTTCCTCAACTTAAGTACCGGCTTCCGTGCCCCTAACGTCGACGATGCTTCTAAGGTGTTCGATTCACAGCCGGGAGCCGTCATTGTTCCTAACCTTGATTTAAGAGAGGAAAGGCTCTACAGTGCAGAGATTGGCATGAAGCACCTTCTCGGCAAACATTTAGTGTTGGACGCTAATTTCTACTACAGTTATCTAGACAATGCCATGATTCGTGCTCCGTATACGTTCAATGGCCTAGACAGCATGATGTACGAGGGTGAATGGTCGCAAATCTTAGCCGTTCAAAATTTAAATTACGCGACAATCTGGGGCTATCAATTTGGTGTTCGTACCGAGCTCAGCAAAGCGCTTTTCTGGACCGTACACTGGTCACATCCATTCGGTATGAACAGTCAGGGGCATGCGCTTCGTCATGCAAGCCCGTTCAATGCCACGTCGCAACTTGTCTACCGCAAAAAGAAATGGACCGCGACCCTTACAGGACGCTACAACGGCGAGATGAGTCATGACGAATTGAGTTTTAGTGAGCGAAATAAAACGCACATCTACGCGATCAACGAGAATGGTCAAACGTATTCACCACGCTGGTACACATTGAGTCTGATGACCAATTACGAATTCAACAAGAACATTCTTCTTCGTATTGGTATTGAAAACATCATGGATGCTCAATACCGCCCGTATTCGTCCGGAATTGTTGCGCCTGGACGTGGTGTATTTATTGGCCTCAGAGGATCAATTTAATCGCGCTCAGATCCCAATCTTCATTCATTCTTCCTGAAACTTTCAGCGTACCCCCACTGACTTCATAGGGACCAGGTATATTGTTGGTGAATAGACTGCCTGTCCCCAATCCTTGTGGAATAGAATTTCCTTTGGTAAATGCCCATTGTGCGATGGCATTTAGACCAACATTACTTTCAAGGGCCGAAGTTGCCCACCATCCTATGCCTTTACTCTCAGCGAGAGATATCCACCTATCAGCACCGCGCCAACCGCCAATAAAACTTGGCTTCAGGATAATGTATTGTGGTTTGACGGTATCCAAAAGTTGTGATTTTGCTGCTGGGTCAATCACACCAATTAAACTTTCATCTAAAGCAATTGGAATATGCATCTGCTCTGCTGCCAATGCCAGCTCCTTATCGCGCCCAGCGCGCAAGGGTTGCTCCATAGAATGCACCTCGAGTTCTGACAGGAACTTACTGACTTCTATGGCTTGTTCAAGCTCAAAAGCACCGTTGGCATCTACACGAAGCTCTAATTCGTCGAGGGTAAACTCCTTTCTGAGCGCAGTGAGTATGGATTGTTCCTGACGCCAGTCTATAGCGCCTACTTTCATCTTCAAAGTGGTAAACCCTTCCGAGAGACGCTTGGAAACTTGATCGCGCATAAATGCCAGATCACCCATCCAGATTAATCCATTGATGGGTTGTGAAGAATGTCCGGAAGTAAATGAAGATGCGAAGTGCTCGAAGCCGTTATTTAGGTGACTGAAGGCCTGCTCTAAAGCAAATTGAATACTAGGAAATTGTGCATTGGCCGTATATAATTCCTCAAGGCCAAGTTGGATGTTGTTGCACGTCCAAGCTATTTGACTTTCCAGCTCAGGAACATCGTCGTAGGATAAACCTCGAAGAACACCGACCTCTCCTAGCCCCACTTTGCCGTCGTTGTGAATAGCAATGAAAAAGCTCTCTTTTTCCGTAAGTACACCTCGCGAGGTGCCTCCAGGAATTTTAAACTTTAAAGTATGAGCGCAGTATTTCGCATTCATCAGAAGAAGAAACTCATTGAGGTAGTTATACAATACAACAACGTTGTTAATGCTAAAGGTTTAAGCAATGCGTCGTAATCTTCAGGTGTTTGGGAAGCTGTGAACTTCTTGAATTGACCACGGAGTACAAATTGAAAGACCATGTGCGCGACGATGGGGTAATACCCGCTCATTTTTATGCTTGCCATAATGGAGAACACCAAACTCAATACAATTGATGTGATGAGTAGCGCTTTAAAATAGCCTCTGCCCCATTTTTCACCGTAACGAACCACCAGTGTGTGTTTTCCGTGCTGTGCATCCCCTTCTCTATCGCGCAGGTTGTTGCAGGTTAACACGGATGCGCTCATTGCACCTGCCACGAGCGCAGGTAAAACATCTAAAGCACACAAGGTTCCCGTCTGAAGCGCTGAAGACCCCATAACTCCGACCAAACCGAAGAATAGAATCACAAACAGGTCGCCTCCACCCCAGTAAGCGTAGGGGTTGCTGCCCAAGGTATAGGATCTAGCTGCCCAAACAGCCGAAACATTCAATACCATGAAAAAGTAGAAATAAAGAGTGCTCTTGAAGGCCATGTACACCAAGGTGCTACCGGCAATCAATGACAGAAGCGTAAAAAGGTTAGTCGCAAGGCGCATTTGGGATATGCTAATAAGACCTGAGGCTACAGCACGCTGTTCTCCACGCTTATTATCGTCTGTTCCTTTAATACCGTCACCGAGATCGTTGGCATAGTTAGACAAGACTTGGTAGGAGAAGCTGGTCAATGAAGCGAGGAAAAATAATTCGATGGAAAAAGCCCCGGTATGTAGGTAACCTAGACCACTTCCAAGAATAATTACAGCAAAAGCCAATGGCAATGTACGCAATCGTGCAGCGGAAATCCAATGCTTAAGCTTTGCCATGTTCCTGTATAATTTTTAACGCACTTAGGTTCATGGACTGTTCCGTTTTGCAATCAATAACGGTCAATCCCTTCATCGAAGTTAGCGCCGTGGCCAATTCTTGTTCATTTTCAACACGAGCGTAGGCTACATTAAACCCCTTCACCAACGAATGTAAATCCACCTGTTGCGCGTTGGCAAAAATCTTACGTGCTTTCGCCCCTGTACTCGCCGTACCTGGGAGCCAATCAAAGATGCCGCTAATGCCATTATTCAATATGCAGATGGTGAGGTTTTGAGGCAATTCTTGCGCATACAATGCATTGTGGTCGTATAGAAAACTTTGATCGCCTAAAATAACAGTATGGTGGCGCGCTGGCTCA
>JBNAAX010000049.1:0-12641 GCA_049631665.1 Schleiferiaceae bacterium
AACATTCGACGGTGTCGATGCTCCATGTAAGGATGTTAAGAATCTTTCGTTATATCACTTTCTTTGCTCCTTAAAGCTTCTTAGGTTTGAGCAAACATCTAACTATGAAGGTAGCACTCATTCTTGCCGGTGGTAAAGGAACCCGTCTTGCACAAGTCAGAGACGATATTCCCAAGCCTATGATGCCAGTTCTCGGCAAGCCCATTCTTGAGTATCAAATCAACCTTCTTAAAGAACACGGCTTTACCGATGTTTGGCTCATTGTCAACCATTTGTACCATCACATTGAAGGTCATTTCGGAAAGGGAGAATCCTTTGGAATACGCATTCACTATTACGTCGAACCAACTCCGCTAGGAACTGTAGGTGGTGTAAAAGCCCTGCAAGAGCATTTGACGGAGCCGTTCATTGTGCTTTATGGTGATGTGATGATGAATATGGATTTACATCGACTATTCGACTTCCACCAAGCGAACAATGCGGATGCCACGTTAGTGGTTCACCCTAATGATCATCCTTACGATAGTGATCTACTCGATGTTGATGAAAACGACAAGGTTTGCGCCTTTTATGCAAAGCCGCATCCTGAAGGTCTTGTTTACAGAAATCTTGTCAATGCAGCGGCTTATGTCTTTAATCCCGTGGTTTTAGAACACTTGGAAGAAGGCGTTAAAGCCGATTTCGGAAAAGACATCTTCCCTACCCTTCACGAACGATTAAATGTCTATGCCTACAATACACCTGAGTATCTCAAAGATATGGGTACTCCAGACCGATTGGAAAAAGTAGAACAAGCCATTTCCTCTGGAAAGGTTGCTGCGCGAAACTTAAACAGGCCACAAAAATGTGTATACCTCGATCGTGATGGTGTAATTAATATAGATACTGATCTCATTCACAGACCTGAGGATTTTGAATTGTACCCTTACGCAGCTGATTGTATCAAGAAGTTGAACAAGCTTGGTTATCTCGTAGTTGTGGTCACAAATCAAAGCGTGATCGCACGAGGACTGTGTTCTATCGAAGAATTAGGGAACATTCATAAAAAGATGGAGACCCAACTAGGTGAGCAAGGCGCCTTTGTGGAAGCCATTTACTTCTGCCCACACCACCCGCACGGCGGTTTTGAAGGTGAAGTTCCAGAATATAAGATTCCGTGCGAGTGCCGAAAACCTTCACCAGGTATGCTATTAGCAGCAAAGGAAAGGTTCAATATTGATTTAGCTCAAAGCTTCCTTGTCGGTGATTCACCAAGAGACATCGAAGCTGGTCAGAATGCTGGAGTAACCACCATTCGAGTTAAAACTGGACATGGATTAAAGCCGCATACTGCCGTGCCGGATCACTACGTAGATTCACTCGTAGAGGCCGTTGCTCTCATCGAAGCAAAAGGCTAATCCTTTAGGACTGATTCAAATTCCTTTTGAAATAAGATACCAACACCCTGTGTGTATGGACCTGAATTTTGCATCAGTGGATCGTTACGATTGCTTCTGTTAAACGCTCGAAGTTTGATTCGTCCGTCCTTAGTCAAGGAGTAGATTACCTCCGTATCACCAAGTAAAAGCGTCGACGCGCCGGTTTGACCAATAGGAATATCCAAAGAAGAATTTATGCTCAATCTGCCGTCAAGGAAGTCTTTTCCAAGGCCGAGATTCAAATTATTCTGGGTCGTACCTAATACCTCATACGGATTGGTACCACTCGTATAATCCAATTCTAAGTCAACATATGAACCAATTCCTGCTGCCAGCCAGCTTCCAAATTCACTAACGAGTAATTCCGATGTGTTTCTGCTTACAGAACCACTAAAGTCAAAGCCCTCCTGTACCGCTAAATCTTGCTGGTAGAATTCACCTAAGAGCAGCAATGAAAATGCTTGATAATTCATGGCATCCTCGCTTAAAAAGTGCCTCTGAAGTTCCTCCAAATAACTTGCTGGCGCATTTGGCAAATCCACTGTGAACGCAATGTCAGGATTCATCAAGGCGCCGCTAAGGTTAATGATCAAATCAACATTGACATTCTCGTTGTTGTAATTCGCATTTGAGACCAAGCCTTGCAGATCGGTGGAAAGAGAATATTTCGCGTCAATATTTACTTGTGCCTCATAAAGGTCACCACTCCATAAAATGGTGCCGCCAGGTATAATCTCAAAAGGCTTGTTAATGATATTCTGTAGAGTAAAGAGATAATCACCCGAAACCAGCGTATATAAGCCGTATAACTCGAGGCTTTCGTCTTCTAATATTTTAAGACGCATATTACCGGTTCCGCGGGCTTTGATTACATCTCCTAATACTTCATCAAGCACGAGCTCCACATCAGCATTTGGCGTAGCCTCAATAACGATATCCGTCGTAAAATATTCAAGCTCTTGAACAAAAACACTATCCGCTGTAGGCAGTCCAGCATCACTAAAACGAATGTAGCTCGGCATTTCAACCGCAGTTGGGTTATCCAGAGGAATCTTAAAGTTGGTACCGTCTTTTGTAGCTAAGGCAAGGTCTAAATGCAATTGTTCCAAAGGTCCTTTTAAGACGAGATCCCCCTCCACTACTGCCGTACCGTAAAAGTAGCCGTCGATATTCCTGCTTAAATCAACCGCTCGTATACTATCGCTATGAAGTTTTAGGTCAAATACTAAACTATCGAACTGATTGTGATGAATACCACCAAAGACTATTGCCGTTGTACTGTCTTTCGGCGCATAGAATTTAGCAGTATCTAGGGTAATTTCATGCTCGGAAATGACCAATTCTACGGGCTCAGCAGCACTTAGCTCAGCTCCAACAATCGGTACTACAAAATGACCGTCGCGCATGGTAAACGCACCGTTGAATGTATATGCTTCCAAAGGACCGTACCATTCTAAACCACCTTGAAGTGTACCCCTAAATTCATCTAAAACCCCATTAAATAGTGGGTTAAAAGGATCGACAGCAAATTCGTCTATGCTCGCTCTTACATCAACTTCATGGGTTGTAAAATCGTATTCCCCACTAAAGGAAAAGGAACTGGATGTACCTTGGCGTAATTGGCCGAATGCACTTAAACGTGTTAAGTCTTCAACTTCGGCATTCGCAGTGAACCGGCCATATTCATAATTATTCAATCCAAAATCATCAACTTCAATCTGTCCTTTAATAAAAGGTCGGAAGAATGAATCTTTCAACTTTAATTGTGCATTCCATGTACCAGAAAACAACGCCTCTGGAGTACGGAACAAGTAATTGACCACCTTTGAATTAAAATCTTCTAGACCTAGCTCAATCTCAGGAGCTTCTGTATCAAATAGTTGACCGTTCAACACAAACCTACCGTCCTTGCCGGCTAGAATCAAAGAATCCACATTTAGTTGCGCATTTTTCCATTGAAGGCGGGCAGTATCTAAAAGTGCAAAATACGATTCCCCAATGTTGAAAGCTGCAGCAGTAATACCTGCCTCTCCGCTTCGCAGAGATCCTTCTAAATTTATCTTACTCGGAATAGAATCTTCTACAACACCTGAGAACTGGATCCTATTCGGCCCAACACTTCCGTTCGAACTGAGGTTCACCTTTGCAAAGTTCCAAGTGTCAAATTTCAGTTTATCCGCCTTGAGCGTGGTATTATGAACATCTTGTGTTTGGGAAGAGGCCAAAATTATATCCTTACCGCTATTGTTTTCGTAGGTTGCTTCAGGAATGAACATGGTAGTAGACCACATGTTGCGCATACCATTGTACTTCCCAAAGATGTGTGTGTCCTCACTGATAAATACATCGAGGTGTATAAGATCAGCTATCCAACCCACATTACCCGCTTGAATATCAAATTTAAAGGCAGCTTGTGGCCATTGTTCTTCATTTTGTACGATGATGTCCTGGAATACGTGGGAGGCAACCTTTGGGAAATCTGTGAAATCCCAATTCCCATTCACTGAAAAATCAAGTACATCACTTGATAAGACGAGGCTTCGACTCTTTGCACCTAGAACATGAGTCAAGGATAATTCTCTAAGGAAAATAACGTCTTCGGGACGCGTTAACACGACATCTCGAAGCAAAACAGAACCTAATCCTTCATCGGTAAAATTGATGTTTGCCGTGGCTGTTAACCGCTGTCCTGTGTCAAGGGGATCGACTAATCCTAAATCGAGTGTGTTCAATTGCCCTGAGATGCTATTGAGCGTCCCTACCCGACTGTACATCAATTCAATATCGCAATTTGGATCAAGTGAACTAAGCCAAAGCGAGTCTTTATCTTGTCGGTGTTCAAAGCGCGCATTCAGCCCCTTTGCCTTCTCGCCGTTGGAACGGATTTCTGGAAGAGCCGCTAAAATTTCAAAGTCGTCCCCATCGATTACAGCGCCTAAATTGGGTAAAATGCTCATCTGAGCCTTTACAGATTCAACAGGTCCAAGCGCTATCTCGTTACTTGATAGTATTCCTCGAACAGGATTGTTTTGACTTTCGCTGGAGAGCTCCCAACGGTTGTTTTTATCCGTTAAAACTGTTGACCAAGAAAGGTCAGAAAAATCTGTTTTCACATCAATTTTAGCGTTTTTTGGACGAAAAACACCTAAAACGGGCTCTAAACCACTAAAAATTGGCCAATTATAGAATTCACGACTTAGATCTAAATCGGTACTTATAGTATAAGAATCCGACTCCTCTTGAGTCAATGTTGAGCGCATTGAGTAGCTAGAATTTCCTCCTAATACTCGACCAGTGAATTCGGAATTGTACCATGAGCCATTAAATGAGAATTCACAAGCCTGCAAAACAGGCTCGTACTCTTCCATACCCATTGAAGCTAATTCAATTGAGGTATCTGTTTGAATTGACCCCTCCAAATACAAAGAATCCACAATACCGCTCACGCCACCAGAGGCCTTAGCTATACCGTTAGAAGTCAATAAATAATCGAATTTAATTTGGCCCTCTGATGATTTACTGATGTTTTCGGATTTCACTTCGAACTGAACACCATTGAGCACTGCAAGAAGAGATACATCCTCTGCGCTCAATTCATCATCAAGGACCACATTCCCACTTTCACCACTGATAGTCCACGAGATATCATTGCTGGTACTACCATGGATTGAATCAATATAAATCGCACCTATGGTTGCTTGAAATAATTGTCCAGCATTGTCTGAGTCCGAATTGAAGGTACTAATGAAGCCCTTCACCCGTTCGCCGTCTATGGGTGAATGCAGTTCGCATTGATTCACAAGAATGGTTCGAACGTCGATATGAGATGACCAGAATACATCGTTGAACTCAATACTCTTGACCGTAAACAAGGCACTGTCCTTAAAATTCACCGTAGTTGGCCCAAAGAAAAAGGAGCTTGGAAATTGATAATCGAAGCCTGAAAAATCAATAGATAGTTCTCTCTCTGCCAATGAATGTTCCACGTAACCGTCGAATAGCCACTTTTGGAAAGGTCTTGAATTTAAAGTAACAGTGGCTGTTAAGGCCAATATCAAAAGGACGGAAAAAGCCGACATCAAGGTATAGTACCGCCAAGTTTTCAGGCGATTTTGCTGTACTTTTGACTCATTCATGAACAACACTCCTTACATATTGGCAATTGAAAGTAGTTGCGACGATACCTCCGCTGCAGTGCTGCATGGAAATAGTGTGTTGTCCAATGAAGTAGCTTCTCAAGCAGTACATACGGCGTATGGTGGTGTCGTTCCTGAATTGGCTTCGCGGGCGCATCAACAGAACATAGTGCCTGTTATTGACCGTGCTTTAAAGGTAGCAAATATCGAACCTTCACAGCTAAATGCCATCGCTTTTACTAACGGTCCAGGCTTAATGGGTTCGTTACTCGTAGGAACGTCATTTGCAAAGAGTCTAGCCATGACTTTGGATGTTCCTTTGATTCCTGTGCATCACATGCATGCACACATTCTAGCACATCTGATAGACGATGCCCACGATACTCCTGTTGGTTTCCCATTTCTGTGTCTAACAGTAAGTGGAGGACATACACAGCTTGTCCAAGTTCATAGCCCTAAAGACATGCGTATTCTTGGTGAAACCATAGATGATGCAGTAGGAGAAGCCTTCGATAAAGCGGCAAAAATCATGGGTTTACAATACCCCGGAGGTCCGCAAATAGAGCGCCTGGCGAAACAAGGAAATCCTAAATTCATGGAATTCGGTCGTCCGCAAGTAGACGGTTACAACTTCAGTTTCTCAGGCATGAAGACCAGTTTCTTGTATGCGCTTCAAAAACGAGCACAACAGGATCCCAATTTTGTTGAAAATCACAGGGCAGACATTTGTGCGAGCTATCAAAATGCTTTGTTGGATGTACTTTTTAAAAAACTTGAGATGGCCATTGCAGACACCGGTTGCCAACATGTGGCTATTGCTGGTGGTGTTAGCGCGAACTCCGAATTGAGGAAAAGGCTCACATCATTAGGCGAACGCGATGGTTTAAACACGTATATACCTCCATTTCAATATACTACGGACAATGCAGCTATGATCGGCATCGCCGGATACTACAATTATCTCGCAGGGGAATCGTCCGATTTAAGCATCTCTGCATCCGCAAAAGTTAAGTTTTAGTAAATTTTAAAAGTGATGTTTTTCAAAAGGTAAAAGAATGCACTTTTGCCCCATGAAAGCGTCCATTGTTATCGGTGCCACTGCCAAGGTGCAGCTGCCCGAATTAGCGGTGAATAATCTACATGCAAGAGTAGATACTGGTGCGGCCACATGTGCCCTGCACGCCTCCTCTATAACTATTGATGAGGAAAGAAATGAGCTGAGAGTAATACTCTTTGATCCTGAAAGTGATTTATACACAGGTGAAGAATTAATATTTTCAGAGTTTATCGTGAGAAATGTTCGAAATTCTTTCGGACGTCGTAAAGCTCGACCTATGGTCGAAACGCAAATTGAACTCGCTGGTGCAAGTCATCGCGTGTTGGTTGGATTTTCCGACCGTACCCTACTCACCTATGATATGCTCATAGGTAGAAATTTGTTAGAATCAGGATTTATAGTAGATGTTACTAAATAGAGAATGAAAATTGCCATCCTAAGCGCTAATCCAGCGTTATACAGTACTAAAAGGCTTGCCGAGGCGGCTCAAGAGCGTGGTCATGAAGCTCATGTAATTAACCATAACCATTGCTATGTGGGAATGGAAACTGGAAACAACAATGTTTATCTCGGTGAACAGGAATTGACCGATTTCCAGGCGATTATCCCACGTATCGGAGCATCTGTGACCTTTCACGGCGGTTCAATTATCCGTCAATTTGAAGTTAAGAATATCTACACTACCCTCAGCTCCTTGGCATTGGTTCGATCGAGAGATAAACTTCGTGCTACTCAGGTCTTGGCAAAACACGGTATTGGTATTCCAAAAACTGTATTCGCAAAGCAACCGCGTGATGTGAATAATCTGATCAAAACTGTAGGTGGTCCTCCCCTAATTGTTAAGCTTTTGGAAGGTACTCAGGGACTTGGAGTGGTACTGGCAGAAACTAAGACGGCTGCTAAGAGCGTCATAGAAGCGTTTTATGGCCTTAATGCTAACATTCTAGTACAAGAGTTTATCAAGGAAGCCGGTGGCTCAGATATTAGAGTCTTTGTCGTAGGTGGGAAAGTCATTGCTGCGTATAAGCGCCAAGGACAAGAAGGTGAGTTCAGATCTAATCTTCACAGAGGTGGTCAAGGAACCAAGGTGAAGCTAAGTGCACTTGAAAAAAAGACAGCGGTAGCGGCTTGTAAAGCTCTAGGTCTTAATATTGCAGGTGTGGACATGCTTCGAAGTGAACGTGGACCGTTGGTTTTAGAGGTCAATTCATCTCCAGGATTAGAAGGCGTAGAAAACGTCACTGGAGTGGATGTTGCCGGTAAAATCATCGAATTCATTGAAAAACAGATTGAGCGTCCACTCAACAGAACAAAAGATAAAGTAGGCGTTTAAATGCAGCTCTTTTTAGGACATATTTCCGGCAATGAATTTCAGCTCGACGCAGCAGAAGTTCAGCATTGTGTTAAAGTCCTAAGGAAATCTATAGGTGATCGTATTGACTTTATCACAGGCGATGGAAATCTTTATCAAGGCGAAATATCATTCACTTCTAAATCAAAGGTTTATGGTTCGTTAAATAAAGTAAAATCCAATTTTGGAACAGTCCCTTATTCCTTAACCATAGCGATCGCTCCCACGAAAAACATGGACCGTATCGAGCTGTTTGTTGAAAAGGCTGTTGAAATGGGAATAGATACAATTGTACCTATTATTTGCGACCATAGTGAGCGTAAGATTATTAAGGAGGATCGACTGCGAAAAATTGTTCTTAGCGCAACCAAGCAGAGTTTAAAAGGAAAGCTAACTCAAGTACAGTCGGCTTTATCATTCAAGGAATTCATCGCACAAGAACATTCCAACCTGTTAATAGCCCATTGTGAAAATGGTCATAAATCGCCGTTGAAAGAACTTCTTGATGCCAATGTAGCAACAACTATCATGATTGGTCCTGAAGGTGACTTTTCTCGGTCTGAGATACAATTGGCATTAGATGCTGGCGCTAGGCCAATTCATCTGGGCTCGAGCCGTCTTCGTACCGAAACTGCTGGTCTTGTGGCCGTATCGACGGTGTATCAAGAGTTGGGTTAACCTCTTCGAAGTCCAACGCTCGTTCGTAGGGATGCTTCCAATCATCCCAAGGAACCTCCTCCTCTAAAATTGGCTTCTGATCTTTAAGTGACTCAATAGGTTCAATCTTTCGAAACCAGATTGCGATCAAGAACCCTACTACTGCCCCACTCAAATGCCCTTCATAACTAATGGACGGATCGTGAGGCAACACTCCCCAAACAAAGCTCCCGTATAAGAACACCATGAGCATACTCTGTGCCAGCAGGCGTATATGTAACCGTAGTACACCACTAAAGAATACAAATGCTACTAAAGCATACAGCCAAGCACTGGCGCCAATGTGAACATTTGGACGACCTATGAACCATAAAATAATGCCAGGTGCTAGTAAACTTATGACCCACACCTTATCGAATACTTTTGGGAAACTGTAACGAATCAAGGCGCCAACAAAAAACAAACTAATAGTATTGCTCGTAATGTGATTCAAATCTCCATGCAACCAGGGAAAAGTAAGAGGTCCGTACCAACTTCCTAAGTTTCCTGGTATTAATCCATAAGCGCTCAATGAGTTTCCAGAAGCATGCTCAAAAGCAAAGATGAGCCATGCCGTAAGTACCCATAAACAAGGCCATAAGAACAGACCCTTGTGAATTCCATATTTACTCCATTCCGACATAGCGAAAAGATAGTTACTTTCGAGTTATGAAACCGCTTGCAGAACAGCTTCGACCACAGACATTGGACCAATATTTAGGCCAAGAACACCTCGTAGGTCAAAATGGCGCATTGCGCCGAAGCTTAGATATCGGAAGATTACCCTCCATCGTCCTCTGGGGACCCCCAGGAGTTGGGAAAACAACACTTGCGTTGCTCTTAGCCAAAGAACTAGAAGCGCCTTTGTATCAACTAAGCGCTGTAAGTGCTGGTGTAAAAGATGTACGTGAAGTGCTCGCAACAGCGGAAAAAAAGAGCCTTTTTGACAGCAAGCGCCCCATCCTTTTTATCGATGAGATTCATCGTTTTAACAAAGGCCAACAAGATAGTCTGCTCCACGCTGTTGAACGGGGTTGGATTACGCTTATCGGTGCCACTACAGAGAATCCATCTTTTGAAATCAATGCAGCATTGCTTTCTAGGATGCAGGTGTATGTGTTGAATTCACATTCAAAAGAGGATTTGACTAAGATGATTGATTTAGCGAATGCGACAGAATATGCTTCCCAAAAGGAACTCAAGATCACCGCACACGACTTCTTGATTCGCCAAAGTATGGGCGATGCAAGAAAGCTTTATAACCTTGTAGAGCTCTGTTTTCAGCAAGGGCAGTCGGGTGTGCCGATAGATGAAGAGTTCGCGCAGAATGTCCTAAGCAACGCACAAATTAAATACGACAAAGGAGGTGATGAGCATTACAATGTCATTTCAGCTTTCATCAAATCCATTAGAGGCTCCGATCCACAAGCTGCGGTATACTACCTCGCTCGGATGATAGAAGGTGGTGAAGATGTGAAGTTTATTGCGCGTAGATTGATCATTTCGGCAGCGGAAGATATTGGCCTCGCCAATCCAAACGCCTTGATGCTCGCTAATGAAACCTTTAGTGCTGTGGAGCGCGTAGGATGGCCAGAGAGCAGGATCATCTTGAGCCAGTGCACTATCTATTTGGCCACTTCACCAAAATCAAACAGTGCTTACACTGCCATTGGCAAGGCACAAAAATTGGTTCAGAAAACGGGAAATCTCGAAGTCCCTGATCATCTAAAAAATGCTTCGAGTGCACTTGCAAGGAATTTAGGTCACGGCAAAGGGTATCTATACCCCCACGATCACTCAGGGGGCTTCGTTGTGCAAGAATACTTGCCAAAAGACATTAAAGGCAGTGTATTGTGGTCGCCTGCAGCCAACCCAAAAGAACAGCAAATCAGCGCCCAGCAAAAGGCCATGTGGAAAGATAAATACGATGGCTAGCGCATTCGAACCTCAGTACGTCTGTTCAAGGCTCTTCCCTCTTCTGTATCGTTGGTGGCTACCGGTTGATCCATCCCTTCGCCTTGGGCTTTTAATCTACCTGATTCTATTCCGCTATCAATCAACCATTCTAGTACAGCCGTCGCACGGTCTTCACTGAGCTTTTGATTATAGCTCCTTCCACCCTGATTATCTGTGTGACCAATAATGGTCGCATTGAGACTAGGATTATCTAACAAAAGTTTCTTCAACAGTCTCAATTCTTGCTCACTGGCCGCAAGCAATTCGCTTTTATCACTATCAAACAAAAGGTTTCTTAACACAAACGAATCTGCTGATTTCAGTGGAGTGAGTGGCAATTCACAAATCGTAGTAGCATCGATCAAATCACCCTTAGAGACCACTGCTGAATACGGCAAGAAGCCTTTTTTATAGGCACTTATGCGCAAATCATTTGCTCCGTCGTGCATGGCCCTTACTAAACCAGTATTTTTTGAACTGGTTCCCGTATATACCTCTTTTTCATCTAAACCCTTAAGTTTCACATTGGCTAGACCTAGTGGAATGTGAGTGACGGAATGTACCACCACAAAATCCTTAAAGAGTCGCTGCTCAGGCTTCATTTTTTCCGGAAGCGCGAATTCATACAAGTCCATCTCAGCCATAGCATCCTGATTTGGAATAATATCCTTCCCTCTATTGGAACTGAGGTAACCATGAGTACCGGCTGCATTCACCACTAAAGAGAATTCATCTCCGAAACTATTCAACGGAAAACCTAAGTTTTCTGGCGCTGACCAAGTGGAATCCGAAAGCCTTTTGACCATAAAGAAATCGGACCCGCCAATAGAAGGACTGCGCTCTGAAACGAAGTACAATGTTTTGCCATCGAAGTGTATGAATGGACTGCGCTCACGGCCCGATGAATTTACCTGTGAAGGTAACTTCTCTACCGTAGACCAAATTCCTTCGTCGTCTTTGTAAGCCACCATGATATCTAAATCTTCGGCCTGTCTGTGCGAGCCTCGGACAAAGTAAAGGGTTGTACCATCCGGTCCCAATGTTGGCTGACTCTCCCACATCTTGGTATTAATTTTCCCTGGAAGTAATTCCGGGAACCCCCACCCTTTTACGGGATGGTAATAACTGTAATATATATCGCACTTACCCACGCCATCAGGTCTGTTACACGCCGTAAATACCATATATTCCCCGTCGGCACTTATACTAGAGGCACCTTCATTTACTCGAGTGTTTACCCGACCTAAAACTGGTTTAGCACTACTTTCCCATCCATGACCAGAGCGTTGTGCCACAAATAAATTTTCATCTGAAGGCGCTCCCACTTGTACCATACGTGCGGTAAACAACAATTTCTGATCGTCTCCTGTAAGCGAAGGGAAATACTCCATTTTCTCATCACTAAAAACGAGTTTGACTACCTCTAATGGAGCACTCATGCTCACATATTCTTCATACTGCTCCTTGGTGAATTTTAGGTTGTCTAGCGCCAATTCTGAAGCCCGGAATCGTTCCTTAGACATCCGAGCATTCTTCATGTATAGTTGATAAGAATCAATGGCTAGATCAAATTCGCCAGCATACTTGTAAACAATACTCTTCTTCAAATGGACGCTAGAAAGCTCTTGAATCTGGAGCGCTCTATCGTAGTACTCTATTGACTGGAGAATATCACCTTCCTTAAAACGGCGGTCACCAGCAAAAATCAAAGGTTGGTAATAGGTATTACCGCCTTTCTTGATGGCCTTTTCTAAATATACCCAACCCTTCTCTTCATCGTTTTGATTAAAAGCCTCTTTAGCTTTTTGAAAATGTGCGATGGCCGATTTGCTTTGTCCACTTGTGGAAAAGCTCATCATAACAACTAAGAGAAATAGGTACAGGAATCGGCCCATTAAAAGTATTTTTGTTCTTCTACGAAGATATCTCATACCGATTGAAAACGACGAGAATTGTATTAACTGGTGCACCCGCAACAGGAAAAACCACTGTAAGTCAAGCATTAGAAGAGCTAGGACACCAAGTTT
>JBNAAX010000050.1:0-11819 GCA_049631665.1 Schleiferiaceae bacterium
CTGGGGCAGCCCAAACAAAAAAGCCCCGGCGTGAGCCGGGGCTTTTTGTAAAAGTTGATTTGAGATTAAGCTTCGCCGTTGGCTTTGTGCTTTCTCATTTGAATTACCCAATAGATCAAACCACCAGCAATAACTGCCATGAATAATCTATTCACAGAATCACCTGCGATAGGAAGTATTTTAAAAGTTGCTTGGAACAAATCTCCTAAGCCTTCGAAGAAATTTCTTAACATAGCGTGAGCGTTTTACGGCGCTAAAATAACACACAAAAAGCAATGCTCCTTCGCCAATTTCGAAAGATTGATACTTATTCATGGATTAAGCTCCTGATGCTCGCACTGTGCACGGGTATTCTCGTGGGATTAGCTACGGATCAGGGTATCGTAGAAGTGGCGTTGACCACAATATTATTGGCGGTTACAGGGAGTTTATCAGGACTGGTTTTCAGGGAGCGCTGGGCGTTTAAAAGTACCAACTTTCGCTACCTCATTTTTGCCGCGTTTGCGGTATTGTGGTCGGTCGATTATGCGGTCTATGAATTACTTAAATGGACGTTTCTCATAGAATTACAGTGGCAATTTGCGGAGACCTTTCGATTGCGAAAGAATTCGTTTTGGCTGTTGAATAATGCCACATTAGCTGCATTGGCACCCATCTTTGTGGGTGGCAACGGATTCTTATTCAGTTTGATTTCATTGTTGTTGGTATTGCGCACTGCGAATATCCGCCCGGTACATGCGCTTCGTTGGTTGTTCGGGTTCGGGTTTCCGATAGTGCTTATGTTGCCCCTCCAGCACATGGGGCGGGTGACGTTTAATACTTCCTTGAACCTCGAATACGGTTGGAATTTATACGTGTGGATCCCTCTCGGGTGCTTCTTCCTGATGACGGGCAATCAGATTTTCAATTCGTATCGCCGAGCGAATCAGACCAATAAGATGCGTACGGTGGTTGCCTTTTATATGGTGCTTTTTGGAGCGCTAGGTGCTTGGCAGGGCATGGGGCCATTGGCATTCGCCACGGTGCTGGTGGGCTTAAGTTACCAAGGCGCCAACGCTCTGTACTATCTCAAACCGCATTGGTACAACGAAATTTTGGCAATCCTCTTCTTAGCCTATAGCATATTGCTCATTTTCGGCGTTACCTTACCGATATGATGCATAAAGTTCTTCTTATCAGGTTCTCTGCCATTGGAGATTTGCTCCTGACAGCTCCCGTGATCCGAGAGTTGAAGAAGGAGGGGGCGCACATTACTCTTTTGGTTAAGGACCAATTCCGCACTACCGCAACCCTACTCGAAGGGGTGGATGCGTTGCTTAGTTGGGAGAAGGATTCCGAAGTACTACTTAAGACGGCTGCATCGGAGTATCATCGCATCATAGACTTGCAAGGGACGGCACAATCCAAGAGGTATGTCCGTAAGATAAAATTGCCGACGAGCACATTTAAGAAGCCTTACTTGCGCAGGACGTTCTTGTTGTTGACCAGAAGCAACACCTTTGCTCTGACACCCGTTGTGGAGCGCTATGCTGAGGCCGCCGGCGTGATGCTTTATAAAGATAAGGTGGCGTTTAATTTGCCCGATCTGCCCGATTTTGAAGGGAAAATTGTTGCGGTCATTGGTGGTAGTCATGAAGGAAAGCGACTATCGGCAAAGCAATGGTTGGAGATTCTCAAGTCGCAGTCCCAAGAGGAGCTTGTTCTCTTAGGCGGACCCGGTGATAGGGAATTGGCTCAGGAAATTAAGGCAGAACTGCCCGGATGTGCGGATGCTACGCATACTACCATAGAAGAGGGTATGGCGATTGTTTCTGAAGCCAAACTGGTCATCAGTGGTGATACCGGTTTCATGCACGCTGCGGCCCTAATGCACGTACCGCTTATTAGCTTATGGGGTGCCACTCACCCGGTGTTGGGCTTTGGACCTTGGCCGCCACATAAGAATCAGCGCGAGGTGATCACAAAAGGAAAGACACCATTGAGTAAGCACGGAAAGGTGCCGCAATACGCATCGAATCCGATGCGAGAATTGAACACGGAAGAAGTGAAATCCGTTATTGCTGAGATTCTTCAGGGTAAAACAACGCCTTGAGTTCAGTCGCCTGCTCCGGCTCCATCTTGCCCGCAATAATCAAAGCCAACTGACGGCGTCTCAAAGCCGCAGCAAAACGCTCCTTTTCAAGCGCAGTCTCAGGCTCAATCTTCGGTACATTGATAGGATTCCCCAATTGATCCACAGCTACAAAAGTGAAGATGCCCTCGTTCGCCTTGATGCGTGCACCATTTGGACGCTGCTCCTCCAAAAACACATCTGCAATGACCTCCATAGATGAGGTAAACGCGCGACTTACTTTCGCTTCAATGGTCACAATTGCTCCGTGTGGAATGGGATTTTTGAAGGCAACATTATTGATGGTAGAAGTCACCACTTGACGCTTGCAGTGCCGGTGTGCGGAAATGGCACAACAGCGGTCCATCCAGCTCAACAACTGACCTCCAAAGAGGTTGTTCATCTGATTGGTGTCGTTCGGCATGACGATCTGCGTCATTACCGTAAGGCTGTCCTTAGGGTTCTTAATCGTACTCATAAGATGTTGCTAGTTGTGGACAAAGGTAGTCCAACTTCCGCTTAGTAGGCGTAGATCCAGGCGCCAGAATTCACAGTTGCCTTAAGCTTTGACACTGCTTTCACAGCCTCAGCTCTATTTTGATAGTGGCCAATACCGACTTTTCTCAGCGACCCTGGAATCAAATTCACCTCCAATCCTTGCGCGGCCAATTCCGCTGCATAGTTATCGGCGTTGCTCTTTTCGCGGAATGAACCAACAATAACGCTGTATCCTTTACTGTGTACTTGTGAAACTACCTCTACAGCCTCAGGTGCTGGGGGCTCTTCAACTTCTTCAACCACGGGTTGTGTTGGAGTAATTGTAGGTAATTCGGCAGCAGGTTCAACCGTTGGAAGGGCCTCAATCTCTAGGGTGTCTTCGGCGGTAAACCATCCTGCCACCTGGGTTGCAACAGAGCTTTGCATGACACCTAAACCGAAGAGGGCAGCAACAGCTGCGGCGGCTCCAGCGCGTTGCCATGCTTTCAATGTGCTCTGCTTGTTTTCAGAGGCAATTTTAAGCGAAGCCACGACTTTAGACTGAAGGGCGCTTGGTTCTTCTAGTTTGTGAATCATCACGGGAACAAATCCAAAGCTCTGTGCATCAAAAGTTCCAGGTTCTGGCTGGAACCTGTTTTGAGAAGGGAATGACCCCAATCCAGGCAACATGAGAACAGTTCCTTCATCCAACTCGTTTTGCCATCCCTTGATCTTGCGAACGATCCATTGCTCCGCAACTTCCATGGAAGCGCCAAGCGACTTCATGACTTCAGGCAGAAGGGTGTCTCTTTCTGTAGACGGATTAGGACTAAACTGGAGGTATTTTCCAGCAGGGAATGCTGTGTTGGTGATGTGATTCCATCGAACGCTCTGCTCCTTCAAATAGAAGGTGCCCCAGCCCGACAAATGTACTTTACCGGTCTTGCGTAAGCGGTTGATTATGATGGTTTCAATTCTCATGTATTACAAAAATGCAGAATCTGTTAGTAAGTATATTTTATCACTTGGGGCCTTCGGACTAAATTTTATGGACAACTGTTAATAACTCCATATGAACGACCTCTTGCCCCTTCATTTTTTCAAGGGAATGACCAATGTCCAGAAGCGCCTATTCACGCAAGAAAGCGCCCGTTGCAACACCCCTGTTAAAGCCATAATTTTCAATGCCTTGAAGGATGCAAAAGACTTGGAAAAACAATGGTCAAATGCCTGTGAACTTGCCGCCCAGGAAGCAGCCATTTGCCAACGGGAAGGCGTGTCTATTTTGACTGCCGATGATGTTGATAACTTCCCGTCGTTTTTGCTAGAAATTCCGGACCCTCCGGTTGCGCTCTTTGGCAGAGGCACCTGGAGCAACCAAAAGATTCCTTTAGCAGTAATTGGGGCGCGAAAAAGCACCCACTACGGCAATCATCAATGCAAACGATTTGTGGAAGATTTGAGCCGATTTCCCATCAACATTATTTCGGGTTTGGCACTGGGTATAGACGGCACAGCCCACCGCACTGCTGTGGACTGTGGGGCATCTACCCAGGCGTTCCTTGCGGGCGGTTTAGCACACCTGAGTCCGCCCCGCCATGCGCGCTTGGCACAGCTAATTCTAGATGCGGGTGGCGGTTACTTTACAGAACAGCCTTTTCATACTGCGAGCCTGCCGCAATATTATCCCGTTAGAAACCGTTTGATCGCAGGCTCGTCTTTAGCCACCCTAGTTGTTGAGGCTGCCCGTAAGAGCGGAGCGATGATTACAGCCAATCAAGCTTTTCAATACGGGAGGGAGGTTTATGCGCTTCCAGGGGCGGTGTACCAACCCATGAGTGCAGGGCCAAACAGGCTTATTGCAGAGGACATAGCGCGCTTGGTGGTGGATGCGGAACACCTTGTTTCTAGCTTCTATCCCATTTGGGCCAAAAAAGAGTCTCAGATTGACCTCTCACAGGCGCTAGAAGGACTACTTATTCAACATTTTCCGCACGGAAGAAAAGTGCATTCTGCGTATTTGAAATCAAAGTTAAATGTTTCTAACTCTCAGTTATTCAAGTCATTACAAGTGCTATTGGATATAGGGGTGATTGCTAAAATCGGCCCCCACACCTATGTAAGGAAAACTGCGGGCCAATGATGTTTGTGCGATGAGATTTGTTCTACATTTGTTAGAGAAACCTATCTATACAAACAGACATTTATGTCAAGCCAGTATCAAGCGCAGATCGATGCTTTCGTTGCAAAGGTCGATGCTGCAAACCCAAACGAGCCTGAATTTATGCAGGCTGTGGTCGAAGTCGCCGAATCTGTTATTCCATTCATCGAAAACAATCCAAAGTACAAGGGCAAGAGCCTTTTGGAGCGTATTGTTGAGCCAGAACGCACCATTATGTTCCGCGTTCCTTGGACCGACGATGCGGGCAATGTTCACGTCAACAAGGGCTACCGTGTTGAGTTTAACAGTGCCATTGGTCCGTACAAAGGTGGATTGCGGTTCCATCCAACGGTGAATTTGAGTGTACTTAAATTCTTGGGCTTCGAGCAAATTTTTAAAAACTCACTTACTACGCTGCCATTGGGCGGTGGTAAAGGTGGGTCTAACTTTGATCCCAAAGGCAAATCGGACGCCGAGGTGATGCGCTTCTGTCAGTCTTTTATGACTGAGCTTAGCCGACACATTGGGCCGGATACCGATGTTCCTGCAGGTGATATCGGCGTTGGTGGTCGTGAGATCGGATACATGTTCGGTCAGTACAAGCGCCTACGTAACGAATTTACCGGTGTCCTCACAGGAAAGAGCCTGAGTTGGGGCGGTTCATTGATTCGTCCAGAAGCGACCGGTTACGGAACAGTGTATTTCGCGAAAGAAATGCTCGCTACTAAAGGCGACAGCTTTGAAGGTAAGCGCGTGGTAATCTCAGGTTCTGGGAATGTGGCCCAATTCGCCGCCGAAAAGTGCCAACAACTAGGTGCCAAGGTAATTACCATGTCAGACTCTTCGGGACACATCGTGTGTAACGACGGCTTGACGCGCGAACAATTGGAATTCATCATGGAGCTCAAGAATGTGCGCCGTGGCCGCGTCAAAGAGGCTGCCGATGCATTCGATAACATTTCCTTTGCCGAGGGTACCCCTTGGAACGTCCAAGCGGATGTCGCCTTGCCGTGTGCTACTCAAAATGAATTGAAAGGTGACGATGCGCAGAGTCTCGTATCTAACGGAATTATCGCACTGGGTGAAGGGGCAAACATGCCTTGTACTCCTGAGGCTGTTGAGATCTTCCAGAGCAATGGTGTGCTCTTCTCACCGGGTAAGGCATCCAATGCAGGTGGTGTGGCTACCTCAGGTCTTGAGATGAGCCAAAATTCCTTGCGTATGAGCTGGACCCGTGAAGAGGTGGACGGCCATTTGAATAGAATTATGAAAGACATCCACGCTGCTTGTGTGAAATACGGTACTCGTGAAGACGGTTCCGTAGATTATGTGGGCGGAGCGAACATTGCAGGCTTTGT
Organism: Schleiferiaceae bacterium; assembly: GCA_049631665.1. GTDB lineage: Bacteria > Bacteroidota > Bacteroidia > Flavobacteriales > Schleiferiaceae > UBA10364. Next base: position 6,107 of record JBNAAX010000050.1, read on the forward strand.
GAAAGTCGCTGATGCTATGCTCGATCAGGGTGTTGTCTAAATATTCCGCAATGACATAAAAAGGCGCCCCGTAGGGCGCCTTTTTTATTCGTTAATTTCGGAAAAGCTCCGCCACCATTCGGCCACGGCTGCCGCACAGTTCTCTGTATCCGACAGGTGGCCCATGTGCCCGTGGCTTGAAATAAATTGGTACCCAACTCCCGGCGCATCTATCCATTCACGAACGGATGCTATTGGAATTACAGAGTCCGATTCCCCTACAAACACACCAATCTTCTTAGGTTGCAAGGACTTCGGCGGGTCAATGAGCAATCTGGTTCGGTCCACTCTGGATTTCATCCCGCGAATGGCCGCAGCGACTCCTTCCACACTCATCTCTAGACTTTGGTCAATCTGCTTAGAAATTACTTCACGCAATCCCGGCCTTAGTTCTGCACTAAAGAGCTGTGGAATAGCTGCTCGGATAAAGGCGTTTCTGTTCTCCAGCACGAGGGCCTCTGCTTTATCTCGCATCATTTTTCTCGCCTGACTATCTGCATACGGGGTGGAGAAAAACAATCCCAATCCGCCGATATTTTCATACAATTCCGCGTAGGCCAATGCCACATAGCCGCCCATACTGTGGCCCAATAAAACAGGTTTTTTTAATCCAAGAACGCTGATGACCTCGTGCACGACGTCTGCCATATCCTCCATGGAATGCACTTCACTGAAGTTCCCGCTCTGACCGTGGCCAGGCAAATCGATCCGAACTACGCTTCCAAGTTTTTCAAAGTCTTCTATAAGTCCGTCCCACATCCTGCTATCCTCCAAAAATCCATGGAGCAGCACAAGTGTGGGTAAAGAAGAAGGCGCCCCTGTAATTTGATAAGCTACAGGGGCGCCTTGAAATTGAATACTGTTCATTAGCCTGCCATAAATGCCTCGATTTCTTCCACAGTCTTTGGAATTTCACGAGTCAAGTTTTCATGCCCCTCTTTGGTAATGACGATATCGTCTTCGATTCTAATACCTAAGCCTTCCTCAGGAATGTAGATACCTGGCTCAACGGTAAAGACCATGCCTTCTTCCACAGGGATCGTCCACAAACCATAATCGTGTACGTCCAAACCTAAGTAGTGGCTCGTGCCGTGCATGAAGTACTTCTTATAAGCTGGCCATGCAGGATCTTCGCTGGCTACATCATCAGCAGTGATCAAGCCTAGTTTTAGGAGTTCTTCGGTCATCAGTTCGCCCACTTTCTTGTGGTAATCGTCTAACATAATGCCTGGACGTAGCAAAGCGATGGCGCCTTCGTGTACGCTTAAAACGGCATTATATACTTCCGCTTGACGCGCCGTGAATTTCCCATTGACCGGGAAGCAGCGAGTGACATCACAAGTGTAATTTCCATATTCCGCGCCAACATCGAACAATACGAGGTCACCGTCGTGACACTCGTCATTATTTTCAATGTAGTGAAGCACATTAGCATTATTGCCTGCCGCAATAATTGGCGTGTATGCAAATCCACGGCTTCTGTTCATCAAGAATTCGTGCATGAATTCTGCTTCCAATTCGTGCTCCCAAACACCAGGTTTCATGTATTTCAAAACACGCTTGTATCCCTTCGTGGTGATCTCTGCCGCTTTGCGCATGACCTCAAGTTCGAGTTCCGATTTTGTTCCTCTCACTCTATGAAGAAGCGGTTGGCTGCGCTCAAATTCATGTGCGTGGTAGTGTTCCTTAATCCACTTGTTCATTCTGTCGTGACGTAACTCAGTCTTAACATGTGCTCGCAAATGCTCGTTGCCATTGAGATAAATTCGGTCGGCATTAATCGCCATTTCATTGAACACTCTTTCAAATTCGGACAGCCAGAAAACGGTTTTAATGCCACTGATGTCGAACGCCTGATCCTTAGTGTATTTGGCACCTTCCCACACTGCGATAAGGTCATTGGTCTCCTTCAGAAACAGAACTTCGCGAAGGCTATCTTTATGAGCATCAGGGAATAAAACGAGAATACTTTCTTCTTGATCGGCACCACTGAGGTATAAAATATCGCTGTGTTGCTTGAACGGAAGATGTCCGTCTGCACTGGTTGGGTATATATCGTTCGAGGTGAAAATAGCCAATGAATTTGGCTTCATCATCCCCGTAAATTTCTTGCGATTCTCAATAAAAATCTGGCTGTTCAGCTGGTGATATCTCATGATAGGTCTCGACTATATTAATTTAGATACGTTCTATGGTGATTTTCATCACGTTTGCAATGTAGACAAAAGTCTGTGTCGTAAATTTGACAAGCTAAAATTAGGCTATTAAACTTTAAAATCGCTTATGGCATCAACATCAAAAGGGCTTTTCGGCTCTTCACTAGCTCGCAAGTACTGGATGGCGGCTACGGGATTGTTTTTGTGTACGTTTTTGGTAGGACACTTATTGGGTAACCTTCAGCTTTTTGTCACAGGTGAGGAAGGTCAGCTTGCATTCAACGAATACGGCAAGTTCATGACCACCTTCCCAGTGGTAAAAATTCTTTCTTACCTCACTTATGCTTCTGTACTTCTTCATACTGTAGACGGTATCATGCTCGCCCGCCAAAATAGAGCAGCACGACCGGTAGGGTATGTAAAAGAGAATCAAGCGGCCAACGCTTCTTGGGCTTCGCGCAAGATGGCACTTCTTGGTCTACTCACGCTTTTCTTCATTGTGGTTCACATGAAGAGCTTCTGGTACGAAATGCACTTCGGTACCCTAGGTACGGATGCCAACGGAAATAAAGATCTTTGGACGCTAACGGTAACCGCTTTTGAACAGTGGTGGTACACTGCATTCTACGTGGTAGCTCTTGCGGGTTTGGCCCTTCACTTGAGCCACGGTGCTTCGAGTGCGTTCCAATCGTTGGGTGTGAACCACCCGAAATACACACCGCTGATTAATAATACAATGACTGCTCTCGCATGGTTGGTTCCGGCGGGCTTCATTGCCGTAGCGGTTTTCTTATTTGTTGTTCAACCAGGTCAAGCACTATAATTCTCTTACTATGGCATTAGATTCTAAGATTCCAGCAGGCCCATTAGGCGAGAAGTGGACAAAGCATAAAGGCGAGATCCCATTGGTATCGCCTGCAAACAAAAGATTAATTGATGTAATCGTAGTAGGTACCGGTCTAGCCGGTTCATCTGCAGCAGCTTCTTTGGCTGAGATGGGTTACAACGTGAAAGCATTCTGTTTCCAGGATTCTCCGCGTCGTGCACACTCCATCGCAGCACAAGGGGGTATCAACGCAGCGAAAAACTACCAGAACGATGGGGATTCAGTGTACCGTCTGTTCTACGATACGATCAAAGGTGGTGATTACCGCTCAAGAGAGGCCAACGTTCACCGTTTGGCTGAGGTAAGCCGCAATATTATTGACCAGTGTGTCGCTCAAGGTGTTCCTTTTGCACGTGATTACGGTGGTTTGCTAGACAACCGTTCTTTCGGTGGTGTACAGGTAAGCCGTACGTTCTACGCAAAAGGTCAAACAGGCCAGCAGTTGTTGCTCGGTGCTTACTCTGCATTGAACCGTCAGATTGCAAAGGGTCGTGTGAAAATGTACGCGCGTCACGAAATGCAAGAGCTCGTTGTCGTAGACGGCAAGGCGCGCGGTATCATCGCGAAGAATTTGGTAACAGGAGAGTTCGAGCGCCACAGTGCTCACGCTGTACTTCTGTGTACGGGTGGGTACGGTAACGTTTTCTTCCTTTCTACAAACGCGATGGGATCGAACGTAACTGCTGCATGGAAAGCGCACCGCAAAGGAGCGTACATGGCTAACCCATGTTTCACGCAGATTCACCCAACTTGTATTCCAGTAAGTGGTGAGAACCAAAGTAAACTGACGTTGATGTCAGAATCGTTGCGTAACGATGGTCGTATTTGGGTTCCTGCGAAAAAGGAAGATGCAGAAGCAATCCGCGCAGGTAAACTACACCCGAACGATATCGCTGAAGAAAACAGAGATTACTACCTCGAGCGTCGTTATCCAGCCTTCGGTAACCTTGTACCTCGTGATGTTGCCTCGCGAGCAGCGAAGGAGCGTTGTGATGCAGGCTACGGTGTCAACAAAACAGGTGAGGCAGTTTATCTAGATTTCGCAGCGGCAATTGTTCGTTACGGAAAAGAGGAAGCACTCGTAAAAGGGGTGAACAACCCTTCTGATGCAGATATCAAAGCATTGGGTGAGAAAGTGGTAGAAGCCAAATACGGTAACCTCTTTCAGATGTACGAGAAGATTACGGCATCTAACCCGTACAAGGAGCCTATGATGATTTACCCAGCAGTACATTACACGATGGGTGGTCTTTGGGTAGATTACAATTTGATGACTTCAATCCAAGGTTGTTTTGCTTTAGGTGAGGCCAATTTCTCAGACCACGGTGCGAACCGCCTAGGTGCATCTGCATTGATGCAGGGTCTTGCAGACGGTTACTTTGTAGCGCCTTACACTGTAGGTGAGTTCCTAAGTAAGGACATCCGTACAGGAGCCATCTCGACAGATTCTCCAGAATTTGAAGAAGCTGAAAAAGTCGTTCGTGAGCGCACGGATAAGTTCATTAATAATGACGGTACCAAATCTGTTGACTTCTTCCACAAGCGTCTCGGTAAGATTATGTGGAACGAAGTAGGCATGGCTCGTAATGAGAAAGGCTTGAAGCAAGCCATTGCTGATATCCAAGCATTGCGTGAAGAGTTCTACGCAGACGTTCGAGTGCTTGGTAGTGCGAACGGCATGAACCCTGAACTAGATAAGGCGGGCCGTGTGGCTGACCTTATTGAGCTTGGTGAGTTGATGGCGAAGGATGCACTAGAGCGCAACGAGAGCTGTGGTGGTCACTTCCGCGAAGAGTACCAAAGTGAGGAAGGTGAAGCATTACGTGATGATGCAAACTTTGCCTTTGTAAGTGCATGGGAGTTCACAGGAGTTCCTGCAGAAGCCAAATTGCACAAAGAAGAATTGACTTTCGAGAATGTTGAATTGAAGACTCGTTCTTACAAATAATTCAGACTATGGATTTAACATTAAAGATCTGGAGACAAGCAGGCCCCGAAGCAAAGGGTGAAATGAAAACCTACCCTATCTCGGGTGTAGAGGAGGACATGAGCTTCCTTGAAATGCTCGATTATTTGAACGAGCAGTTGATCGACCAAGGCATTGAGCCAGTTGTGTTTGATCACGACTGTCGTGAAGGTATCTGTGGTATGTGTTCGCTATTTATCAATGGTGAAGCGCACGGTCCAGGCCGTAAAATTACGACGTGTCAGTTGCACATGCGTGAATTTAAGAGTGGCGATACCATCTACATTGAACCGTTCCGTGCGAAGGCGTTCCCTATCATCAAAGATTTGATGGTAGACCGTTCTGCTTTTGATCGCATTCAGCGCGCAGGTGGGTTTATCTCTGTAAATACCTCTGGTAACACGATCGATGCCAACGCTATTCCTGTACCAAAGGAAAATGCAGACAAAGCATTCGATGCGGCAACTTGTATCGGTTGTGGTGCTTGTGTTGCAACGTGTAAGAACTCTTCAGCGATGTTGTTCGCATCGGCGAAGATCAGCCAGTTCTCATTGCTTCCACAAGGGCAGCCTGAGGCGAAGGAGCGTGTATTGAATATGGTGAACCAAATGGACCTAGAAGGCTTTGGTAACTGTACTAATACTGGTGCTTGTGAGGTAGAATGTC
>JBNAAX010000051.1:0-7282 GCA_049631665.1 Schleiferiaceae bacterium
ATGAGCTGCGTTTTCATCATTCTTTCTTAAATCGGTCTCTAACAGCAGTAAAGACCTCCTTTTTAGTTCTGTCAATATTGACAATTCCCCAAAACTCTTCGTTAGGTGAACCGTCGTATGGAACGCCGCTGCTGTTCGGCGCCCAACCTCCAATATCTTGAATTTCTGGATTACCCGCCTTCCACCAACCGTCGGTAAATGAAAATAGCGTCATTCCTTCAAATTCATGAGCATGAGGTTCTAATTCATCAATAATGTGACTTACCGCAACCGCCTGAGCACGTTCGTTCACGCCTTGCTCAAGAGAGTCTTTTTCGATAGTCATGTAACTGTCTGCTCCCAACTCTGAGAAGTAAAAGGGCTTATCGCTTTTCGATCGCCAATCGGCAACAAATGAAGCAGGTAGATCCCAACGATACACATTGAAACCCCACATGTCCAGATGACGGCCGTAGTACATCGCCGTTGAATCTGGAACCTCGCCATGGGCTGTTGTAACTAGGTGTGTACTGTCTTCCGTGTGGATGGCATCTACTGCTTTTTCTAGGGTCGTGTACCAATTCATTAAATCGCCATCAAACCATTCTGGATGGTAGTTATATTCGTTGCCCAACTCCCATAAATAAATGGCAGGATGGTTCTTGTACTTGTTGACGTACTCTAAATATGTACCAGAATACAAATCATAAATACTGTCTTGGTTGTATCCAAAACTGGTGATGACCTTCATTTCGCGGTCGGCAAGTTTATCGAGAACATTTTCATCCGTAATGGGCATATACACTCGGATGACAGAAATTCCAGCCTCCTGCATAAGGTCTAAATCTTGGTCGATAAACTCCCAACTACGCTGGGTATTACCAACGTTTACAGGGTGGTAACATATGGCTTTGAAATACTCCGCAGGCACCTGCTGTTCCTCTACAACAGTACTTTGTTCACTGCTACAAGCAGCTAATAAAACGATCACAAAAAGAGCAATTAATTTCTTCATTCTAACCTCTTCTTTTTGGTGCGCTAACGGTCTGTAAAAGCGCGGTAGTATCTCCTTCAAAAGTCTTTGTTATTCCTTGACCGCCTCTAGCCAAGCCTTCAAAAACGCCTTCATCTACTAAATCCCATAAGCCGTATTTGGCTTGTCCATCCAAGGTGATCAACCCAAAATGATTTTCCGAACCTTCCGGATGATTAGGATCTTTCCATTGCTCGTCGAAGGCTTCGAAATAAAAGCAGCTTATCCCTTCTGCATCGGTCCATTCACGCATGGCATTGTAGTAGATGGCTTGTTTATACTCATCAGCTGCGAACGAGCCGTTGTTCCCGTATAGACCAATGCTAATACTCGACCAGCCCGTTTCACCGATATGAATGGGCTTGTCCGTTGCAATACCGTGCACGTAAGCCTTCACACTTTCGTACTGGCCTTGGGCATAGAATGCCGCTCGTTGCATCGCCATTAAAACACGGTCGTGATCAGAAAATCCATTGGCTTCATCAGCCGGACTTTCCCAAAATGCACTATTGTAATGCGTATCGTGGAACGGATAGGTATGCATACTCACATAGTCCACCGCCATGATCAGCTCTTCTAACTCGCGAATGTGATAGGCTTCTTCACCGCCGCCCCATGAGGCAAAATTATCTGAAGATGTTACCCAAAGGTCTGCCGGCAATTTCCCCATGCGTTTCAACTCTTGTAAGTAATTCACATACTTCAAGATAACTGAAGGGTGAACGAAATAACTTGCCGCCCAATGGACCATAGCTTCATTACCTACAGCGATAATCTTTACTATATCAGGGTACTCGTTGGCATAGCGCACTGCCTTTTGAATCTCGCTTGTGTTGTTCTCCTCACTTTCCTTACTGTGGTCGGGAGCCTCAGAAGTCCAAGCGCCTTGACAATCCATCCAAGCTCCGAGCATAACGTACATTTCGAAGGAAGGATCCTCCTCCTTGAGCGCCTCTATGGCCTTAAGCACGTTAGGTGCGTGTGGGAGTTGTAGGTTGTACGTACGAAGCAATCGAACTCCCATCGCTGACATGATCTTTAAATCTTCTTTCAGCTCTTCGATGGTAGGTTGCTCGTCCCTATTCTTACCTCGATACCCTCCGTATGAAATCGCTCGGTACGCTGGATTCCCAAGAATTTCTTTTGCACTCTTACTCATTGCCATAGGCTCATTCGTAGCATTACAAGAACTCAACATCAGCAAAACTACTAATGCGCCAAAGCCGAGAATTCTTCTTCCTGCTCCTTTCATTCAATCTTATTTCACAACAGATACGGTGATCTGTTTTACGCTGTTCGTTCTGCGGAACAATTCAGAAGTCACCTGGGCACTCAAAGTGCTGCCGATTACTTCTTCTGTACCTGATTCAGTGTGCACGACCACTTTGGCTGCTTCAGCACGTTGGTAAACTACAGGGACCTGACAGTATGTGAAGGCCAAACCACTGCTTGGAACCGCAACCTTGGCCACTTCATTATCTAAATTTACGTACTCGAATTCGGTTGCAGACTCCAAGAATTCTTCTGCGCGAAGAATCTTAGGTACAAAGCTCAACTGGCCGTTGTTAACGGATACACCAAGCTCGCCGAATCGGCTGATCAAATCCTCCTTAACCTGACCTGTCATTCCTGGCTGCTGTGCACCTTTACCGCCCGGTGTATGCGAATATGGGTCTGTTGGGAAGGCGCCGTATAACTCTGGACTCTTGTGGGCTCCAATACCCGCCAAGATTTCGAAATAGTGATCGTACATGCGTCCAATCAGTGTTCCGTCTTCGGTCTGCAAAGCGGCGTTAGTGTTTTCGTAAGCTGCTAAAAGAAGCTTGCTCACCATGTGCCAGTAAATGGATCCCAAACCTTCGTATCCGAAGAATGTACCCGAGCGACCTGTAAACGACTTGTGGTCGAACACCTCTTCAAATATTGCTGCAAGTAAACCTCGGTCTGCTGCCACTAGCTCCGCATATTTCGCAGGCAATGCATCTAAAGCAGCATGCAAACTATTCACGTTGTTGAACATGCCATTGAAATGGTATACGCCGTTTCTATCCTTAAGCACGACTGTTTTATCACCTGCCTCAAGAAGTGCTGCCACTAATTTTGAAGCTTCAGCACGAGCCGCAGGAATGCGGTTTTTCGCTGTGAATCGAGGTAAATCTTTGTTTGGATATAAAATGTAGCTGTACTGGTCTTCACGGAACAAAGCGCTCGCTTTCAAAGCATCCAATACATCCGCGTTTTGCGCAGCCGATAAATACTTCGAACTTAATACCGCAACCTGACCCTCTAGCATTTCTGCGAGGTAGCTCACCTTCACAGCATCGCCGTCGACAGTCATCAAATTGTACGCGTGGTACAACCCGTCCTCACGCTTATTCGCACGAATACTCTGCTCCATGTAAGCTTTGGCCAATGCTGCAAAGCCGCGAATCTCTTCCGCGCCTACAGTTTCAAAACCACCTGAGAAGCCACTTTCATAAATAGCCAAGCGGTAGGCACTTGCCGGTTCACCCAAAGCATCTAATACTGCCTTGCGCTGAACATCATCAAAGCCCGATTCGATCAACCCTTCATTGCCCTTCAATGCGGCTACTACGCCATGGAAGAAGGTAGCTAGCTCAGCACTTAGCTTCACATCACCATTCTCTCCTTCGAGCATACCCTCGAAGAAATCCAAGAATCTGCGTAGGTAATATAGTGTAACCATACTCACCCCGTTACCTACAAGTGCATTGTTGGCATCGTTCCATTCCGGACGCTGTGTATTCATCCAAATACCGCCTTCTGGGATAAAGTTGCTCACCTTAGCAAGGATGGTAGCGAGAATCTTCTCAATGAAATTCACCTTGTGAATCTCAGAGTTACCGTTCAATAGCAAGGCACCATCTACCCCTACAGAAGCGCGACGCTCTTGGATAGCCTCTTCCTCCTTATGGTCGAAATCAATGGTGTTCTTTGGATCCTTGAGAAGGTCTTGGTATTCCTTAATACGGTAAGGAACGTTCGCATACACAAAGTGCTCCTGTCCAAAATACTCCTTTAAGGTACCCGGATAATAAGCCTCAATGAACTCCAAGAATTTCAACAAGTAGATGATCTGGTGATCACCCCAGTACCCAATGTACGACCATGGGTTGTCCGGCTCAATTGTTTCCCAATCGAAACCGTCTTTTATCACACGGTACGGGTTATATCCGTCAAACGTAGTTGCGTTCAAGAATTTGTGGATCATACCCTCCATAAATTCAGGGTACGAATGTGCCAATGCCTCCCAATTCTGGAAGATATCACGCCAGTTTCCTTGGTAATCGAGGATTTTTTCTCCCGTCACCTCATCACGTGTATTGATCGAGAACTTGTTCCAAGGACGTGAAGGATCCCCGTGACGACGGCTAAACTTCAACGGTAAATATTCTAAGGCAAGGCGCTTGAAGTCCTCATCTGGGGTGGCTTCAGCCAATGCTTTTAAAGTTTGAAGGTCGAATACATCTTCAAGACCATCAATCAAATCGGCAGTACGTGCATACACCTCTTTGTTGGCTTTGGCCATGTACTTATCAAAATCGGCCTTCTCGATATTGTAGTTGTCGTCGAAAATCCCTCCACGCATGATGTTAAACATGGTATTGGCAAAGTGACGGATGTTAAGTAGTCTATCGTTGGTAAGCTGCAAACCATCCGAGGCAGCAACTAATTCGACCAAATGCTGAGATCCTACTTCAACATCGGCCAAAAGCTCAGCCTTGAGCGCTTGCGGGTTGCTGAGGGCCGCCATGAGGTCCGCAACCTCCACAGGTCCTTTATTTACGTCAGCTACAATGCTCCATGTTTCAGAGGCGCCTGCCGCGAGGTTCACCTCATCACATACGAAATAGGCACCGCGCTCTGCTTTAATGTCAACCTCTTGTGTCGGTACGGCTCCTTTGCGGAAAGCATCTAGCTGCTTCGAACACAACAGTTTCGTTGAATTTGGTCGGTCCAAAGACCAGGCAACGTTTACTCGCAACGCCTCACTAGGCTCTGCTTTATCTACGATAACTGCACTCAAAGAGAACAAGCCAAGTCCACTTTCTTTCTCAAGCTCACACTTTTTATACGCATCAACAAGGTTTGATGAAGCTTGCTGTAAAGCCGTCTCAACACCGTAAGGCATCAAATTCTGAAGACCGTCTGCAAAGCGCAGACGTGCAGCATCAGTGCCGAGATTGGTTAACTCAGATTTACGAATGTATCCGTATTTATCGCTAGAGTTCCAATCGTAGGTAAACGACAAGCCCAGATCATGGTTGATTTCCTCAAAGCGAATCTTGTTACCGTAGGCATTCTTGTACAGGTTTCTACTCACCTTGTACACTCCGTCGTACTTCGACGAAAACGGCTCCCACAGACTTACTTTATCGCCTCGCTCTACTAAACAAATCGTTTTTGAGCCGGTAAATTCTGCACTCTCCGTAATCTTATCGTCCGTGTAGTAGGGAAACAATGCGAATTCGCTGTTTTTTCTACCTGCAGATAATCCACCAGTGCTCGAAAGGAACATCCAATGATTTGAATTACTTACGATGCTCATGAAGAACGGACGCATGGCATCGTAGTTGGAAATTTTATAGTAAGATTCAGCGTCAATTTTGACTTCCTCTCCTTTGACCACAACGTCGTGGCCTTGCATCAGTTGATCGCCTAGAAAAATAATTTTCTCTTCTTTCATAGTGTTTGTTGTACCCCCTATTTCAGGACATGTTTCATTTTAACGGGTTAGTGATACACTTAATTTGGCTTAGGTTTAGCATCTTTTCTGGGCCAATTCAATCAAGGCATTCTCACGGCCTGAGTAGAGCCCTAAACGCCAGTATTTTCGGCATATCAAGGCATAATTTCCCCTAAAAATTTGCTAAAACAAGTATAAAAACTAGAATTGAGCCGCAATCCGGACAATTGCAGGACAAAACAAATTTCTACATTTTATACTCCAGTGTGCCCTTTAATACTACCCGGACTAGCGTATCTTCACCTATATCAACATCTTGGACCATGAACAGCGCCCTACGCTTTATTCTTCTTCTCTCTTTTTCCTGTCTAGTACCGCTGAATATCAGCGCACAATGCGGTCAAAACTACGATCGCGAGGTACGTCGGATTGTAAAGACATCCGAGAAGCTGCCTCAGGAAAAAACAAGGATTGTTTTCGCCGGAAGTTCCACCTTTCGACTATGGGACAACATAGCTGAAAGTTTCCCAGAATATGAGGTAGTCAATGCCGGTATCGGCGGCTCGTGTTTCGATGATCTTTACCGTTATAAAGAACAACTCATTTCGGGCACCGATCCTGATATCCTCGTTATCTATGAAGGGGACAATGATATCGTGCATGTAGAGGAAGATGGGGACCAAAGAGAAGTATTTGATATTCATTCTGACGCATGGAGACTTATGAATTGGATCCGGAATACACATCCTAATCTTCCAGTGTTAATTCTTTCACCAAAACCGTCTCCTTCGCGATGGGAACACCTAGCAAGGTACAAGGCGGTAAATAGTCAACTACAAGGCTTAGCCGAAGCGTATAACTATCACTTCATGGATTGCTGGCCTTGGCTCACCGACAACAACGGACAGGTTGATCCAGAGCTCTTCATATTCGATAAACTACATTTAAATAAGCAAGGAAATAATCTTCTTGGACGCGGCATAGCGGAAACAATTCGCAATGCTCACCCCGAAGAACATAAACTTGATGCATTCGTTGACCAATGGCACATAGCCGCTGCTACGGCAGATTCGGCTGGTTATTTCGGAGCCTTTTACAATGATGAAAGCATCTTCCAAGGCACTGATGGCGGTGAGTATTGGACTGCAGGAGAGTTCCGAGATTGGGCCGCTCCTTACTTCCGAAGAGAAAGCGCCTGGACCTTCGAGGCCTTCGAACGCCATTGGTACAGAAAAGGAAATACGCTATGGTTCAATGAACGGTTAGATTCACCGCACATGGGCAAATGCCGCGGTGTTGGCGTTGTACGCGCCACAAGTGATGGCCTGAAAATAGACCACTACAGCTTGAGCTTTGAGGTTCCGAATGAAGTTGTAGGAGAGTTAGTTCCATTGGCCACACCGGAACGTATAAAGGTGTTGAAGTACCAACAAGAATTGGATGATTTTTATACCGATTCCACAACCAGTCCTTTAACCCCAGAAGAACGTGCCGCTTTCCACGGACATGAATTCTTTAGCTACAATCCGGAGATGGCCGTTGAGGCGAACATTGAAGTGCTC
>JBNAAX010000051.1:7379-11687 GCA_049631665.1 Schleiferiaceae bacterium
TCGAAAATGAACCGTGGTTCAATATGGCCACCAGCTCAGGAGTCAGCAGAGAGTACCGCCGCTACGCCAAGGCCACCTTCGAAATGCGCGGACAAACTTTGGAATTGTTCCTCTACCAAAGCAAAAGGTTGATGGCCGTAGAAGAATATCAGGACCACCTGTTCCTTCCTTTCATGGATAAAACTACGGGAGTGAACACCTACGGTACGGGCCGATTCATGGATATCACCAAGCACGAGGGAAGCACCATGGTCTTGGATTTTAATTATGCCTACAACCCGTATTGCGCCTATACCGACGGGTATTCATGTCCCATCACCCCTCAAGAAAACTACATCGATATTGAAGTAAACGCGGGAATCAAGGGACCGGAAGGGCATTAAAATGGAACACAAACCTACTTCTTTTGGCAGCATGCATACCTGTTATAATGAGCAAGGAGAAATTCTCTATGAAGAACTTGTCTTTGAACGTGAAGGCCGAGGACATACTCACAACCAATGGGAAAATTGCCTGACCACCGAAGGAAGCGGAATTATTGTTATCGATGAAGAGAGGGTCGAGGTTACTGCGGGGAATTGGTGCCACATTCCTCCTACCACCAATCATTGGATGATTCCTACAGAGACACCCTTTAAACTGACCATAACCTACAGCGAAAAACCTGAGAAAACTCGTCCTTAAAGCTCTTCATAGTAGAGTCCAGGATTTGTCCTCAAAAAATCTCACAATCGCAGTTTATATTGACAACAAACATCAAAACCACATGAAGCACATTGCAACACTCCTTTTCTGCCTAGGCGCATTTTCAGCGCAAGCACAGGTATACGACACCCTTATCTGGGCCGACGAGTTCAACGTAGACGGTTCCTTAGATACTGCAAAATGGTGGCACCAGACTATACTCCCAAACAATGGGCAAAATTGGTGGAACAACGAGATACAACACTATACCAATAGAGATACGAACTCCTATTGTGATAGCGGCTTTATGTACCTCACAGCAAGAAAAGAGACATTTACCGATCAGAATGTTACTAAAGACTACACCTCAGCTCGACTCAATTCAAAGTTTGCATTCACCTATGGAAGAGTTGAGGTTCGCGCTCAAATGCCCGCAGGTATAGGTACTTGGCCAGCCATTTGGATGCTTGGACAGAACATTTACGAAGTTGGTGCCTATTGGGATGTTCAAGGATATGCCACTACTGGATGGCCTGCATGTGGTGAAATCGATATCATGGAACATTGGGGAACGAACCAAGATTATATTCAAAGTGCAATGCACACCCCTTCGAGCTTCGGAAATACTTCCAACAAAGGAGGAAGACTCATTACTGGTGTAAGCAATAACATGCATATATACGCCTTAGAATGGACACCAACTAAAATGGTATTCAGCGTCGATAGTATCGTGCACTACACGTATGAGCCAGCGACAAGAACACAGAACTCCTGGCCATTTGATGACCCTCAATATATCTTAATGAATATCGCCATTCAAGGAAGTATAGATACCGCATTTACAGCGAGCCCAATGATCGTAGATTATATAAGAGTATATCAAAGTAGTACGCTATCCAATGATGAGTTGGAGCAAGGAAGTATTGAGATATACCCAAATCCTACTCAAGATTTCATTCATATTCGTCAACCATGGAACTCCGCCAAAATACAGTTGTTCGACATGACAGGAGCCTTGATTCAGGAGAAAGCAGTTGAATTCGGAAACTCACAATTAGACATCACCGCTCTTTCAAACGGGACCTACACATGTCGGGTATTCAATTCCGATAAAGGCATATACACCGAGCAGAAGGTCGTTAAGATGTAAGGACTAATAGGTCGACTTGTAATTCTTGACTTATTCGTAGAATCCTAAACGGCGCATTTTTCTTCTGTTGCCAGAAGCTACCTCGACCTGTAGGACAGTTCCCGTGCGGCAATGACACGCATAACACAGCTCTGCAACTGTGGAATCATAAGAGGTGTGAAATGAATGCATTTCAATACCCTCATTCAATAGGTATGTACTAACCACCGATTCATAATCCCCTGGGCCCACCACTGTGTCGTTAAAATCTACCCACCAAAGATCCGCACACCCAGTCTCATCATAGTAGAACAGGTCTGAACCCGATGAATTTTCGCAGGAAGAAATTCCAGCTAAACCTAAACCGAACAGTACTAAAGCAAAATATTTTTTCATAGTAATAATATAGCAACAATGGTTCCAAATCATTGAACTTAAGACCTGCACCCTATTTTTATTAGATATCCTTAAGGCACGTGAAACTCAATTTCTATTGATTTAATTTAAACCTACAAGAATCTGAATGGTCTTATTTTTGATGAAATAGACAACATTATGAAACGACTCTTTTCTCTTCTTATCGCCATTTTGTTTTTATCCGCTTGTTCAAGAGACGACAGTTCTGGAAATAAAGACTTAGGGCATCGCATGCTGCTCATAGGAAATAGTTTTTTTAAACCGTATGCAGAACAACTTGATGAAGTCGCTGCCGATGAAGGATATGCGAACCACAATAGTACACTCGTATTTCGTGGTGGCGATAACGGTTGGGCCATAAGCTTTTGGAACGACTCAACCACTGAAAGACACCGAGAAATAAAAGAGGCTTTTGATAATGGAGGTATAGAATACTTTGGGATGACTTCTGGTTCTTCACCTACGAACAGAACGGAAGGATTCAAAGAATGGATTCAATATGGTTTACAAGAAAACCCCGAAATGAAGGTATTTATATCTATTCCACCAATCGACTTCCCGACGAATTGGACCGATACAGCAAAACACTTTGGATTTAATAGCATTGAATCCTTTTACGACTACTTTGTCAATACCATTATACACAAAACCGTAGTAGATCCTCTGCGGGCAGAGTTCCCAAATACGCCAATATTTACCATTCCAACAGGTTGGGCGGCAGTGCATCTTTTAAAAATGAAACAAGACGGTATCTTATTGGATAGCGTTGAGTTAACGGGACCTCGAGCCACTTCATTATTCACGGATGCTAAAGGGCATCAGGGGCAAATAATTATTGATGCGGGCACACTAATGTGGATGAAAGGAATCTATAATATAGACCTTAACACCAGCGAATACGAAACTGGATTCAATACCGATCTTCACGGTCTTGCTGACCAAATAATGGCGGATCATGACCCGCTGTATAACCAATAGAGTAAGCGTATTGACACCAAAAATAAAATGATGTGATTTTTTGATTTGACAGCCTTAGAATTCAAAATTAATATTTGATTAAATTAGAGGAACTCAAAGCACTAAGGACAAAAATAATCTCAACAATCATGAAGTATTTGTTTACCGTTCTCTCATTTATGATTTTTAGTAACTACTCAATGGGGGAGGAAGTATCCAAATTGCCCATTAAAAACGGAGTAATATTAACTCAAGAAAGAGTGGCTGAATTTGAACTAGATCTTATTCGAATATCACCCGTTCAAGAAAGATTAGATAAAGTGGCTGCAGTATCCTGCATTGTTGTAGGCTCCGCGCTTTTAGTTTTAAGTAGTTCTAGTACGCAAAGTTTTGGTGGCAGACCATCATCATCTGGGCTTGAATTAACTCTTTATAACTCAACAGTTGCTTTTGGGCTTGGTGGAGCCGCATTAATTGTCTACGGTATTCACTTATTAGATCCCGGGAATCCAAGTAAAGATTAGGTTTTCATAACGTTTAGCTCTCACGCTTCGGTAAGCGTTATTAGCGAATTAATTCTTGATTAGGGTGTTATTAGAAGGAGATAATCAAATTGATGTAAGCACTCTTCCTGTCGGACTCTAACATATCGAATTATAGGTGAAAACTCGAGAATCTTGATTGATGATAAAGTCATTAAAACTTGAATCTAGAATTTTAATAGGAGGTTGTCTCAGATAATGACAAGCTCTAGCCAAAGCAAATAAAAAAGCCCTGATGCTGTGCATCAAGGCTTTTCCTTGTAGACATTCTGGAGAAAAGGTCGAAAACCAGCAATCGCTGAGTAAGTTAATCTTTCTCTTGAGGGAAACGACTAAAGTTTCCCATACCATCCGAATCCAACTCGTCCACAGACGAGTTATCCTCAAGGGCTTTGCGCTCTTCATCTTGCCTTTTGTTATTGTGGATGATATTCCAAGCTGTAAAGTATATGTACAAAGCAAATAATACTGCGCCGACTGCAAACATTTCAGTACTCATAACTTTAATCTTTTGGATTAGTCAGGCGACGCTGGCGGATAGCAATTGCAAATAGTAAAATGGTTCCAGGCCAATGCGCT
>JBNAAX010000052.1:0-11522 GCA_049631665.1 Schleiferiaceae bacterium
TTCAGCCCGAGATTAGACGCACTGAAGTCTAAATCCGAGAAGACAATGGTCTGGATGCCACAGTTGTCGCGGATGTAATCAATCACCGCAGCAGTATCTAAAGTACCCTGGCCCGAAGCATTCAGCAACACCGTATCCGTAAACAAGGATATCCATGGAGAAAGAGAGTCCTTGACGTTGATGATAATATTTTTTGATGCCGTACCTCCAGAAGCGTCACTGCTGCTGACAGAACTCAGGTGTGCACCTACATCACCACAAGAGAAGACTTGCGGTGTGAAGTTGAACGTCGTATTACAGTTATCGTTAAATGTCTGATAAACACTAGAGGAGTCGAAAGAGACGGAGCCGGCACTGTCTAAATACAACGAAACTTCACTAGAGATATTCCAGGGAATCAAATTATCAATGATGGTGACATCAACTGTGTCGTAAGCCACATTGCCTAGGGCATCAACAGCTGTAACTACAGCACTATTGGCTCCTAGATTATCACATCCGAAAAGTGAATCCGATAAGGCTAAGCTGTACGAGCTAGAACTTGATGAAGTAACATTTATATCACCAACACTTAATGTTGCTAACCCAGAACTGTCTAACGGAAGTGTTACGGCTTGCGCAGAAATGCTGAAGTTTGAAGATTGGCTCCAACTAATGTGTGTAAACAATAAAGCGAAAAAAAGGTAAGTCTTTTTCAAATTAAACAGCATGTGCTCGTGGTTTTGTCTGGCGATCTAATTCTCTAAATTACGCCTCTTTGTGCTAAATAAGAGTAGAATTGTAGAAATTTTGAACAATATTTGTCTTCGTCAACACTAGCACTTAAAACTTTGCGCAGCAGAATAATCGCTTGTTTATTTTTTCCACTTCTGACTTTTGGACAGATTTCAATAGGTGATTCACAAGGTTCAACCCACAGTTCTGATACGATAAATATCTGTGGAGATAGTAATGGAGAAATCTTCTCAATTATAGGTGCAGCGCCGAATTACAGCGATTTTCAATGGTCTAGTTCCTCAAGTGTAGTATTACTGCAGTCGCCTTATAACAATGATTCTTCAAAGGTTTTTGCAAGTTGGAATCAAAGCAATGTTCCGTTCAGCTTTAACCTTATCCTAGAGGATACGGTGCAGAATAATGTTGACACATTGTATGTCAGTATAAATGCCCTGCCTAACGTATCGCTTAATAATCATTGGAGTTCAATAGTTTCGTGTGCTTTTTCAGACACAACTGTCTCTGGAGGTTCGCCGCCTGGGGGTACATATTCTATCATTGGATATCCCGGAGTGATAAGTAACGATACGGTATTAAACCTTACTAGCCTAGGAACCGGAAATTACGATCTTATGTACTCCTTCACGGATAGTCTTGGATGTACAAATTCTGATACCAATCAACTGAGTATTGGCCTCTCTTTATCGGGTGGTAGCGCTAACATTCTAGTTTCAGAAGTCTATGGCGCGAGCTCATCCGTTTTATTTCCAGTGAACTATGGTAATGGAATCACTTATCCAGCTTGTAGCGGCCTCTCGGCAACAACTTTTGGAATAAGTTTTACGAATAACTCTTCTGCTTTGGCGGGCAATACTTTAATCATCGATTGGGGCGATGGCTTTACAGACAGTACAATAGTTAATATAGGATACAGCTACAATCATTATTATGGATTTTCAGGCTCTTACCCTGTTAGTTTAACCATCTCAGATTCTTTGGGCTGTAGTTTTACCACCTCTTTTAATTTATATTTTGGTTCCACCCAGATTTTAGGGCTCTCAACCCCTGGAAATACTTCTCTTTGTTTTGCTCCGTATGAGGATAGCGTATCCTTTGATTTTGAGGTGCTTAACTGGGAAGGCGATGTGACAGGAACGCTGTATAGCTTCAGCTGTAATGACAGTTCTCAAACAAAACAAGTCTCCGCTCCACTAGTAGTAAATGGCGTGGGTGTAAGGCCCTGGTTAATTTTCGATCCGGCGGACAGCTCTCTCTCTTACCGCCATTGGTTCCAGAATAGTTCATGTGGATACAATACCGTTTTAGGGGGACAATCTTACGATAATGTATTTGCCGTTACCGCCACCAAACAATCGCCATGTGTTGGCTCTCAGAGTACAGCAGCGGTTGGTCCTATTGTAGTTTCACAATCGCCTGAAACTGGATTGTACGGTGATACCATTGCCTGTGTGGATCAATACATCACTATTCACGATTCCATACGAGACGGTAATACTATCGTCCCTACATCAGGAGGTAATTTCATATGTGATACCTCGTATAGCCGAGTTTGGTTGGTATACGATGAATTTGGTAATCCAATGTCACCAGGAAGCAGCACATATACGGTTGCCTCAGGCTCTTCCATGGGTGATACAAGTATTTCTATGAGTTTACCTGCCCTTTGGACAAGCGGGAGTTACTCATTGTCCCTTGCTTTTCATCAGCGAGGATTGTTCAGAATCAAAAAACTGCACGGATTAACAGCGAATGGATCGCAATCTTGTGTTCCGGACACAGCCAGCATATGGGTTTGTGTGGATACACTTTCAGGGATGCGTGTATTACAATACATTCCTGATACGGTATGTGTTGACAACGAGTACGAAATTATTTTCCAGCATGAAAGCTCACTCTGTTATGATTCACTGACGTATCAAATCACCATCACCACTCCAAATGGAACAGTGGTAGATAGCTCAACGCTTGATTCACGAGTTTCTAAGTTTGTTACGTTAAGCAGTACTGGGCAGTACATCATCGAATACACAAGCCCAAATCCGTGTGGAGAAAATAGTATCACTGATACCTTCTATGTTTTTGATGAACCAAATTACTTGTTCAATGCGGACAGCGAAATCTGTTCGGATACCTTGGTTTTAACGGTAGGTCAAGGAACCTTGGATTTTGGAACTGTCGATGTTTACCGACCCATAGACAGCACTTTTTATACAATAACCCCCGCCACAGGCTGGAGGCATTTAGGGATAGATACCGTGACTGGCTTCGATATTTTTGCCTTTGATAGTACGGGTTTATTTGAGGTTTACTACGAGTTTCATAATTCGTGTGGTTACAATGTCGATTCCATACGAATTACTAATTATGAATTGCCTAATTCTGACTTTAGTCTCACTGAAAATCCAGATTGTGGCATGCTTTACTACGCTGCTGGTGCATTAGATTCATTGTCAAATAATTCTCATTATTGGACGCTGTATGCAGATTCCGGTGCAACGCTTGTTTGGACCGACAGTCTTTTTAGTCAGTTTGAGGACTCCATAGCATCTACTCAAATTTATGGTTACGCGTGGTACAAACTTCAGCACATTGCAGTCACCCCCTTCGGATGTCGTGATACCACCGAGAAATACATGTTTGTAGTACCTACTCCACAAATAGAATTTACAGTAAACGGCAGCGATTGTGATACATGGATACCTACTATTGTAAATACTAGCCAAGGTGATAGCGTTTCCTTTACCTGGAGCGTCGTAGCACTTAACAGTAATAATTCACTGGACTCTACATCAGGACTACAAGATTCGATTCCATACCTAGTCTTTAATCCCATCTCATACCCGGATAATGACGAGTCTTACGTAATCAAGGTAGTTGGGTTAGGACCCGACGGTTGTGAGTATACCAAAAGAGATACTGTCATCATTCGTTCTCAACCCGTTGCAGATATGGGTATACCCGATACAATATGTGCGGGTGAGTGGTGGCCTTTACACGATTCAAGCGACAGCCATCATTCAATTCTTTCGTACAGCTGGAGTACATCTGACTCATCAACTATTTTTGATAATCCTGGCGGTCAGAATACCAATGTCTATGTCCAACCCACGGACTCATTAATAAAGGCGGTTGAAATTCAACTAGTTATTACGAATGAATTTTCTTGTACGGATACCTCCGTAAGTACACTCTATGTTTTACCATCCCCCGTTATCAATATTGCCATCAACGATTATGGGTGTGATAGTGTAAGTTTCCAAGATGTTGCCAATAATCTTACTGATCCGGTGAACTTTGGTGATTCTATAAGATTCACATGGGCTATTACCAACGGCCTTACAGGGGTCACCGATACTTTCAATGACTTCTTACCAAACTATCTTTTTACCAATGACACGAATTCAGCCATTCCCTACTTTATTTGGCTTGAAGGCGTGAATACCCCTGGTTGTTCTGATATCGCTCTAGATACCATACTCATTCATCCAGACGTTGAGATGAGCCTCAACACGGCCTCGGGTTTATGTAGTCCAGTAAATATTGATACCACACTTTTACAAATTAGTGTCAATCAAAACGCTACTTCTCATTGGACTTGGATTACCGACACCTCGGGTGATACACTGTACTCAGGGAGTACTCTTAATTATCAGCTTGCCAATGCAGGGGATACGGTTTTTGTAACCTATGAAGTTTACAGCGATTGGGGGTGTTCCTCGGATAGAGAAACTGTCATGATCTTCAGCGTAGACGACGGTAATCCAATTTCCTATCCAACAGCAATTTTTAACAATTCTCAAAATTGTTACCCCGACACAGTTTGTTTGGGGGATGCTGTTTCTTTTTATTCGACTTCTATTGAGCCTACCAATGGAGCTGGAATCAGCCAGATTAATTGGGATTTAGGTGCCAATGGTGTTATAGACCAGGTTGGGGATACAGCAACCTTCACTTTCAACCAAACGGGATGGATAAGTATTTGGATGCAAGCTCAGACCATTTCTGGTTGTGACGATGATACCGTCAGGGATATTTATGTCATGCCTGTACCGACAGTATCTGTTGATTTTGACGATGACAGTCTATGTGCTCCAATTTCTCCAACATTTACACATAGCGACGTTGGCTTTTACGACAGTGTGCGATTTGAATTATATCTTCTAACAGACTCTGGAACGACCAACTTAATACAGACGTGGTCCAATGTACCCTCATTGCCCGTTCTTCAGCCAAGTTATACCACACACACACGCTATATCTTGAAGAAAATTCTTTTGAGTTGTTGTCAAGATATTTCGGATGCAGATACCATTCTTATCAAAACCCCACCGGTAGCTGATTTCTATCCTTTACCAAATTCAGGATGTACCGATTTAGATGTTTTCCTCATTCTTGACGGACAGATTTCTGGTGAGGCCGATAGCGCTTACATAGATTGGGGCGATGGATTTTCAAATCCTTGGATGCGACAGCTAGTACCCGGACCCAATGGCTTGGAATATTCTTGGCAGCAGCCTAGCCATAACTTTGTATACGGAGGTGCAGGAGATACAACCTATACAATAACGCTTACTGTATTTAATGAATGTGGGGATAGCTCCATAACCAAGGATGTTATTCTTACAAGTGGATCTATTTCCGCAGCATTTACCGCCTCGGATGTAACTGGCTGTGAACCCTTAACTGTGAACTTCACCAGTTTAGCATACAATTACGATATTCTTGGTTGGTGTTTCGATTACGACCCAATTACCAAAACATGTGATACTGCGGTAAGTGTTGCGCCAAATCCTCAATATACCTATGATACGAACGGAACGTATTACGTGGCGCATTATGCAAGCAACGCCTGTGGTATTGATACCGTGGTACAAACCATCGAAGTCTATCCCAACGTGGTTGCAGATTTCTCGAGTTCGAATTTCTTGTGCGGCAACGACACCGTATTTTTTAACAATACCAGCTATTCTAATAATGGGGTGATAAGCGGATACAAGTGGATGTTTGGTGATGGCGACTCTTCGTTCGCAATGAACCCTCAGCATGTTTACGATACAGGGGCGGTATACACGGTGACACTTTATACCTATTCGACCAATGGTTGTGTATCCGTAAAGACAAAAGATATCACGATTTACCCAACGCCTGATATTAGCATTTCTGGTTCACCAGTCTGCTTGGGTGATACATCTAATTTTAGCAGTATAATCAACATTACTGGTGGTGGAAGTATTGCTGGTATTTTATGGAATTTCGGAGACGGTAATAGCGCTGTAAGCCAGAATCCGTCTCACCTATATCAATACGACAGTACATTCACTGTTAGTCTGCTCGTTACCAGCGCCAATGGATGTACTGACTACGCCACAACTAATGTTTTAGTCAACCCTAGCCCAGCCTCATCTTTTACACCCGTCATGATTCAGGGGGATAGCTGTAACGTGCCTCAAACGTATTCTTTCATCAATACAACACAAAACGGAGCTTCCTACGAATGGGATTTTGATGCTTCCGCTTTCCCAGGTGTTTTCACATCAACTCTGAATTCCCCTACATTCACCTATAACTCAGCTCGGAGTTACACGGTAAAACTAAAAAGTGAGACTGCATTTGGCTGTATTGATTCGACCTCTAGATTAATTCAGATAAACAGTTCCCTCACTCTGCCCCCGGCGCCTAGTCAAAGTGGCTGTCTTCCACTGTCTATCGGATACACAGATACAAGCGCCGTTTCCAATGGCGTAGATAGCATTATTAAAGTGGAATGGTCTATGGGTGATGGTACCATTATTACCAATTACGCACCTCCCTTTGGATACAATCACGTATATAATTTACCGGGCACCTATTCTGTGTATGCAACAATTACCACTGCCTTAGGCTGTGTAACACAAACAGCTCCTGCGTTAATGTATGTAACACAGGATCCAACGGCTCAATTTTCGAATGATACAAATGGTGTAAACGGAATGTATTTCGAAAATCTATCCATCCCTTTAGATTCGACTTATTCTTACTACTGGACATTTAGTGACGGACAAGAAAGTTTCGAAATAAGTCCAACAATGATTTTCAATCCATCAGCTACCGCAGTTGATAGCCTCGAAATATGCTTATATGTTACAACTCCGGACAACTGTACAGATTCTATTTGTAAAAGAATCTGGGTCTGGAAATCGTCACTATTTGTTCCAAATGCGTTAGCACCGGAGCAGACATTCGCCAATGATGACCAATACTTTTTACCGAAAGGCTTCGGTCTAGCCTCCTATGAATTGTGGATATACGATAAATGGGGTAACGAGGTCTTTTACTCTAATGAAATTGCAGAACCCTACTTTGGACCTGCCGTAGGCTGGGACGGAAACGACCAGAGAACGGGTGAGCCAGCCCCAATGGGAGTCTATGCATGGAAAATTAGAGCTACCTTTAGGGACGGATTCATTTGGACCGGTCAAGAAAACGTTCATGGTTCTAAGAGAACGTATGGGACATTAACACTTATTCGATAATGCTGCGCAAATTCTTTGTTATTATTGCTGTCTTCGGATGTTTTGGTGTTAAAAGTCAGGACATCACAACGGGTCTATTTGAATCGAATCCACTTTCATTCAATCCAGCCTACGCAATTCCGGGATACAATGAATGGGTCTTCATGGCAAATTCTAGACAGCAATGGTGGAATCTACCCGGTCCGTCTCCATTTGCGCCTGCGTACAATGTACATCGTGCAACATTGATAGCGCCGTTCTTAAGCAGGCATGAAAAGGGATTAGGAACAGGCCTCAACTGGGTGAAGGTGTCCAGCGGAGAAGGTAATCTAACGTTGAATGAATTTACAATATCTAATGCCGCTAGATTCAGCGGAAAACTTCGCAGATCGAGATACAGCGGTGCCGCAGGAGTGGGAATTGGCATACGCCAACTAGCTTTAGATTGGTCTCAACTAACGTTTTCGTCACAAATTGATCCATTCAATGGCATAATTTTCAGCACGCCAACTGTTAATCCAAACTTTCCAAATAGTTCTATTAGCATCAATGCAAATGCCGGCGTAAGGGTATCCTATTCTTACCAAACTAGAAATAGGAGTGTAATGGGATTAAAAGCTGGTGTGGCCGGTTTTCAACTCAATGCACCAGCCATTTCATTTTTTAATGAGACGAGTCGCTTAGACCCTAGATATGTAGCTCACCTATCCATGGTGTACATGCCGAAAAAGAAACGAGGGCTTTTTTCAAAATCTTTCGCTAATTATTTTCACTTGGGCTATGTGGCGCAATATCAAGGTCCCCTGACAACACATGAAACGAGGCTAGGAACCAGCGTTAACGGTATTTTAAACTTTTATGGTGGAATTAGAAGAAGGAATTTCCTCCCGTCAGCTACTAAGATGGACGCGACCTATTGGTCAGCTCAAATCAACTTGAACCAATGCATACTTTCTATGGGATACGAATTTACTGTTAGTGAGTTAAATCAGACGCGGACCAGAGGTACTACCGAAATAGGTTTAATTCTACCATTAAATAGAATTACAGAATTATTTGCCAAGCAAAAAAGTGAACCGTGCTATGCCGACTATATCTTAACTCATAGTGATTTTAGATCGGTAGAACAATTCAATTCTCGAACGTCCTACTGGGGTAAAGAATTCACTCCTGTATCTTTCGTATTCTAGTTTATTTCAACTTTTTAATGGCCTTATTTGAGTTCCCTGCATAGTTGGGGAAGGATGATAATTCAAAATTCGTCAGGTTTTGATTAAATCACAAGTATGTTGAAACAGGTCAAAATGAAACAACAACCTGCCTGAAGACCTCCTAATTTTAAGAAAGTTCAAAAGAATTGAATTACACACACTATTAGCAACCAATTGTTTAACAGAGATTTAAGGCCTCGTTAAGATGCTGAACTCCAACCGAAATTAATTTTATGTAACCAAAACCGCACGCCATGAAATCCTACGTTTTGATGTTGCTTTGCATGTTCATTGTGCCGAATGTCCTAGGTGCCGATCAGTTCAAAATCTATGAAGAAGCTGATTCTGCATTCTCTACCAAGCATTTTCATTTACTTGAATTAGCAGATGAAGAGATAATGTACGATGCTTATCAAGTAAAAACCGAAGTTTCTGAAAGAACCTTGATCGGTGAAGCAAAATTAACTTTTACCCAAGAGGATATTCTACTCCAATTTGAACTGCCTGATTACTTCGTTTCAACAAGTTTTGACTTTATCATACCTGACAAAGAAATTCGAATAATGATGAAATCTATTTGTAAACGCTACGGTAATGAATACAGCGAAGCC
Organism: Schleiferiaceae bacterium; assembly: GCA_049631665.1. GTDB lineage: Bacteria > Bacteroidota > Bacteroidia > Flavobacteriales > Schleiferiaceae > UBA10364. Next base: position 9,052 of record JBNAAX010000052.1, read on the forward strand.
ACGGCGATCAAATTCTTTGGGGCAGGGAGTGCAATCTCATTTTATTGTGGAAACAAGCAGTATCTTCTAGTAGAGAAATAGGTGCCTCTAACCAGTCTTTATCGTAGATAAGTCGTTCTCGTTAAACCATTCACTACATGCATATACTGCGCATTCTACTATTCTTAGTTCTTCCCCACGGTTTTGTGCAGGCTCAGGTAATAAATATTGTTGAGAATAAATGGGATGCTGATGTCAATGTTTTCTTTACCTCTCTTGAATGGAATGCTGACGGAGTTGTTCTACACACAAAATCCCTTCATCACGCGCGAAATGTTGAAGGTCACTGGTTCATTATTAATTCTGGAGAGCGCAGACGGGTCGATTGTATCAATGTTTATGTGGTAGACAAAGCGGGTGATGCTGACCTGAAAATTTACCTCACAAAAGACCCATCAAAAATTCGACTCAATCAACGCTATAAAAACGGTGCTTGGAAAAGAAAAAAGCCTCGTTCTGAAAAGAACAAGGCTTAGTACCTAGGGCGGGAATCGAACCCGCACTCCCGAAGGAACTGGATTTTGAATCCAGCGCGTCTACCAATTCCGCCACCTAGGCTTCCGTGGAATTGGAGGGCAAAAATAAGGGGGTTTTCGAATTCTCCTAATATTTTCTCTAAGAAATTGAATCCGCCAGTTTTTTAGGGCAATTTTTAATGTTCTTTTACTTACATTTGCACCCCTCTTCGGAGGTGCGTGAATTGCGTTAATAATACTGATACACAGTACAGATGCTTCCTGAAGCAAAAATATTTGCCGGTCGACACACGATGGATCTCGCTAAGAAAATCGCGGGACAGTACGGTATTCCTATGGGGAATGTCAAAATCACTGAATTCAGTGATGGTGAGTTTTGCCCATCTTTTGAGGAAACTGTTCGTGGTAACCGTGTCTTTTTGATTCAAAGCACCAACCCTCCAGCGGATAATTTAATGGAGCTTCTAATGTTGTGTGATGCAGCTAAACGCGCTTCAGCAAAACACATTACAGCGGTGGTTCCTTACTTCGGCCTTGCTCGTCAAGACCGTAAGGATAAACCAAGAGTTCCTGTAGGTGCAAAGCTCGCAGCTAAAATGCTCATGGCAGCAGGAGCAACTCGCGTAATGACTATGGATCTTCATGCAGACCAAATTCAAGGGTTCTTTGAAGTTCCTGTCGATCACTTGTATTCTTCAGCCTTGTTCATCAGAGACATCGAAGGAATGAAGCTGGAAAATCTTTGTATTGCTTCCCCAGATATGGGTGGCGCAAAACGTGCACATGCCTACGGTTCGAAGCTTGAAGCAGATGTAGTCGTATGTTACAAAGAGCGCAAGAAGGCAAACGTGATTGACAAAATGACCGTGATTGGTGATGTTGATGGTAAGAATGTTATTCTTGTTGACGACATGGTTGATACGGGCGGCACACTTTGTAAAGCGGCTGAAATGCTAAAAGAAAAAGGCGCCAAAACAGTTCGCGCTTACTGTACCCACGGCGTTCTTAGCGGGCCAGCCCACGAAAGAATTGCAAACAGCGCATTGGAAGAATTGGTTATCACTGATACCATTCCACAGACACAAGAAAACCCGAAGATCCGAGTGATCTCAGTTGCTGAAATGTTCGCACAGGTGATGAAAAACGTTCACCACCACGAGAGTATTTCAGGACACTTCATAATGTAATACCAGAATAAACAAGATTAGATGAAGTCTGTTGAAATTCAAGGAAATGTAAGAACCGAGGTTGGTTCTAAAAACGCAAAAGCAGAGCGTAAAGCAGGAAACGTGCCGTGTGTTATCTACGGTGGTGAAGCTCCTATTCACTTTTCTGCACCGACTCTAGCATTTAAAGGACTTGTATACACTGCGGAAGCAAAGACTGCTAAAATTACAGTGGGAGATACTACTGTAGAGGCAGTTATCCAAGACATCCAATTCCACCCTGTAACTGATCAGTTGATGCACATCGACTTCATTCAGTTGGTAGATGGAAAGGCAGTAACTATGAACATCCCCGTAGTTCTTCACGGTCAAGCACGTGGTGTATTGAACGGTGGTAAGCTTAAGACGATTTTGCGTCAGCTTTCAATTCGTGCAATCCCAGGTCAGTTCCCTGAGAGCATTGATCTAGACATTACTGAACTAAAAATTGGTAAGTCGATTCGTGTAAGTGACGTAACCCCTGAAGGTTTTGAAATCCTCAATTCAGATACTGCCGTTATTGTAACCGTTAAGAAAGCACGTGGTGCAATGGACGAGGACGAAGACGAGGATGAAGAAGGCGCTGAAGGTGCTGAAGGCGCTGAAGGTGCTGAAGCTCCAGCTGAAGCAGCTGCTGCTGAATAAATTGTACCTTAACGGGTATGAAGAAGTTCCTCATTGTCGGTTTGGGTAATCCCGGAGCCGAGTATGAAAATACCCGTCACAATATTGGTTTTTTGATATTGGACGC
>JBNAAX010000053.1:0-10881 GCA_049631665.1 Schleiferiaceae bacterium
TGCAAGCGCTAGAGGGAGAAACATAAGCTCACTTCTATTTCCACCCAGCATATCTAAGGCAACTACAGAAAGTGTAGACGCAATTGCAATAGTTGCAATCATTGAGCCACAGTATGACTCAAAAATATCTGAACCCATTCCAGCAATATCACCAACATTGTCGCCAACATTATCAGCAATAACTGCAGGGTTACGTGGATCATCTTCAGGAATACCTGCTTCTACTTTACCTACAAGGTCAGCACCTACGTCGGCAGCTTTTGTGTAGATACCACCACCTACACGCGCAAACAACGCGATAGATTCAGCACCTAGAGAGAAACCAGCTAGGGCTTCCAATACGATAGTCATTTCATTGTAGAATGAATCTTCGCCAACGATGAACCAGTTCGATAAAACGATAAAGAGAATACCTAATCCGAAAACTGCGAGACCAGCAACACCTAGACCCATTACAGTTCCACCGCGGAACGATACTTTCAACGCCTGTGGCAAAGAAGTACGAGCGGCTTCTGTAGTTCTTACGTTTGAATCTGTAGCAATGCGCATACCGATGTTTCCAGCTACTGCAGAGAATACTGCACCAATAACAAAGGCTACAACAATGAACCAGTGTGTCGTTTCAACAACTGAAGAAACAATACCGAGCAGAATACCTGCTACCACTACGAAGATTGCCAAAATGCGGTATTCCGCGTTCAAGAATGCCAAAGCGCCTTCTTTAACGTAAGCAGCAAGTTTTGACATTTTTTCTGAGCCCGAATCTTGTTTCACGACCCAATTGCGCAAAACGAACATATAGATTAGACCAACGATACCAAATACTGGTACCAACAAAAGCATATTTTCCATTATAACGATGGTTTGATAAAAAATCAGCCCTCAATGCATTTACAAAGAGGGCTGCAAATATAAGTAGAAGAGTCTTTACCTCGACTTCTAGTGTAAAACCTCTGGGTTATTTAACATACATCACTGATTTCACAGCGTCAATCACCTGTCCAACCTGCGGTAAGAACTCTGCAAGAAGTGTTGGTGAATACGGCGCTGGCGTATCAGTAGTCGTAATTCTCTTTACGGGTGCATCCAAGTAATCGAAAGCATCTTGTTGAACCTTGTAAGTGATTTCAGTTGAGATAGATCCCAACGGCCAAGCTTCTTCCAGACATACCAAACGGTTTGTCTTTTTTACACTTTCAATAACGGTTGCATAGTCAATTGGACGAACCGTACGCAAATCGATGATTTCACAAGAAATGCCTTCTTCTGCCAATTTATCCGCGGCTTCGTAAGCAACCTTAATAATCTTACCGAAGGATACGATGGTAACGTCAGTTCCTTTGCGCTTGATATCAGCAACACCAATAGGCAATGTGTACTCACCTTCTGGCACTTCGCCTTTATCACCGTACATCTGCTCACTTTCCATGAAGATAACTGGATCGTTGTCACGGATAGCGCTCTTCAACAAACCTTTACAATCGTAAGGATTTGAAGGAACAACCACTTTCAAACCTGGACAGTTTGCGTACCAGCTCTCAAATGCTTGGGAGTGTGTTGCTGCCAACTGACCTGCAGATGCAGTAGGTCCGCGGAATACGATAGGCACATTGATCTGACCACCGGACATCTGCTTCATTTTTGCAGCATTATTGATGATCTGGTCGATAGCCACCATAGAGAAATTGAACGTCATGAATTCCACGATAGGACGCAAACCGTTCATAGCAGCACCTGTTGAGATTCCAGCGAATCCAAGCTCCGCAATAGGTGTGTCAATAACACGCTTTGCACCGAATTCATCTAGCATTCCTTTTGACGCTTTGTATGCACCATTGTACTCTGCAACCTCTTCACCCATCAAGTAGATGTTTTCGTCGCGGCGCATTTCCTCGCTCATGGCCTCACAAACGGCCTCTCTAAACTGAATCGTTTTCATAGTTTCAAATGATGTGTCAGGACGGCAAATATAAGATGCAATGTCAACATTAGCAGATTTTTCTCCCTCCCTGTTCTTAGTTCATTGAGTTCACAAAAAGTGGGGCCAATTTTTGACGCCAAAGAAGCACTTTCGTTCGATATTTGAACGAATGATAAAAATGCGTCTTTGCATCAAATTTCTTTGGATTTATTATGCATGCATAGTAATTTAGAGGCAAATCATAACCCAACTATGAACATACTAGTCTGTATTAGCCACGTGCCAGACACTACTGCGAAGATTAACTTCACAGCAGACGGTACGTCGCTTGATCCTGCGGGGGTTCAGTTCGTTATCAATCCATACGACGAGTTTGGATTGACCAAAGCGCTTCACTTAAAAGAAGCTCAAGGCGGATCAATCACCGTAATCAATGTCGGCCCGGCCACCACCGAGCCAACGCTTAGAAAAGCGCTTGCCATTGGTGCAGATAATGCGGTAAGAGTAGATGCCACCCCTATGGACGCTATCACAGTAGCCAAAGAACTCAAGAACCACATCGAGGCAAATTCTTACGACGTTATTATCTGCGGTCAAGAAAGTATCGACTACAACGGTCAACAAGTACCTGCAATGCTTGCAGCAATGCTTCGCCTTCCCTTCGCCAATGCATGTGTTGGACTTTCCATTCAAAACAGCACTGCAACGGCTATCTCCGAAATAGACGGGGGACACGCAACTTATGAAGCCACATTACCAATGGTTATTGGTGGCAAAAAAGGTTTAGTGGAAGAGAAGGACCTCCGTATTCCTAACATGCGTGGCATCATGTCCGCGAGAACCAAACCGCTTGAAGTAGTCGCCTCCAGTGAAAATGGAGGACTTACTTCTGCCGTGGCCTTTGAAAAACCAGCAGGTAAAGCCGAAGTAAAAATGGTGGATGCTGAAAATGTAGATGAACTTGTGCGCCTGCTTCACGAAGAAGCAAAAGCCATTTAAAATTTGAAACGATGTCAATTGTAGTATTTGTTGAAGATTGGAATGGGGCGTACAAGAAAGCCTCTTATGAAGCCGTAGGTTACGCTAAAAACTGGGCGTCCATGATAGGCGCTAAGGTCATTGTAGTAACTAGCTCAGAAGCACCAGCTGCCGAGCTCGCCGATTACGGCGCAGACCACTGTATTCAAATTAGTCTTGGCCAAACCGCCATGGGAATCGCTGGACAGCTTGAAGCCCTTAGCGCAGACGCTACAGGTGTAGTAATTGCCGGTACATCACTCGGGAGGAGTGTTGCTCCGGCACTTGCAGCCATCAAAGAGTCCGCATTAAGTACCAACACCATTGGTCTTCCTTTGGGGACCTCACCGCTGCAAGTAAAGCGTGGCGCATTTTCATCCAAAGGCATTGAAACCATTGAACTCAGCGGAGCTTCTCCCATCATTTCATTTGTACCCAACAGTATTGGTATTGAAAATGCGGGCGGTGAAGGCGTTATGGAATCGCAAGAGATTCCAGCTACTGAACTTCTCCAAGTTGTCGGTACAGAGGTTGCCAGTGGAAAGGTAGCATTACCAGAAGCAGAAGCTGTAGTTAGTGCTGGTCGCGGGCTAAAAGGCCCAGAAAACTGGGGCATGATCGAGGAGCTTGCAGAGGTACTAGGTGCAGCAACAGCTTGTTCCAAACCAGTGAGCGATATTGGATGGCGTCCACACAGCGAACACGTTGGACAAACCGGTATTCAAGTCAACCCTAATCTGTATATTGCAATCGGAATTTCTGGCGCGATTCAACACCTAGCGGGTGTGAGTGCATCAAAGACCATTGTAGTAGTAAATACAGACCCTGAAGCTCCATTCTTCAAAGCTGCAGACTACGGTATTGTCGGTGATGCATTCGAAGTAGTTCCCAAATTGGTGAATGCTTTGCGCGCCTTCAAGGCCGCTAGCTAATGCAAGAAATCGAAATTACGGTTAAAGGACTCTCCTACAGTCAAGGGAAATCGGGCGCATATGCGCTCATCCTTGCTGAGAAAGGACCCGATGCGCGAAAACTTCCGGTAGTAATCGGAGGCGCTGAAGCGCAAAGTATTGCCGTCGCCTTGGAAAAGAGTATTGCACCGCCGCGCCCAATGACGCACGATACCTGGCAAAACATGCTAGACGAGTTGGGCACACAGATTGAAAAAGTGTTGATTCATCGTCTAGTAAATGGTGTGTTTTATGCCTCTATATATGCTAGAAATGAGCACGGCGCTCAGCTGATTTTTGATTCGAGACCCTCTGATGCAGTAGCACTAGCAGTCCGTGTCGATTGTCCCATTTACGTTTTGGCCTCCATCTTAGAACAAGCCGGTATTACCGAGAAAGAGGAGCGTGTTGCCGACGGTGTTGAAGAAGATGTCGCGGAAGAAGGCACCCCGTCAGAAACTGAAGCAGATAGTATTACATTACTAGAAAAACAGCTCGAGGAAGCCGTTGAAAATGAAGATTACGAGTTGGCCGCACGACTCAGAGACCGCATCGATAAATTACAACCATGATCGAATTTATTTTAAGAGGGATTGCAGGTATTGCTGTTCTCATAGGTATACTTTGGCTGTTGAGCAGCAACCGCAAAGCCATTAAGTGGAAGACCGTTTTAAACGCGAGTCTCTTGCAGTTAACTCTAGCCATCTTGGTACTGAAAGTTCCCGGGTTTTCGTGGGCCTTCGATAAGTTTTCTTTAGGTGCAGTAACTGTGCTAGATTTCACCAAGGAGGGCTCGGAGTTTTTGTTCGGTGGGCTTATTACAGATACAGATAGCTTTGGTTACCTGTTCGCTTTCCAAGTACTTCCTACGGTAATTTTCTTCTCAGCACTAACCTCCCTCTTGTACTACTATGGGATCTTACAGCGCGTCGTTAAAGCAATGGCTTGGGTCATGCAAAAAACGCTCAAACTTAGTGGTGCTGAATCTTTAGCAGCTGCGGGGAACATTTTCATTGGGCAGACAGAAGCTCCGTTGTTGGTCAAACCCTACATCTCTAAAATGACAAAAAGTGAATTGCTGTGCTTGATGAGTGGTGGGATGGCAACGATTGCTGGAGGCGTTTTGGCGGCTTACATCGGATACCTTGGTGGTGCGGATGCCGCAGGCAAGTTATTTTTCGCAAAACACCTTATTACTGCCTCTGTGCTCAGTGCACCAGCGGCGATTATGAGTGCGAAAATTCTTATTCCAGAGACGGAGAATTTTAATGAGGTCGCGGAGATTTCAAAGCAGAGTATGGGTTCTAATGCCTTGGATGCCATTTCAAACGGTACCACACAAGGTGTGAAACTTGCGGTGAACGTGGGTGCGATGCTATTGGTCTTTGTAGCCCTTGTTTATGGGGTGAACTACATCATTATTCATACCTTAGGAGATTGGACCGGATTGAACACTTGGACAACCAACATCACCAACGGCCAATTTGAAGCATTCTCGCTAGAATTCATATTAGGGGCCATCTTTAGTCCTTTGGCTTGGATCCTTGGAGTACCTGCAAGCGATATCATGCTTGTTGGCCAATTGCTTGGTGAGAAAACTGTACTTAATGAATTCTATTCCTACGTAAGCCTTACGGAAATGAAGGAAGGTGGACTTTTCAGCAGCGAAAGATCCATTGTTCTAGCTACATATATGCTTTGTGGGTTTGCAAACATTTCAAGCATCGGCATCCAGATTGGAGGTATCGGTGTTCTTGCACCTGATCGCAGAAAAGAACTTAGTGAATTAGGCGTAAAGGCACTGATTGCAGGTACAGCAGCATCACTCTTCACAGCTGCCTACGTCGGAATGGTCATTTAACGATGGAAAAGGAGATTGACAAAGTAATCATCGGAGTCGATCCCGGAACTGTAGTTATGGGCTACAGCATTGTCCATATTGTAAAAGGTAAAGTTCAGCCCGTAGTATTGGACGTATTGAAGTTCAATGCCAAGCTCGATCACTATACAAGATTGTCTCATATTTTTGAAGAGCTGAGCAAGGTCGTTGAACTCTACAAGCCTGATGAAATGGCTCTAGAGGCCCCCTTCTTTGGTAAAAACGTACAATCGATGTTAAAGCTTGGCCGCGCTCAAGGCGTATGTATGGCCACAGCATTGTCTAAGAAAATTCCGGTTTTTGAATACAGTCCCCGCTTAATCAAACAAAGTATTGTGGGAAACGGAAACGCCAGTAAAGAACAAGTAAGTGGAATGCTCCAGAGTATGTATCCTGGTGTGAGCCACAAATACTTAGATGCTTCGGATGCACTCGCAGCAGCAGTGTGTCATCATGCACAGACTAGCGGCATACCAGCTCCTAAACACGGTTCAGGCGGAAAGCGACCAAAAGCAAAAGGGAAAGGCGGCAGCTGGGAGGCCTTTATTCAACAGAATCCAGATCGTCTGAAATAGCACGAGCAAGTGCAATCATCTCCTCTTGAGGGACTCCGGATTGCGCATTAGCAAAGCTTAATTCATGTTCAGCATTTATGGGTACCAAATGCAAATGTGCGTGCGGCACTTCCATACCCAAGACTAAGGAGCCTATTCTTTTACAAGGCACCACGCGCTTCAAGCTCTGAGCGACACGCTGCGAAAACGCCATGAGGCTTTGGTAATCATCCGCTGGCAACTCATAGAGCTCATCGACCTCAAGCTTTGGCACACACAAAGTGTGTCCCTTTTTTATAGGACGTATATCGAGGAAGGCGATGTTCTTATCGTCTTCCGCCACCTTATAACATGGGATTTCCCCATTGATGATTTTCGTGAAGATGCTGGCCATGGTTTTAGGCCATAGAGATTTCAAGGATTTCAAAACTCATTACCCCACGAGGTACCTGAATTTCGGCGGTCTCCCCTACCTTTTTACCCAATAAACCTTTTCCGATAGGACTGCTTACAGAGATCTTGTTCTTGCGAATGTCCGCTTCTTTTTCGGCCACAAGTGAGTACTCCATGGTTGCGCTATTCGCTAGGTTCTTGATCTTCACCTTCGTCAAGACCCCAACTTTGCTGAGATCGATATTTTCTTCGCTTAAGATGCGGGCATTGGCCAGAACATCCTCAAGCTTACTAATCTTCATCTCTAGTAGACCTTGAGCCTCTTTCGCAGCGTCGTACTCTGCGTTCTCACTCAAATCTCCTTTATCACGAGCCTCTGCAATCTGCTGAGAGATTTTAGGACGCTCAATAGTCTTCATCTGCTCAAGTTCCTCCTTGAGCTTTTTAAGTCCTTCTGCGGTATAATAACTTACTGCTGACATAACGAATAGGTTTTGACTAAAAAAGAGGCCACAGAAGGCCTCTCTCTTAATTCAAAGGTATAAAATCTTTCTTATTACAAGTTGATTCGTGTTCCGATAGTGTGGATGCCACTAAACGCCGAAGTGGTACCACGGTAGGCATAATCAATAGCGAAAGAACCGTCGTCGCTTGTTGGTACGTTAAAGCTGAATCCACCACAGATGCCTGAGATGGCAGAAGTACCGATACCGTCAGCACGGTTGTCTCGTGCAACGTAACCTACGCGAACTTGGAATAAATCTTTTAGGCTGTATTGCACACCTGCATGGTAGGTATCCTTTTCAAATGCATTTGATGTAAAGTTCAATGCACCCGTTACCTTTCCATTCTCAAGCAACCAGTCGTAAGAACCACCAATACTCAAAGCTGTTGGAAGCTCGAAAATCGCAGAGCGGCTTTCAAATGTCTGCGTGTAAGCAACACCGTACGTAGGAACTGGAAGAGTTACCCCTAAACCGTCACCTTCGTAAGTAATACCTGGCCCTACGTTACGCAAGGTGATTCCAAATTTGAATCGGTCATCAATACCTGTGCGGTACTGAACACCCGCGTCGAAACATACACCACTCGTATTCAAGTTAGAAATCGAGCTGCTGTAGATCTTTACGTTCGCACCACCGTATATGTTTTCTGTAAACTTCTGTGCGTAGCCTAGGTTGATTACGATACTCTGTGGAGAGATTGTTGCACCAGTGCCTTCAGGTTGGTCCGTAGTAGTCACTTCCCATTCGCCGTAGTCAAACGCGCTGATTCCCATATTTAAGACACCCACATCGCTTACGCGCTGCACGAGTGTTGCACCGTTCATCTGGATACCTGCACCAACTAACCACTGTGTGTTGTTAAAGGTCACTTGAGTATTGCCCTCCATTGCCGCTATACCTGCAATGTTTATGAATGAGGCATCCATACCGCTTGCTCCAGCAACGTTTACAGATCCCCAACCCGATGAACGAGCAAATGGGTTAATCAATAATTCTGAAGCACCTGCCGAACCTGCACGCTGCGGATTACCCGCTTGTACAGTCCCTACTAGGGCCAGTGCGCAAAATGCAATGATGTATTTCTTCATATTCATTTTTATTCTCTCTTAGAATGAGTTCAAATCTACTGGACGGAGTGCACCGAACCACTTCACAACCTTTTCGCCCAATTCACCAGCATCAACATGTATGATGTATACACCAGATGCGATAGGAACGTTGTATGTATTCTTCAGATCCCACTCAATGAACGTGAGTGAGTTGTCTTTTCTCAACTGACGTACCAGTGTACCTGAGGTCGAGAATATGCTGATTGTACATGTTTCAGGAAGGTTGGTAATCTTCACGATGTTATCCAACTGCGAACCTTCGTACGCACTAAATCCGTAGTATGGATTCGGTACAACTCGTATAGTCTCAAGTGCACTTGAACCCACTGAATCAATAAAGGTCTTGGTTGCGATGTTTGACGTGTTGAACTGGAACTGAGGTAGACCACCGTTCGGTGCATCAGCCAACTGACTGTTCTGATACGCTGCGTTCATACGAATTCGTACACGTGTTTCTGTCGGAAGCTCTGTGTAAGGGTCAAAATCCAATCCTTGACGCAGGGTTGGCATACCAATCCAACGACAAGCTCTCCAGAAATTAGCCTTGGCAATGTTACCTAAACCACCCGTCTTCACTAGATCTTCCATCAAATCCTTCAATGGCCAGTTGTTGATGTTTGGACCAGAGTAAGAAAGGTCTAGGTTGCTTCCAGAGATTTTATCTTCGTCCGCGAACACGTAGATGTAGTGCTGACCACCAAATACGTAACCACCATTTACAGTGTTACCTGGCGGCAAGAACTCGCGATCCGTTGGGTTCCAAAGCATGTCATTACCGTTTTCGCCCGGCAACCATGAGTTTTCACCAAAGGCCATTGATAGGCGCTTACCAGATTCTACGTCGATAGCATAACCTGGGAAGTACGACCAACCCAGTGCCATGTTAGGATCTTGTACAAGGTTTCCATTGTTCAACGTCCAAGAAGTATCCTGACGCTGTGTCAATTTCTTATCACCATGCTCACTCAAGCCTACTTCTTCAGCAAGCTCGAATACTGGTACACGAGTCCATTTACTTCTGTCTTGCGTAAAGACAATATCTACAGAATGAAGATTTGCAGCATCGTTCAAGTTACGTCCGATAGTCACCGCTGGACCCATACCGTAGTTTGGATAGCCGTTTACATTCACACGGTTATTTCCTGAGGCATACATGTAAGGCCCCCAAGTACCATCCACGATGTTTTCAAAATATCCTTTGGCATCACCATCTTGATCAGGGTATAAGGTTGCAGGCTCCTCTGTCGGGTAACTATTGGTACCGGCAAGAATCCAGTTGTAAGGTGTGTACGATTTATCATCCTTGATACCCGACCACCACTCTTTCGAAGGGTCGTCGTAAATAATCTCAGAGAAAATCACACCATTGTCGTACGAACCTTCATCATCACCACCAGGTGTTGGCGCTTGCTGAACCGCTACAGACAATCCGAGATCTGGGATAATTTGCTCGTTGTAGAACGAGATGGTTGTATCAGATTCTGCAATGACAGCGCCTGTTCCATCTGTGATTTCCCAATTAGCCGTTGCATTAGCAGCATCAAAAGTCAAGGTGTATTGACCGTCTTTCACCTCAAGTGGATCGACCACCTTGATAGCAACAGGTCCCATTCCGCCCATGTACGACGGCTGACCATCAGAGTTACCACTCATGATTGCATCTACCTCTTCAGGAAGCAGTTCAAGTTCAGTACCACCGTTACCTACACCATCAAGGCGTTTGATGATAGGACCGTCTCCGTACTGGGCCACCTGTACCGTACCGCCTTTCTCAGAATCAATCTGATGAGGAATTACAGTATACGTTTTAATGTTACGACGACCTGCAAGGAATGGAATCTTCTGTCCTCCCGAAGCAGTAGTCGGATTAAACTCTAGGTATTGGTTTTGACCGTAAGCAATCACAGTGAAGTAGTATTCTTTGTGGTTGATTAGCGTACGATCACCTGTAGCAAATTGGTCTTCAGTAATCTGGAACGAGGTAAAAATACCTTCATTGTTAGATTGCAAAGTCATGTCTTGCGGCACCAATGCATTTAAGTCTGGATCTACCTCCCAGTTGATGAGCTGTGTTAGACCATTCTTGATATCACATTGAGCAACCATACGGCTTTGTGTAGGATCGTAAATGTCAGAGATACTTACGTCTGAGTTTGCCAATTGGAAAATCTGGAAACCTTCGAACTTGTAATCAAAGTAATCTGGATTTGCATTCAAAATTGAATCACGATCGTCAGGGCTAACTGTAATTAGCGGATCGCGCTCGCGGTAGCTAAAGCCTACGTTATTAGAACCTGGGCCGTACGTCAATTTCAAGATCACCTCACGGTCAAGCTCTTGAGCCGTTACGTCTGGTGCGTCTGGACCGTTCAATACTTGGAAACAGTTATCGAACAGTTTCTGCGCTTTATCGTCAGCAATGATCACCTTCTCTACAGAAGCAAATAGATCATTATTGATAAGATCACGCTCCCAAACTACCCCTGTAGTTACAAAGTTCAAAGCACCCGGTGCCAAAGAGAATGGACCTGCACTGTGGAGACCACGTTTAT